>CALXLD010000034.1 GCA_944389105.1 uncultured Spirochaetaceae bacterium | reverse complement strand
TCTGTCTGCTATCTCCTTCTCGAACAATTCAATCTTGCTTACTCTGTCACAAGCATCACACAGCTGTATAAGGGGATGAAGACATGGATGAAGCTTGCCATGCAGAGCGGAGTCCCGGAGATTTTTTCTTTCTGTGATACGGTACAGAGGCATCTTATGGGAATTGTCTATCATGCAAAGTTCCCAATCTCATCCGGAAGGGTTGAGGGAATCAACAATATGATCAAGACAATACGGAGAAAAGCCTATGGCTACAGGGATACTGAATACTTCTTCTTGAAGATTATGTTTGCTTCTCTCAGGGGTCCTTACAGGTATAAATCCCACACAATTCTGTAAAGATCCAGAATTTCCATCAGCGGAATATGGGCATGAGCAATCAGCATCAATTAGCTCCCCCGCATTAATATTTAAAGTTACAGTATAGGTCTCTGCCCCCTCTACTGTCGCCGTATAGCCCTCAGAGTTTTCTTCAATCTCCAGAACATGTCCAGAAATATAATAATTATACCCCCGGGCAAGAATCACAGAAGAAAACATATCTGTCCAAGAAGGATTCAATCTACTCACATTTTTATGATAGTACATAAACCATACATCAGACATCGAGAAAACCATAAAAACCGATTAGTAGGCAGTTATTAAAATTCTTTGCTGCTTCTCCATCAGTCCACGATACTGAAACCAAGCAATAATCCACAAAACCATACTGTATGTTCCATTGCCTTATATCAAAAGCAGCAATAAATTCATTGACAGGAGAAATAAGGAAATGAAAGTACTTCTGGTTAATGGCAGTTCCAGACGCGATGGCTGTACAGGCAAGGCTTTGCAGATTGTTGCAGAGGCACTCAGAGAAGAAGGAATAGAAACAGAGGATATCTTCATCGGAAACAAGGCTCTGCCAGACTGCCTCGCATGCAGGAAATGCAGAACTGATGGAGAATGCGTATTCCACGATGAAGTCAACGAATTCGTACATAAAGCAGAGAATGCCGATGGATTCATCTTCGGATCACCTGTATATTTTGCCCATCCGAGCGGGAGACTGCTGACATTCATGGACAGAGCATTCTATTCTGGCGGGAAAGCATTCGCATACAAACCTGCAGCAGCAGTTCTCAGCGCAAGGCGAGCTGGGACAACAGCGTCTTTCGATGTAATAAACAAGTATTTCACGATATCATCAATGCCTGTCGTATCATCAACATACTGGAATCATGTCTATGGCAACAATCCAGATGAGGTGTTGCAGGATGAGGAAGGCATTATGACCATGAGAAACATCGGGAAGAACATGGCATGGCTTCTCAAATGCATAGAAATAGGCAGAACAAAAGGACTCGAACATCCAGACAATCCAAAAATCCTGACCAATTTCATAAGGTGATATGTTCCCTCGGCAGAAGATGACAAAGGTATCTGGATGATACTGACGGAATCTTCTGCTCGCTTTCCGCTACAATCATACTAATGATCTGAAGAATAAGTTCACAGTGTCCCGGAGGAAAACATTAATCTATCCCCCACTCCCGTGATTCGCCTTTTCAACAACACTATTGCCTATTACCAGAGTCTCATCAGTCAGGAATGAGGGCTATTTTTCACTTACCAGCCAGCTTCCTGAATAAATCCTTCATCGACGGATAGATTTCCCTGAATTCTGAATAGCGTTCATCATAAGCTCTGACAAGCTTTTCATCCGGATAAATCGTCTCCTTGATCTTCACAAGCTTCATAGCCCCTTCCTCAGCAGAAGAGAAACGTCCATCCGCAACCATAGCAAGAATACAAGCACCAAATCCCGGCCCCTGTTCTGTCTCAAGGATATCAAGAGGAATGGCAAGCACATTGGCAATGATCTTCCGCCATAAAGGACTTCTGCTTCCTCCGCCGCATATAGTGCTTCTGCTGATAGCAAGGCCAAGCGATCTGGCAACTTCGAAGCTATCACGGAAGGCAAAAGCAACGCCTTCAAGTACGCTCTGCGTGAGATCGGACTTAACCGTATCCATGCTGATTCCGGTGAATGTACCTCTGGCATCGGTATCATTGATAGGACTGCGTTCCCCCATAAGATACGGGAGGAAGAACACATTGTTCTTTCCAAGTCTGTCATCGCTTATCAGAGCCTCTTCCGCAGAATAATCATGCGTTCCAAGAACATTCTGCATCCACCATCTGCTGGCAGATCCTGCCGAAAGCATGCATCCCATAAGATGATAGTTTCCATCTGCATGTGCAAAACTATGAAGGGCATTGAATTTATCAATAATGAAGTCTTTTGATGATATGAATATCGTGCCGCTGGTTCCTAGGCTGATGTTGCATCTGCCATTCCCGACTGTTGCCGTTCCGATAGCTGCCGCAGCATTGTCGCCAGCTCCCGCTGCTACAGCTACGCTGCTTCCAAGCCCAAGTTCTACAGCAGCATCTTCCTTGACTGTCCCTATTTTCCAATAGCTTTCATACAGATCAGGCAGCATATCACGATGAATACCTGCAAGGGCAATCATCTCGGAAGACCAGCACCTGTTCTTCACATCAAGCAGAAGCATACCGGAAGCATCGGAGAAATCCGTCGCAAATACCCCCGTGAGCCTGTAATTGATGTAATCCTTAGGGAGCATTATCTTCCTTATCCGATCAAAAGCCTCTTTTTCATTGTTCTTCATCCAGAGAATCTTCGGCAGAGTGAAACCGGCAAAGGCAATATTAGCCGAATGTGCAGATAGATAATCCCTGCCAACTGTATTATTCAGATAATCTGTTTCCTTGTCACATCTGCCATCATTCCATAATATAGCAGGTCTGATGACCTCATCATTTTCATCAAGTGTCACAAGACCATGCATCTGCCCAGCAACAGCCAATGCTTTCACATCAGAGGCGGGATACCCTTGAAGGACTTCCTTTATACCTTCCTTCGTCATATTCCACCAATCAGATGGATCCTCTTCCGCCCAGCCGGGATGTGGAAAATGCAGTTCATACTCTCTGGTTGCTGTATTAAGAACAGTACCATCAGCATCGCTCAATATAACCTTAACTGCAGATGTCCCAAGATCAACACCTAAATACAATCCCACATCATCCTCCCAAGTACTTACATAATGATGTACTGAAAAACAATTGCAATCAAATGAGAAAATCAGTTTCCTGAAAAAAGGCAGAAGACCTCAGCTGAGAATCAGCTCATACCTCTCTCCGTCAGCATACTCACCATCGATGCAGAAAAGCATCCGGTCAGAGCCTGCATACCCGAAGCCGTTCTTTTTATAAAATGCTTTTGCTCTTTCATTGTCGGAACGGACTGTAAGATCAATTTTCCTAACACCTCTTTTCCTTGCTTCGGCCAGTGCAAGGCTAAGGATTCTGCCAGCTACCTCAGATCCCCAGCATTCTCTTCTTACAGCAATACCCATTTCTCCCCTGTGCCTCAGCCTCTTTCTTGCAGAGATCCGGATATCGCAGGAACCAAGGATAGTATCCTTATCGAAAGCTGCCACTGAAACCGAGCCGGATGCAGCTGCTGCCTTTATGAAATCACGTTCATCCTCAACCGTCATTTTTTCTGCATCCTCTGGAGAACAGGCAAGGTTATCCGTCTCAGAGACAACTTTCCTGAAGAATTCAAGATAAGCCTCCGCATCTTCTTCCGTAACGATCCTGTATGAAATCATGGCGCCTCCTTCCCTCCGGGCTATATAAGATATATATATACAGCTATAATATTATAGGTTAGTGGGTTATATTATAGCAGCTTACAGACTTGCAGCTATCCCCTATAATGACAACACCATCAGCCTGCCTTCATTTCCAGACCTCTCAATCCTCCATGAAGTATCGGTACAGGATGCAAGAAATGCCTCATCATGGCTTATAAGAATCATCGTAAGATCCTTTCCATCATCCCGAAGCATTTTCTCAAGTATTCTCATTGAAACTATATCGAGGTGATTCGTAGGTTCATCCATCAGAAGCACTGAGCGTCCATCCTTTCTCGAAAGCGCTATAGCAAGCTTCTTCATCTCCCCTGGACTCAGAGAGGCTGGGGAGAACAATGCAGAAGGATTCGATCCCATTCTGTACATGTCGGAAAGAACAAGACCCCGCTCTTCATCATCAAGAGACCGGAAAGCGGAAAGGAGTGCTTCTGTTTCGCTGCTGCTGAATTCCTGCGGAAGATACAGAACATAATGCTGCTTTCCATGCTCGGATAAGTACGTATAAAAGGATCTGAGAAAAAGAGTCTTGCCGCTTCCGTTCATTCCGGTAATGGCAATATGGGATCCGGCCTTTATTGAAAGAGACGGGACAGATAGAGAATAGTCCCCTATATAGAGAATGCTTTCAGGAAAAGATAAATCAGGGACATACATGCCATCCATAAGCGTCAGCCCTTCTTTCCTCAGCAATGGCTTTCTGACCGAGGAAAGCTTCTCATCAAGCTGTCTGGAACGGGATAGATGATTCCTTATGGCTCCATCAAGTGAGGCATCTTTTCCCGTCAGCCTGGCTCCGTCGATCTTCGCTTTCGCATCGTGGTCCTTGCTGCTTATTCCTTTCTTGGACAAGGCTTTCTGTTTTTCATGACTTCTCTCGCTGAGCCTCCGAGCTATCAAATCCTCCGCCGCTGCAGCATCTGAAATACTCTCATATGCTGCCCGGCCGGCTTTCCTTCGTCTCTCGCTTTCATCTAGGGCTTCTGCAAGGGGAAGCGGGATAATCTCCGCAGAAGCCGCCTCATCCATACTGCGGTCAAGAAGCACTGTTCTGGAAGAGAGTGCAGAAGCAAATGCTCTGTCATGCGTTATGATGATCCCGATTCCATCAAATGCACGTAGAGCTTCAACCATGAGATTCCTGCTGTATCCATCAAGATGATTGGTAGGCTCATCCAGAATAAGGATCTCTGGAGAATGGGATAGCGCAGAAAGAAGCTGTAGCCTCTTTTTTTCTCCACCGGAAAGAGTATATTCCCGTTCTATCATCTCATCGGATATTGAAAGTATGGATTTCAGCCGCCCGGTATTGTTGTCATTGGAAAAAATACTGCCCCAGTCTTCCGGTTCCAGTCCACCGAAAACCTGAGGACACACTATGACTTCGCCACTTCTTCTTACACGCCCTGAATCAGGCTGTATTAATCCGGCGGCTATGGACATAAGCGTACTTTTGCCGGTGCCATTTGCTCCAGCTATTACAGTCCAGCCCTCTGAGAATGATAAAGATAAATCCGAAAATATCGGAAACCCTGCACCGGGGTATGAAAAAGAAATACATTCAAGCTGCAAATACATCAGATCCTCCAGAATCAGCAAGTTTTCAGTTCATGGTATAGATTGATGACATTCTCAGCCCTCCGTCAGCGGAATCTTAGCATATGGCCACGCTGAATTCAATTAAAAGCGCTGATTTATTTAGCCTTTCTGTATTCCCTTCCCGACAGCACAATGTACGTAATACCTACAATAATCCCTGTAAGCAGCCAGGAAATCGGATAAACCATGTAAAGGGCTCCGAGAGACGGGTTCAGTTCAGGGACAATATAGACCCAGAAGAGGCGGAAGACACAAGTTCCGAACACCGTAATCAAAGCAGGAGCAAGCGAATGTCCTCTTCCTCTTAGCGCAGCTCCCGGTATTTCATAAGCGGATATCAGCAGATAGAACATGAAAAGATACTGCATCCGCACATACGCATACTCGGCCACAGAAGGATCAGATGTAAAGACAGAGATGAATATATCATGGCCTGCTTTGAATGTATTGCTCAGGACCCCTGCTACAAGCAGGCTCATCAGGAGGCTTATCCTGAATGCTTTCCTGCATCTGTCATAGCGCCCGGCTCCGTAGTTCTGGCTTGTATATGTAATTGTCGCCTGCGAGAATGCGGAGATTGTAAAATATGTGGTGTTTTCATAATTCAGAGTGACAGCTGAACCTGCAACAGCATCTGTTCCGAAACGATTCAGAACGGACTGAATGAAAACATTGCTTATCGAGAATACTACAGACTGGATACCCGCAGGGAGACCGATCTTCATCAGCCTTGAGAAATCATGTTTATCAATATGCAGCCTTCTGATATCCAGATGGATCTCGCTCTTTTCACGGATCAGGAAAAGAAGGACAAGCATCGAACTTACAATATTGGATATCACGGTAGCAATTGCAACTCCCTCAACATCAAGGTGGAATACGATTACAAAGAAGAGATTAAGGAAGGCATTGAGAACACCTGAGATTATAAGGCAGAAAAGAGGGCGCTTTGTATCACCTATGCATCTGAGGATTGCCGATCCGAAATTATAGATCATGACAAAAGGAAGCCCTAGGGAATAGATCCTCAGATAGTCAACAGCATAATCAAGCACATCTTCCGGAGTATTCATCAGCTCAAGTATGGGCCGTGAAATCAAGAGGCCAAAAAAAAGGAGGAATATACCGCTTATCAAAGCCACTGTCATTGAGGTATGCACGGCACTTGAAGCCTTTTTCCTATCCCCCTGTCCGATGTAATTTGCAATGACGACATTCGCACCGACAGAGATGCCCACGAACAGGTTGATGATCATGTTTATAATCGGACCATTGCATCCTACAGCGGCTGTCGCAGCTGCTGCATCCGAGGCAAAATGTCCGACAACAGCAACATCCACTGAATTGAATAACTGCTGCAGAATGCTGCTCAGGGCAATCGGAAGCGCAAACAACACTATCCCGCTAAGCATTGGCCCGTTCAATATATCCCGATGTGTATTAGCAAGTCCTGAAGTCTTCATTTTGAGAACCTGCTGGTGATTATATTCACCTCATCAGACAAGGTGAAGTATTCAGGACCGGTTCTGAACGGATATTAAGCCAGATTCAGATGCGGGCAGGGATGGTCCTCTTTGGGAAGAAAGTCTTTTCTTAATAACTGCAACTCTATATACTTCTCCTCTGTATTCTAATCTGGATAGGGGAAAACATGAAAGAAAAAGGATTCTTTGCTGAATTCAGGAAATTCATCTCACGCGGCAATGTCTTCGATATGGCAGTAGGCATTGCAGTAGGTGCTGCATTCACAGCAATCATCAACTCATTTGTAAATGATATCATCAATCCGATAATCGGAGTCCTCGTCGGCGGAGTTGACTTCTCAGAGCTTCAGATAGTTCTGCGGCATGCAACAGAAACATCTCCGGAGGTTGCTATCCGCTACGGTGCATTCATCAATTCAATCATTTCATTCATCATCATTGCATTTGCGCTTTTTATCATGATAAAGGCATTCAACAAACTTGCAGAGACAGCAAAGAAGAAGGTTGAAACGGAAAAAGCAAAAGCAGCCGCTGCTGCACCTCCTGCAGACATCCAGCTGCTTACTGAAATCAGAGATCTTCTGAAGAAGAACTGAGTCATTCCGGCTTGTAAAAGCCGGACTTTCTTTATCTGGCGACCTTCCCTCTTTTGATCTTCCTGGTTGTAGTCTCCTCCATTGGAGCATCGAGGATTGTCACCTTCTCTATTTTCTGGAAGCTTTCAAGATTCTTATTGACCGATGAGATGATGCTGTCAATCTTCTTTCTGACATCCTCCGCACTCATGCCTTTCGAGACATCCGGATCAGGATAGATCACAGCCTCCACGGATTCTCCAGGAAGAGCAGGATTCTTCTGGTATCCCCTGATAAGAATCTGGCCGACAATATCTTCAAGCTGGAACATATCCTCAATTTCCTCTGGGAATACGTTCTTTCCGCCTTCGGTAACGATTATGTTCTTTGCCCTTCCTTTCAGGAAAACATAACCATCCCTGTCGATATATCCGAGATCTCCTGTCCTCATATAGCCGTTCTCATCAAAAAGCGCCCTGGTATTTGCCTCATCCTTGTAATATCCCTGGCATACATTGGGTCCTTTGATTCTTATCTCACCTACTCCATCTGCATCTTTGTCACAGATCGCGAGATCGATAAATGCAAGCGCATGTCCGATTGAAGCTGTCTTAAAGCGTTCTGGAGGATTGAGTGTAACGATCGGAGAAGCTTCAGTAAGGCCATATCCCTGGATGAATTCAAGGCCAAGCCCATGGTAAGCCCAGACAACCTTCGGGGAAAGCGGACCAGCTCCAGATATAAGAAGCCTTATCTTATCCAGTCCGGCCTTTGAGGTCACAGCACGCTGGAAAAATCCCCTTAGAGGCGACTTGCCTGAAAGTTTATGGAGAATGCTGTTGATTTCCATCATTCCGCGGATAAACCCATAAGCAGCCTTCCCCTTTTCCTTTATCTTCGCCATTATTCCGGCAAGGAGCTTGTTATAAAGAAGAGGAATTCCCATGAATACAGTAACCCCGCCGCGCTTCAGGTCATCAAGCATCCTTGAAACAGCAAAGCCATGACCAAAAAGACACTCAGCTCCTATTCTCACTGCTTCCAGAAGAACAGCTGTGCAGCAATAGCTGTGGTGAAGCGGAAGAAGTGCATATGTCACATCCTTCTCGCTGAGCATCTTTACCTCATTGACTGTCATATATACATCAGAAGTTATATTGCTATGTGTAAGCACAACTCCTTTCTCATTACCTGTTGTACCTGATGTGAAGAGTATAGCGGCTGTATCCTCCTCTTTCACTGTCGGGAGTTCCCCAAAAGGATCCTGTGCCTCTGATAACCTCATCCAGTCGCCTTTTCCATCAAGGGAGGCAGCTCCGAGAAGCGAAGAGAACCATTCTTCGTCCTCTGCTTTAAGCATTGAAAGGATCTGGGTATCTGCAACAACGAATCTGACATCTGCGAATTTTGCTAGCCTCACGCATTTGTCAGCACGCATCTGGCTATCCATCGGGACCGAAATAGCATCGGACTCGGGAATGGCGAAGTAAGCAAGTGCCCAGTCCGGACTGTTTTTTCCCATGAGCATTACCTTGTCGCCTTTTTTTATTCCAGCATGTCTGAGATACGCTGCTTCATGCATTGCTGTCTGCAGCACTTCAGTAAATGAATATGAGATCTTTTCCTTTCCCTGGAAGACAGAGAAAGCGACCTTGCTGCCAAATTTTATCTCCGAAAGCCTCAGAAGCTCTGGAAGCGTTGGCCATTTACCCCTAACAACCGTTCCCCGGAATCTGTCAAGCTCTTCCCAAGGATGTTTATCAACCTCTCTTTGCATATAATACGATTGTTCATAACCAATGAAGTATAGTCAATATCAGGAAAATGGAGTTTTGCCCATAACACAAAAAGGAATAAGATAACTCCTTGCCGGATGGGGATTATCCAATTAAATTATTCATGCGAGGGAGAATTAATGGACAATACTGATAATCTTGAAACTACCAATACAGAGGAAAAAATGCCAGAGAGAGCAATAGTCCTGCCTCTTCTTGAAAGACCTCTTTTCCCTGAGACCTTCACAACACTGCTTATCGGCCGGCCGCTGGATGTCCAGATAATCACAAAGGTCATAGAAGGTAATGGGACTTTTGTCGCTCTTCTTCAGGATCAGGCAGGTGGGTATAAGAGTATCGGAACGCTTGCCAGAGTATCTAGATACATCAAGCTTCCGAATAATTGCATACATGTATTTGTATCAACGCTTCAGCGTGTGAGAATCGACAGGATGGATATTGATGGGCAGCTTGCATATGCAGAGTTCTCACCCGATCCGGACAATGTTCCGGCAGATCCAAGGGAAACAGCATCATATGTGCGCGTCCTCAGAGATACCGTCACCGCGCTTAGCCAGTCAACGAACCTCTTCTCATTCGCTACCGACGTGAACATCTCTAATATAGATGATCCGTCACTGCTTTCATTCTATGCGGCAAGTGCTATAAATGCCCCTGGGACATTCCTTCAGGATGTACTCGAGACAAAGAGCGCGAAGGAGAGAATCGAAAAGCTTCTCTCCTACATTGCAGCCGAGAAGGATATCATAGATAAGGAGAATGCGATAAAGCAGGAAATCTATGATAAAATCAAGAACCGCAACCGCGAGCAGCTTCTCAGGGAGCAGATCAGGGCTCTTAACAATGAGCTTTATGAAATAACAGGGCGCGCTTCAAAAGACGGAGGAAAGAGCGAGAGCGATGATCTCTGGACAAGGGCGAAGGAAAAGAAGCTTCCGGATATATACCGTGAGCAGGTAAACAAGGAGCTCGATAAACTCTCCGGCCTGGAGACGATGAATCCTGAATACGCAATGACAAAGCTCTACATAGAGACAATACTTGCGCTTCCTTTCTCCTTTGAGGAGAAAGCTCCGGACTACTCAATAAAGAAGGTGAAAAGCGTCCTTGAGCACGACCACTATGGCATGAAGGAAGTCAAGGAAAGAATCGAGGAATTCCTTGCCTCAAGACTGAAAGCCGGAAATGGAAAAGGTGCGATAATCTGTCTTGCAGGTCCTCCGGGAGTCGGAAAGACCTCAATCGGATATTCCATCGCAAGAGCTCTTGGAAAGAAGATCTTCCGTTTCAGCGTTGGCGGAATGCGTGATGAGGCTGAGATCAAGGGACACAGGAGAACCTATGTGGGAGCAATGCCCGGAAAGATAATACAGGCAATGAAAACCGTAGGTGTTCCTGATCCTGTAATTCTCATAGATGAGATAGATAAGATGGGAGAATCCTATCAGGGAGACCCGGCCTCCGCGCTTCTTGAGGTTCTTGATCCGGAACAGAACACGAGCTTCCAGGATTTCTACATCGATCTTCCATATGATCTGTCCAACGTGCTTTTCATAGTAACGGCAAATGATCCTTCAAGGATTCCGGAGCCCCTCCTTGACAGAATGGAGATCATTGAGCTTTCCGGATACACGCCCAATGAGAAGATACACATCGGGCATGATTACCTTGTTCCACGCCTTCTTCAGAAGAATGGGCTGAGCAGGAAGGAGATACGCTTCGATGCCAAGGCTCTCTCTATGATAGCGGAGGAGTATGCAAGAGAAGCAGGAGTAAGGAACTTCGAGAAGCTGATAGACAAGATAATGAGGAAGGTCGCGCTTGAGATCCTTGAAAAGGAAGATGGAATGAAGCTCCCTGTATATGTAAAGGGAAAGAATGTAGAGAAATATCTCGGAAAACCCATCTTCCCTGCAGATGATATAATCAAAGCAGATAAGCCTGGAACAGCTATCGGTCTTGCCTGGACAAGCATGGGAGGCGATGTTCTTCTGATTGAAGCAGAATCGCTTCCGATGAAAGGAGAACTGAAAGTAACCGGACAGCTTGGCTCAGTAATGCAGGAATCGGTTTCAATAGCGTGGTCCTCTCTTAAGAAGGAAGCATACCTCAGAGGTCTGGATCTCTCATTCTTTGAAGATGATACTGTCCATATCCATATTCCGGAGGGAGCAACACCGAAGGATGGACCATCTGCCGGCATCACGCTGTTCACTGCCCTCTGGTCAATGTTCAGGGATGAGACCATCAAGCCTGGACTTGCTATGACAGGAGAGCTGACGCTGACGGGAAAGGTAATGCCGATCGGGGGCCTGAAGGAAAAGGTTCTTGCCGCAAGAAGGAATGGCATAAAAGAAATCATCATTCCAGAACGCAACAGAATCGATCTGGAGAAACTTGATGAGGAGGTCAAGGGTGATGTAATCTTCCATCCTGTTTCGGATATATCCGAAGTAATCAGGATCGCATTCCCCGACGAGAGCTCAAAAAGACTTGAGAAGTCCATTCTAAAAGCTCTTCAGGATGAAAGAAAGAAAAAAGCTGACGAAGAGAAGGAAAAAGAAGCTATCAAGCAGGTAGCGGCATTTGAAAAGGTAATGAGATGGCAATAGAGCTACTATCCCCTGCAGGAAACTATGACAAGCTGCAGACAGCTTTCAGCTATGGCGCGGATGCGGCGTATATGGGAATGACTGAGTTCTCCCTGCGCCGCAACGCGGGTAATTTCACTCAGGAAGAAATCGATAAGGTAAAAGCACTCAAGGAAAAGACAGGCAAACGCATCTACTGCACGATGAATATACTCTTTCATCAGCGGGATATAGAGAAAATCGAGACTATGACAGATGAAATAAGAGCATGGCCATTCGATGCCTTCATAATCTCTGATATCGGTCTGGTTCCTTTCCTGCAGAAGAACTTCCCTGAGAAAGAGCTCCACCTCTCAACACAGGCATCGTGCATAAACTCCGAGAGCGTTAAGATGTATAAGAGCATGGGATTCTCGCGTGTCATACTAGGCAGGGAGGCAAGCCTTGATGACATCAGAAGAATCAGAGACAGGGTACCGGATATAGAACTTGAAGCCTTTGTTCATGGTGCAATGTGCATGGCTTATTCAGGACGCTGTCTTATCTCTGCACACCTAGCGGGAAGGAGCGGAAATTACGGAGACTGCTCTCATACATGCAGATGGAACTACAAGCTTCACTACGCCCTGGAAGAAGAGGAAAGAAAAGGTATCTACTACCCCATCAGCGAAGAAGATGGCTATACGACAATACTCTCCTCCAAGGATCTGTGCATGATAGATCATGTGAAAGAACTTGAGGATGCAGGGCTTTCATCCCTTAAGATCGAAGGAAGGATGAAATCAATCTACTACGTTGCAGTAGTGACCAGAGCATACCGGAAGGCAATAGACAATGACCCTGATGCTGACAGGTATAAAAGAGACCTATTCGATGTCTCTCACAGGGAGTATACAACCGGATTCTTCTTCTCAAGAGGACCTGTTGACGGTGCGTCAGATGTTTCGAGGCCGACAAGCTATGGCTATGAAAGAAACTATATGTTCCTCGGAATCATCGGAAAGAGGATCGGGGATGATGTCTATGAAGTTGATATCCGCAATCAGATAAAACCGGAGAACCTTGAGTTCATCGGTCCTGATGTGCCACTGCTTTCACCTGAAGTGACCCTTCTTGACGAGAATATGAATGAGACTGAAAAGCTTGACCATGGACACATCGGATACATCAGATGCGCCTATCCTCTTAAAGAAGGATACATCATAAGGCAGCTTTCATCCTCACCTATCGTAAAATAAGGAAAGCCTAATCGGCTTTCCCATATAGCTCAGCTGCTTCCGGAACAGGACGGGAGCAGCGGTGTATCTCATCGGCAAACATATCGAGCATTCTGTCTACGCATTTATCAAGAGCATATTCCTTTGCCTCTTCTGCATACAGATACTCCATTCTTTTCCTCTCATCCTCATGCTCGATCCACCAGTCAATCTTATCCGCAAGATCCTGGCTGTCCCCAGCCTTAAAGAGGGATCTTTCATCAAGAGCAAACTGAGGAGTAGCAGAACGAGGACTGTCTGCTATTATCGGGACAAGCCCGGATGCAAATGCCTCCATGCAGCTGATTGCCTCAATATCGGCATCGGATGCATGAACATATAGATCACATTCACCGAAAAGCTGGATAAGCTCATCGCATGAAAGGAATTTCATGATGACAGGATTTGCGAGCGTCGAACCAAGCTTCTCATACTCTGCCTTCACAGGTCCCTGCCCTGCAAGATAAAGCTGTATTCTATCGGAATACTTTGATCTGCGGACAGCTTCGATAAGAACATCCTGACGCTTCTCATGTGAGTAACGTCCGCTCATAACGATAACGAACTTACCTCTGAACTCCGGACGCTTTTCCGATTTGTGGTACTTGAAAACAGGGGAGATTCCATTTGAAATAACACGTATTTCCGCCTTATACCCATGATTCGTAAGCTGATTCGCAATCATCTTGCTCGGGCAGTGGATGTAATGGAAATACCTGAAGATGTACTTCTTTCCAAGCCAGTATGTGAAGTTGATTATCGGCATGAAGTTACCAAGACCTACTGAGAACCATATATTCTCAGGCTGGACATGGAAAGCTCCTGTACATGGTATATTCATCTCCATTGCAAGCTTCACCGCAAGCTTGCTCAGAGGAAATGGCATCATTATATGCACCAGATCAGCCCAGGAAACAGCTTCCTTCATCTTTTCTCTGTCCGGACGTCCGAAGACAAATCCCTGAGCTGTGATCAGTTTATCGAAAATAGGAAGATGGAACTCTCCGAATCCCCATTTTTCATCGGTATCCGCACCAGAGGCCGCTATCCTTACCTCATGCCCCCTATCCCTAAGATTTGCAGCAAGCCTCCTGGCCGATATAGTATTGCCATTATTGGCACCATCAAATTGTTCTAGAACTAGAAGAATCTTCATAAATAAAACCCAATATCAAAATTCCCTTTCCAAGGAACAGCCTGCTGAATCATGTATACTTCTCAACAAGCTCATTAACAGTCTCATCAGCTGTATATATCTCAGCAGCTTTCAACGCATAGTATCCAGCTTTCTCTTTTTCCTTCGCCTTATCATAACCGACTGCAAGCCCGCTATAAATAGAGAATCTATCCCATATAGCAGCTCCGTCTCTATCCATAATAATCTCAGCTTCCTGAAAAAGTGCAAGCCCTTTCTTCTTGTTACCCCCTGCAATGCCAGGAGAATGAAGATATCTGTCAGCCTCAAGAAGAAGTACATGGAAATCCTCAGGATGGGCTTTATAGAGCTTATCAACCATTCCGGGGAATTTCATTCCCTTTGAAAGCGAACCATCAATAAGATACCAGAAGGAAAGCGAGAGAGCTTCAAGAACACCAGTTGCTGATTCAGGAGCACCAAGCTCCTTTGCTTCAGCTATATGACCATCAGCCATTTCCATGAAATCAGCAGCCTGGCTCTCATCGCCGCACTGTTCGGCGTAGCGGCCGCAGATCAGGCCAGCCCTTCCAAGGGCAGCTGCTTTCATCCAATCCTCATAATCCGAATCGGCCATATGGCTCTCAAGAGCGAAATAAAGATCAGCGACGCCATCAAGGTCCCCGCCATCAAAAACATACTTGAGAAGCCCTGCATAAGCTTCATCATCCATCATGGAAGCATAGTAATTCACACTTCCAGTCTCTGGAGCAGAGAAAAGGGGCATTCCGACAGCAAGAAAGACAAAAGCCAGCACAATAGCCATAATCCGGTGTTTCATGAAATGAAGAGTAGCATATATCCAATGAAAATGTGTATCGCCTATTTTCTCCACCATGAATTGTCCAGACCTGTCCATTTGACCCCGATCATTGCCTGTGGCCTGAAGACACCGTCCTGATCGGAAGACCCTCCGTAATTGTAATAAAGATGGAAAGCGACACCTGCATACACTTCGATATTGGGAACATCAAATGTGTATGAGCCATATGCAGCTGCCTTGATCATATGCTCGACTTTATTCCAGTCCCCCGAAGGAACCCTTGCGTTATCCCCTTCTCTGAATATCGCATTGGACATATCGATATATGTATGGTTGTGATCGCCATCTGCCATACGCATAGAGGCTATTCTATAGCCATTTTCTCCGCGCATTCTGTATGTCAGGCTTCCCCCTACCTTATATCCTGCATCTGCAATGAATTCGGTTCCAAGAGAGAATACAATGCTGTCAGGCCCGGATATAAAGCCTGAGTATCCGACATCGGAGAGGTTCATGGAGTAATATCCTACGATATAATCGAGGTTGTATTCATAGCGCTTCTCGCCGTTTTCATCATAATACTTGCCATTGAGGTAGAGATATGGATTCGTAAGAACAAATTCAAGATATGAATTGAAACGTCCGGAAGGAATACGCGCAGTATGCTTTATATTTGCAAGCATGCCGTATGCAGATGGGACTGTGTCCTTTTTCTCCGTATATGTCGAAGCCTGGTCAAGGACAAATGAGAAAGAAGCGGAAAGACCAAGAGGCAGTGCCCCCTCAACGGAGAATCCCATTATGTTGTTTGCCTCATCGTAATAAGACATCAGCGGCTCATTTGTATAATTGCTGAGATTATGATGGATGAAGAATGGATAGAAGAATCTCAGGTCAAATCCATTGTCAGTATTGTAAAGAGTGGCCAGATCAAAGGTAAGGCGCAGCTTATCAAGTATGTTTACATCGAAACGATGCACTATCCTATACTGCTGGTCACCGGAGAATTCCCTCTGGGAAAAGCTCGTGTCGCTGGGATATTCGCTATCGCCAAGACCTTCCATTGAAGCAGGAATCTGCTGATCGAAATTAGTTACTGAAAGTCCATAGGTGAAGTAGTTATTCATGAATGTAAGCTGGGCAATCTCCTGATAGGTGAAGTTATCACCGATGATAAGATTGCCGGTAACACCGGAGCCAAAGCTATGGGGATAGCGGCCGAGAATGAAGCTAAAGTAATCATTTCCCACTGATAGTCCAGCTCTCCATGGAAAATCAAACTGAAGAGAAGAAGGAAACTGGTCCGGCATTCCAAGCGTAAGCAGCTCTCCATTGTATTTATTGATTACCCAGCCAAGACTGCTTTCATATAGATGATGATTGTTGTTGCTTACAGCAATCCCTCCTTCAAGCTGAAACCAGGACCCGAAATAAACCCTCATCAGAACTGAAAGGAAAGGCGTCTGATACCTGAAAGGAACAATTGTCTCGTTATGACGGTCAGCAGCATACTCTCCCCTTCCGTCAACCCACTGATTGCTCCAGTCAAACTGGCTGTAATCGGCAATATCAGCCCGGAGATTCACTGCAGCATCCGCTTCGACCTTCATTGAGCCATACTCAAAAACAACAGCCTCATTATCTCCGGAAAGATGAGCTTTCAGCCTTGCAAGATCCTCCCGGCTCTCCAATGAAAGGGAGGACGGATTTATTCTTTCAAGAACCATGAGAAGACCACTGGCCGGAAATGGGGATATTCCTGGAGTTCCTACAACACCAGATTCACGAGCAAGCATATCCGTAAGCTGATATTCCCAATCACGGGAAGTATATGTACGCTGCAGATTCTCAGCGCCAAATACAGGAATAATCATGAAAGCAGCCAGAGCCATAACCATTGCTCTTCTTGCATATTTTCCAATCATAACCGCTCCAAATTCATAACGTTCAAACTGATGGCTGTCAGACTTAACAATATAAAGAAAGAGTTATTGTAGCAACTAGGACAGAATTGCGGCTTTTCGTAAAACTCTCAGGGATTCAGCTGAAGTAAAAATACAACAGAATCGCAGAAATGCATAATCTTGCAAAAATCTGATGGTTTTTTGTTGAAATTCAAACTCCTTGTGTTATGATTCATCTTAATAAGGCCATTGGGAGGTGGTAATAACATGTCGATTCATGAAGAGCTCGTTGCACAGTTTGAGATATACGTTGCAGAAAGCACAAGATTTGAACAGAAAGGAATCAAGGCATCTGCGGCAAGGGCTCGAAAGGCGCTTACTGAAGTTTCCAAGCTATGCAAAGAAAGAAGGAAGGAGATCCAGGAATCCAAAACAGCAGAGAATGCTTAATCTAATTCCTGTATTCTGCAGAAATTGAGACGGCCGGAGTGTCGTCTTTTTTTATTCTACAGTAATCTTTCTGCAATGTTAAGGAAAATATACTAGCCAAACCCACTGCCCCCTGCTATTATTCCCTTGGCCCTGAGATATCTCAGGAGACTTAATGACAAAGGGCTGGCATAGCCAGACAGATTATTTTATGGAATAGAAGGACGAAGAGAGTGAACGAGAAAAACCTGACAAATGAGTGGTTCATCGGTCGTCAGAATGACTTTGAGTCATCTGCTAGAAGCTATCCTAGGAAGTTTCCATTCGCACTGAAAAGCGCAAAAGGATCATGGATTGAAGATGTTGAGGGAAACAGATATCTGGATTTCCTCTGTGGAGCTGGAACGCTTGCTCTGGGACACAATGACGATGAGGTCAACAAAGCAATGATAGACCTTCTCACATCAGGTGCACCTCTTCACACCCTTGATCTGACAACTCCTGTAAAAGACAAGTATGTGGAGACGATTTTCTCCATCCTCCCTGAGGAAATGCAGGGAAATGTTAAGATACAGTTCTGCTCACCATCCGGCACAGATGCCGTAGATGCTGCAATAAAGCTCTGCAAGACTGCAACCGGGAGGGGAACCGTAATTGCATTCAGCGGCGGCTATCATGGTATGGGACATGGAGCAATGGCCCTTACGGGAAACCTCAATGCGAAGTCGAAGGTACAGAACCTCATGCCAGGTGTTCAGTTCATGCCTTATCCTAATTCATATAGATGCCCATTCGGCCTTGGAGGAGATGCAGGAACAGATGCAGCATGTGCATATTTTGAACGTGCTCTAAAGGATCCTGAGAGCGGAATATCCAGACCTGCAGCTGTTATCATCGAACCGATACAGGGAGAGGGAGGAGTTGTTCCGGCTCCTGCAAAGTTCCTTCAGACCATACGCCGTGTCACCAAGGAACTCGATATCCCGATGATTGTCGACGAAATCCAGTGCGGAATAGGAAGAAGCGGCAATGTATTCGCCTTCGAGGAAAGCGGGATCATTCCTGACGTGATTCTCATGAGCAAGGCAATCGGAGGCTCCCAGCCAATGTCCGTGGTTGTATATAATAAAGCTCTGGACAAATGGACTGCAGGAGCTCATGCAGGAACATTCAGGGGCAACCAGCTGGCAATGGCGGCAGGAACAGTAGTTCTAAACAGAATCTCAAAACCCGAGTTCCTTGCAGAGGTAAGAAGAAAGGGAGAGAAAATAAGAACTGCCCTTGATAAGCTCAAGACTGAAGTCTCCATTATCGGGGATGTCCGTGGCCGTGGTCTTATGCAGGGAATTGAATTCATCGATCCCAAAGGCGAGAAAGATATAATGGGACACCCTGAGCCATCCGGGACAATTGCTGCAGATGTACAGAGAAGATGCTTTGAACACAAGCTGGTAATGGAAAAAGGCGGAAGAAACGGAAGCGTAATGAGATGCCTTTGCGCTCTTACTGTGACAGATGAGGAAATCGACACAATGCTCAGCATCTTCTCATCTGTTGTCAAGGAAATTGACAGTGAACTCAGATAACACAGTCCTTTCATCAGAAAAAGAAGATATAGCGGCCTTCAGAGCCGCTATTATCTCAACGCTGGATGCAATCATCTCCTCAATTGACTCCGATGATGCATTCTCCGGCATCAATCCATATGAACTGAGAAAGAGAATCGGAGAACTGCCATTTTTACCAGAGCATGGAGATGGCTGGGACAATGTCCTGGAATCAGTAAAGACCGACATCCTCCCGCACATGCTAAGAACCTGGTCTCCATCATATATGCCACACCTTCACTCCCCTGCCCTGATTGAATCAATCGCAGCTGAGCTCATCATAGCGGCATTCAACTCATCGATGGACAGCTGGGACCAAGGTCCGGCTGCGACTGAAATCGAAGTGAGAACCATAAGGGAACTTTGCCGTCTCTTCGGTTATACAGATGATTCAGATGGTGTCTTCACATCAGGAGGAAGCCAGTCCAACATCTCTGCAGCAATCATTTTCAGGGATATGTTCATTGAGAAGCTTACTGGAAGAGATGTGAAGAAGCATGGACTTCCAGACGATTTTTATAAGCTAAGGCTCTATACCTCTGAAATATCTCATTTCTCTTTTGATAAAGGAGCCCACATGATGGGCCTTGGATACGATTCGGTAGTAAAGCTTCCTGTTGATGAGAAGGAAAGAATCGACATCGGGAAAGCCAGAGAAATAATCAGAGAAGATTATGAGAGAGGACTTCACCCATTCCTGATAGCAGCAACAATCGGCACTACTGACTTCGGGTCAATAGATGATATCCAGCAGCTAAGGGAGATTGCTGATGAATTCGGAATGTTCCTTCATGCAGATGCGGCATATGGCTCTGGGGCCATCCTATCCTCCTACAGGAAAAGAATCGGAGATCTATCGCTGGCTGATTCGATTACCGTGGATTTCCACAAGATGTTCCTCCTTCCGATAAGCGCTTCAGCACTTCTTGTCAGAAACGGAAAGAATCTGGATGTTTTCCAGCTTCATGCGGATTACCTCAACAGAGAAGAGGATGAAGAGGATGGATATATCAATCTTGTCGGGAAATCGATGCAGACAACAAGGCGCTTCGATGCTCTGAAGGTATATATCTCATTCAGGATGCGCGGAGAGGATGGCTACAGGAAAATAATGGATACTTCCATCGGAAACGCAGCATACTTTTATGAGAGAATAAGCAGAGATGATGATTTCATTGCTCCTATTGAACCGGAGCTGAGCTCGGTAGTATTTGCGCTCAGAGGTGGAGATGACAGGAACAAGAAAACGAGACGGAGGCTTCTCAGCGAAGGTGTTGTCATAGGACAGACCGTCTTTGAAGGGAAAACAATGCTTAAGTTCACTCTTCTCAATCCAGCTCTGACACATGAGCATATCGACAGACTTATTGAACGAATAAAAGAGTGAAAGATACCCTTTTATATCCTATACTCTTCCTGGAGGACTTATGATCCGGGAAGAGAAAGGATATTTCATAATCACAACAGACAGAAGCTCATATATTTTCCGTGTCCTTGAAACAGGACATGTCGACCATGTTCACTACGGTGAAAGGCTGGAAAACCTTACAGGTATAGAAAATCTATCAGAATCCTCTGATATCGTGATGACAACGATTCCATATTACGATGAAGACCATCCCCATCTTTTTCCAGAGTATCTGTTATCTGAATACCCTACTCCTCTTTCTGGAGACACGAGGGAAAGCGCACTGGAGGTTGAAAGCAGGCATGGCATTGAGACACTTTCGCTTCTTTTCAGAAACTACAGAATATATAAAGGAAAGGATTATTCATTTCCAGCCTCAAGCGAAGCTGACGAGGAGACGGAGACGCTGGAAATAAGACTTTCGGATGAAACCCTCAATCTGGATGTGGTTCTGCGGTACACAGTTTATGAAAAGGATGATGTGATACTCCGCTCTGCAACCATCGAGAATAACTCAGAAAATGATATGACGATAAGGAATGCTGCTTCCCTCTCCGTGGATTTTCCTTATGATGATTTCGAACTCATAACATTCGACGGGGCATGGGCAAGGGAAAGGCAGGAGAACAGAAGGAAGCTTCTTCCGGGAATAATCGTAAACGACAGCAAGCTTGGAGTAACATCCAATGAGCATAGTCCGCTGATTTTCCTTGAAAGGAATCTGACAGGAGAAATCTACGGCTTCAATCTGATATATTCAGGGAATCACAGAGAGACTGTGGAGGTATCACCATTTGGAAAGACAAGGGTAATAAGCGGGATAAATCCATCATCCTTCGAATGGAAGCTTAAAAGCGGTGAGCACTTCGATACGCCAGAAGCTATCGCGACATACGCAAGGACAATTGAAGAAGCTGCATTGTCCTTCCATCATTTCACAAACAATCACATTATAAGAGGAAAATGGAAATACAAGAAACGGCCAGTCCTTATAAACAGCTGGGAAGCTGTCTATTTCAATCTAAAAGAAGAGAAGCTTCTTTCCCTTGCAGAAAAAGCTGCAGAGCTCGGATTTGAGCTTTTTGTCCTCGATGACGGCTGGTTCGGATCAAGGAGGAATGATACAAAGGGACTTGGTGACTGGTATGTATCACCAGAAGTATTTCCTGATGGGCTTTCATCATTTTCCGGGAAAATCCACAGGATGGGGCTCATGTTCGGACTATGGATAGAGCCTGAGATGGTAAACCCTGATTCCGACCTCTACAGAGCTCATCCGGAATGGGTAATCGAGATTCCTGGAAAGAAACCTGCTATTTCACGACATCAGCTTACATTGGATATATCAAGGAAGGATGTCAGGGATTATCTTTTTACAGCAATAGAGAAAATTCTTTCAGACGCCTCCGTTGATTATGTGAAATGGGACATGAACAGAACCCTCACAGATCTCTTTTCCTCAAATCCTGAATGCAGATCAAACGGAGAGCTGCAGCACCGTTATGTCCTTGGGCTATATGATCTGATGAAAAGATTCACAGAACGCTTTCCGGAGGTTCTCTTCGAAGGCTGCGCTTCAGGCGGAAACAGATATGACCTCGGCATAATGGCATTCATGCCTCAGATCTGGGCGAGCGACAACACAGATATTTATCACAGGATAACGATACAGGAAGGAACACTGAGAGGCTTTCCGCAGTCAACGATGGGAGCACATGTTTCAGCTTCCCCGGGGCATCAGAGCCTCAGGACAAGCCTGATTGAAAGCAGATTCGATGTTGCTGCATTCGGTGTCCTTGGCTATGAACTGGATCTTACAGCGCTTTCGGAACTTGATCAGAAAGCAGTAAAGAGCGAAATTGCGTTCTACAAAAAATACAGGAAAGTATTTCAGTATGGTGATTTCAGGCCCATTCCTTCTGCAGATCCAGAAACAGTCTTCTGGTCTGTCACGCTTGGAAAGACCACGATAGTGCTGGAATTCGTCAAAAGGAATACGCCCAACACTGGACGCTGCGACAGACTCCGTGTTCCTTTCCTTGAAAAAGGAAAGCTATACAGAATCAGGAACAGAAAGATGTTTATTCCAAAGGAATTCTTCGGAGATCTCTGGAAGAACTGGAACAAAGAGGAAAATGAATGCTTTGATACCATTGTTTCCGGAGATATCCTCTCTTCTGCAGGAATTGCACTTCCGCCGCAGTTCATGGGAAACGGCTTCTCCCCTTCTACAAGGCCCATAGGAGATAACGGTACCAGAATGTATATCATCAATGAAGAATGAATAACTGAAAGAAAGAAGCCGGCGATCCCGGCTTCTTTCTTTCAGAATGATTTCAGAAGTTCAATGTGTTCCCTGCTCTTCTGTATCTTATCTTCGAACTCTGCTTTCTTGGATTTCTCCTTCTCCACAGCCTCAGGTTTTGCATGCGAGATGAAGTTCTCATTTGAAAGCTTCTTCAGTGAACCTTCTAGAAGCTTCTCGTTTTTCTCAATCTCACCCTGAAGCTTCTTTATCTCTGCCTCTACATCGATTGCTGCCCTGACAAAGACAAAAGCTTCGAATCCAATACCAGTTGCAGGCAATGCTCCCTTAATATCCTCGCTTCCATCTGTATCGATGGTCACGCTGGAAGCCGTCATGAATACAGACAGGAGAGAAGCTTCATCCCTCATGAAAGCTGCAGCAGGATTATCTCCGGCAATCCTTATGACAACACGAAGCTTCTTCTCCGGTGCAATCTGAAGGCTTGAACGGGCCGCGCGGACAAGACGTGCAGCTTCCTGCAGCATCGATACAAGAGAATCTGCTTCCTTATCCTCCAGCGATGGATCAAAGACCGGATAGGAGGCAGAAATAACATCTCCCTTATGATTCGGAAGCTTCTGATAAATCTCTTCCGTGATGAATGAAAGGAATGGATGCATGAGCCTCATGCTCTTTTCAAGAATATCCATAAGAATAGATACCTGAAGATCCTTCTCCTCATCGCTTCCATGGTTCAGGCGTCCCTTGGATGCCTCAATATACCAGTCACAGAAATCATTCCAGAAGAAAGAATAGATAGTCTGCGCTGCTTCATTGAAGCGATAATTCTCCATAGCCGAAGCAATATCGCGGGCAGCATCATTGAACCTTGAATAAATCCATCTATCCATTATGGTGAGCTTATCCCGCTGGATATCCACAAGATTCCTACCCTCGATATTCATAAGGAGGTATCTTGTTGCATTCCAGATCTTATTTGCAAACCTTGAGCCCAGACGGAAGGAGTCCATATCAATCATAACATCCTGCCCCTGCGCAGCAAGGTAGCAGAGAGTGAACTTCATCGCATCCGCGCCATATTTGTCAATGACTTCAATAGGATCGATGCCATTTCCAAGCGACTTTGACATCTTCCTTCCCTGAATATCCCTGACAAGTCCTGTAATGACAATATCCCTAAATGGAGCCTTACCCAGGAATTCCTCTGAAGCCATGATCATTCTGGAAATCCAGAAGAAGATTATGTCATATGCAGAAACAAGAGTATTTGTCGGGAAGAACTTCTCAAGATCAGGTGTTTTATCAGGCCAGCCAAGCGTAGAGAATGGCCAGAGCCATGATGAGAACCAGGTATCGAGAACGTCTTCATCCTGCTTCAGGTTATGGCTGTGGCATTCAAGGCACTCATCCGGGTTCTCTCTGGAAACAATCATCTTTCCGCAATCCTGGCAATACCAGACTGGAATACGGTGTCCCCACCATAGCTGACGGGAAATACACCAGTCACGGATTGTCTCCATCCAGTGGACATACGTGTTTTCCCATCTTCGCGGATAGAATACGATATCTCCCTTTCTCCAGGCATCGAGAGCCTTGTCAGCAAGGGATTTCATGCTTACGAACCACTGCTCTGAAAGATATGGCTCAACTGTTGTATGACAGCGGTAGCAGTGTCCAACATCATGTGCATGGTCGGTTGTCTTTACAAGGTAGCCGCCCTTCTCAAGATCCTCGACGACAAGCTTCCTAGCCTCTTCAGCTTTAATTCCTCTGTATTTCTCAGGGACATTCTCATTGAGTGTTCCATCTGGATTGAGAAGATTTATAGCTTCCAGGTTATGCCTTCTGCCACATTCCCAGTCATTAGGATCATGAGCTGGAGTGATCTTAACCATTCCAGTTCCGAACTCCTTATCTACAAAACTATCGGTGATAATAGGAATCCTTCTGTCTGTAAGAGGAAGAAGCAGCTCTTTTCCGACGATGTCTGTATACCTCTCATCCTCAGGATTGACTGCTACAGCAACATCTCCGAACATTGTCTCCGGCCGTGTTGTGGCAACTGTGATGAACCCAGAACCATCAGCATATGGATATCTCACATCATAGAGCTTGCCCGGAACATTCTCATACTCAACCTCATCATCGGCAAGGGCTGTCCCGCACTTCGGACAGTAATTCACAAGATACTTTCCCTTATAGATAAGACCACGTTCATAAAGTGTAACGAAAGCTTCTCTTACAGCACGGGAAAGACCTTCATCCATCGTAAATCTCTCATGATCCCAGTCACAGGAGCATCCCATCTTCTCGAGCTGTTTCTTGATGATATCGTGATGCTTTTCCTTAACCTGCCATGTACGTTCAATGAATTTCTCACGTCCGAGGTCCTGACGTCTGAGACCTTCTTTCTGGAGCTGTCTCTCTACAACATTCTGTGTTGCAATTCCTGCATGATCGGTACCAGGAACCCAGAGAGTCGGACGGCCAAGCATCCTGTGGTATCTGACAATAATATCCTGAAGGCTGTTGTTCAGGGCATGTCCCATGTGGAGAATACCGGTGACATTTGGAGGCGGCATCACAACTGAAAAATGTTCTTTATCAGAGGAAGAAGGTCCAAATTCCTTCTTTCTCTTCCACTCTGCATATATCCTTTCCTCAAAATCCTTAGGATCGTAGTTACGCGCAAGTTCTACTGCTTTCATAACGCCTCCATACTGCCTCACCGAGTTTATCAAATATAAGGAAATCCAACAACATAGATTAGTAATAAGCTCAGAAAACAGAAGGCCCATCTGAAACCAGATGGACCAACAGATAATCTTTGGAAGAGACGAATACGTTATCGTCACTTCAACCTAATTCATTGTGGGAGCGTTGCTCCCTCTCGCTGCCCAGGACATATCTCCTGCAGCGAACTTCCGCTTGTACTCACGGACTGTATATGTGTTCAGCCCTGCAAGCTGAGCGGTCTTCTTGTATCCGTATCCCTGCTCAAAGAGCTTCAAGCATTCCTGACGCTTCTCATTAGGAATCCTCTGTCGGAGGGACGTTGTCTTTTCTTCCATTTCGTCCTCCTTAGACACATGTCCATCCAAAAATCATGAATGGACATGGTTATGATTCCAATCAGATTTTTGCTACAAGAGTTGTCTGGACAGTCTCTGTATAGCTTCCCGCAATTACAGTAATCTGTACTCTGTCACCAACTTCATAAGAACCATTGTTATCCTTTGACTTAAACTCATCAGGAGTTACAGTAAAACCGTCTTCTGCAGCATTATATGTGAGGCTATCACCCTTCTTGCCACTCTCCATTTCATAATTTACAGTGAGGCCATAACCATTCGTATTCTTTGTATCAATTGGAGTACTTGTGAGAGCAGAAGAATCAACAATAATTCCTACAACCCTATCTTCGTTAATTACAATGTTGGCCTGATAGCCTTCTCTTGTAAGCCCAACAACACCATCATCACCAACATACTTAGCTCTAACAGTAATTGTAGAGGCTTTTGAAGAATCAACAGCAGGAGCACTCAATTCATAGTTCTGTGAAGTCGCGTTGTAATACTTATAGTCTGTACCAGCAACTAATGTTTTCTCCTCACCATTCAGCATCTTTCCAACCATCTTAAATGCTGCAGCTGTAACGGAGTCATCTACATAATACTTCTTTGTTGCATCTGCAACCGAAAATGTTATTGAAGAAATCAAATTCTCTTCAAGAGCAACAGAATACTCATCTGTTTTCGTTGCAAAAGTTACTGTTACTGTTGCCTCATCATCAGCAGTCTCCCAATCAGCAATTGCCCCTGTTGCAAGGGAAGAATCAACAATTTTTGTCTTCTCTACACCATCAACGGTATACTTTGCAGTGATAACAACTCCATCAAGATCAACTTTCTTATAATCAGCATCAGTTGTTGTATAATATACTTTTTCTGAAGCATTAGTAGCATCAACTTCAATGCTGTCAACTGCATAAACTGTCACATTTCCATCAAATGTAATTCCATTCCAAGAAAACTTAAGAGAAACATCACCGGCATCTTCTGTATCGCCTGAAACAAGTTTTACATCCGCTGCAGGAATTTCCCTTGTAGTCCCATCATAATTATATGCAACAAAGGTGAAATCTGCAGGATTGATTTCTTCTCCTACAAGATATTCAGTTGTTGTCGTCGCAATTCCTGTATCTCTAAGGACAGGATAGCCCGCATTGCTATCACAAGCAACAAATGCAAAAAGCATCATCGCTGCGACCAAAGTAACAAGAATAGTTTTCTTCATCTTGTTTTTTCCTCCGAAAATTTTTCTATAGACAGCCTACCCCCCCCCGGTTCTATTTTGTCAAGGGATTTCTTCATTTTTTTGATAAAAGTTTCCTATGCTTCAGTATTAAGTAGCGGTATAATCAATAATGTTGATATTGGAGGATGAGAATGAAGAAGATACTCTTTGCTGCTTCAGAGTGTGTGCCGTTTGTAAAAACAGGAGGGCTTGCTGATGTAGTTGGGAGCCTTCCACAGGCTTTTGATAAAGATGAATATGATATCCGTGTGATTATTCCGAATTACCATGCAATAAAGCCAGAATGGAGAGAGAAGATGGAATGCATCTACTATTTCCAGATGGATAACAGGATATATGTAGGCGTGCATCGCCTTGAGCATGATGGAATAACCTATTATTTCATAGATAACGAACAGTATTTCGGAGGTCTTGTACCTTATTACGATCTGTATCAGGATCTGGAGAGATTCGCATATTTCTCCAAGGCTGTGCTTTCTGCACTCCCCCTCATCGGGTTCAGGCCGGACATAATCCATTGCCATGACTGGCAGACTTCCCTTATTCCGGTCTACCTCAATACAGTCTTCCAGGGAGATCCGTTCTTCAGGGGAATAAGGACAGTATTCACAATCCACAACATCCGTTTCAAAGGAGAATGGGATGTAGGGCATATAAGATGGGTTTCCGCACTTCCTGATGAAGTATTCGAACCAGGACTTCTTGTCAGTCCATATCAGGACAGATCAATACCGAAGAATGACTGGAACTGCACAATGATGAGGGGCGGCCTCGTCTACTCTGATTACATAACGACTGTAAGCAACAGCTATGCCTGGGAAATACAGACACCGGAGTTTGGAGAGGGCCTTGAAGATATCCTGAAATGGAGGCATGAGAGACTCTGGGGAATCATCAATGGCATAGATTACAAAGTATGGGATCCAAAGACAGATAAGAACATAAAGAACAACTATTCTATCAAGGACAGGAAATCAAAGAGAAAGAAGAATAAGGTCGCATTGCAGAAGGAACTGGGACTTCCTGAGAATCCTGATGTCCTTACCCTTGCAATAGTTTCACGCCTCACGGATCAGAAGGGCCTTGATATCATCGATCAGGTAATGGATCAGATTCTTTCCCTCAATGTCAATCTGATAGTCCTTGGAACAGGCGAGCCGTACTATGAGAACATGTTCCGCTATTATCAGGGCAAGTATCCAGATAAAGTAAGAGCTGTAATAACATATTCAGATGCACTTGCGCACAGAATCTATTCAGGAGCAGATGCAATCCTCGTTCCTTCTGCATTTGAACCATGTGGATTGACACAACTTATCTCTCTGCGCTATGGCATGATTCCTATCGTCCATGAAATCGGAGGACTGAAAGATACTGTCAAACCATTCAATGAATATGATGACAAAGGCACAGGATTCTCATTCCACAACTATACAGGAGGAGATCTGCTTGACAGGATAAAGCATGCAGAGTGGATCTGGTACAGCCGCCATGAGCTCTGGGAGCATATGCAGAAGAGAGGAATGGAAGAAGACTGGTCATGGAAGAAATCGGCTGAGATCTACAAGGATCTCTATTCGAGGATGTAATGAAATACGCATTCATGATAATGGGACCGTACAGCTCCGGAAAGGATGATGTACGGTTCTCCTCTTCTGAAGAGACCAGGATGATCGGCGTGAAGGATATCGAGGAAGCTTGTTCTGCTGCAGTACGCCTTAAAAATGAGGGATATACAGCAATCGAGCTATGCGGAGCATTCGGGGAAGCAGGTGCAAGACGGATCATAGAAGCAACCGGGCATGAAATAGCAATAGGTTTTGTAACCCATTTTCCGGAAGACGATGCACTGTTTCAGGCAGCCTTCAGATAAAGAAAAAGCAGGTCAAGCGACCTGCACACCTATCTCCAATCCCCAATGGCTAGGCGTTTTATTCAGCATCCTCCGATACTGTAGTATCAAGAGGCTGTAGACCTTTTATCGAGATATCCACATTGTAGCCCTTACTGTCAAGATACTGAAGTATCTCTTCAAGCGTATAATTATCAAGACCTGCAGTATCAGAGACATAGTGGACATTGGAACTGTCAGCCTGAAGCGCAAAGGATGGAAGAATATCCTCAGTCTGCTCTGCTGATGTCCCGAAGAACATAAAGCCGCCGATAAAGATGAAGACAACCGCTGCCGCCGCAGTAATCAACGACGGCAACGATATCTCCAGGCGTCTTCGGATAAAGCTGACCTTCTTGCCGCTCTGGAAGTACTTCTTATCGAGAAGCGAGTAAATCCTGTCTTTATTACGCAACAGAAGCTCCTCCGAAAAAGCCGCGTCCAGGATTCTCTTATCCAGAGCTTTCATATCCTCAAGATGCTTCCGGCAAGCCGCGCAGTGTTCAAGGTGCTCCTCCACCTGTGTCCTGTATGGCTCTGGAAGCTCTCCATCGAGATAAGCTGACAGCATCTGCGAATCAATACACATCCCTATCCTCCGTAGAAAGGGCCTCTTCAAGCTTCTTCCTGGCCCTGTAAACCCTCACCTTTACATTAGTCTCGGAAATACCAAGCACCTTAGCTATCGCCTTATAATCCAGTCCGGAATATTCCTTAAGCTGAATAACCATCCTAAGGTTCTCCGGCAGGCTTTCAATAGCCATTCTCACCGCCCTCTTTTCATCTGCCTCCACAGCTGCCTGCGATGCATCTCGCATCTCAGCGGAAAGCGATGGATTATGCCTGGCCTTTTCCACCATCTCTATCTCACGCTTGTTGCGCCTTACATGATTGAGCGCAAGATTCTTGGCTACCCTTATCAGCCAGTACTTGGCATCATCTGCACTGGGAAAGGTCATGTTTTTAACATAGAACCTCTCAAAGGCTTCCTGCGTGAGATCTTCTGCGATTTCAATGTTATATACGATGTGCATAATCACCTGTATCAGAAGATGATAATTCTCATCGTAGATGCGTCTGAAATCATCTCGGTCAGTGCTCTTTATCTCCATATTATTAACACTCAGCTCCGCAAAAGGTTACACAATTCGCTCAAGAATCGCACCTGAAGGAGTATCCTTGACAATATATCCCCTCCGTTTAAGCTCGTCGCGTATCTCATCAGCTCTCTTGAAATCCTTTGCTTTCTTCGCCTGAGCTCTTTCTTCAAGAAGCTTCATTTCCTCTTCCGTTCCTGCAGCTTCCGCCTTCTGTGCTACAGCTTCCTTCAGTCCTAAACCAAGAATTTCATCCATATGGTAAGCAGCTGCAAGCTTATCAGCGGCAGAAAGCTCCCCATCCTTAAGCATCTTCCAGAGAAGAGAAAGTGCCTGAGGTGCGCCAAGGTCATTCTCCATGGCTTCATCAAAAGCCTTCATGTATTCTTCTGCCTTGGAAGAAGGCTGATCTGCAGGGGCAGCCTCTTTCTTAAGCTGTCCGATTCTCTCCATAATGCCTTCCCTTGCGCTCTTTGCAGCATCAAGTGCATCGTATGAGAATCTCAGCTGGCTTCTATAATGTCCGGTAAGACAGAAATAGCGATAATCAAGGGCATTATAGCCTTTGCCAATCAAAGTCTGAAGAGTCACGAATCCTCCCGAGGATTTAGACATCTTTGCGTTCCCCATAAGCAGGAACTCGCCATGGCACCAGTAGTTAACCCAGGTTTTTCCAGTTGCTGCCTCAGACTGGGCAATCTCATTTGTATGATGTACAGGAATTGCATCTATTCCGCCGCAGTGGATATCAAAATGCTCTCCCAGGTACTTCATTGACATTGCAGAACATTCAATATGCCATCCCGGATATCCTCTTCCCCATGGAGAATCCCATGTCATTGCCTGCCCAGCAAACTTGGAATTGGTGAACCAGAGAACAAAATCCTTTGGATTCTTCTTATTTGAATCGACTTCAATCCTTGCCCCGCTCTTAAGCTCATCTATATTGAGACGGGCAAGCTTGCCGTAATCATCGATTGAATCAATGGAGAAATAAACATTTCCCCCTGCAGTGTAGGTATGCCCCCTGTCTTCAAGCCTCTTGATAAGATCAATCATATCCTGGATATGATCAGTTGCCTTGCAGACAATGTCTGGCCTGATGATATTGAGAGCTTTCTCATCATTGAAGAAAGCCTCTGTATAGAATGCCGCAATATCCCAGACACTCTTTCCAGTTTCCCTGGCCGTCTTCTCCATCTTATCTTCGCCATCATCCCCATCACCTGTAAGATGCCCGACATCAGTAATATTCATTACATGCTTTACACTGTATCCAGCACGGCGAAGAGTCCTCTTGAGAATATCCTCAAAGATGTATGTTCTGAGATTGCCAATATGCGCATAGTTATAAACTGTAGGGCCGCAACAGTACATCGAGACCTGACCCGGAACAATGGGAACAAAATCCTCGATACGCCTCGACATTGTGTTATATAGCTTCATAAGCCCTCCTTGAAAAGACATAATATTCCTAATCGGCTCTTAATCTCAACAAGAATCGATTAAAAGACTGTTTCTGTACTTCCATTCTGCTATAATTCAGCCATGGTATCTACAAGACAGAAACTCAGTTGCTTTGCAATTACGGAAAATATGGACATGAAAAAGCATTCTTCCTTCTCTACAGGAGGAAAAGCTGAGTATTATGCAGAACCTGGGAATGCCTATGATGCAATCAATGCTCTGGAAATGGCATATGCAAAAGGACTTTCCGTAACCGTGATCGGTGCAGGGACCCACCTTCTGGTCTCGGATGAAGGGATCCCTGGTCTTGTGCTTTCTGCCTGCGGCATGAAAGGCATGTCAATAAAAGGTGATCTCCTGATAGCCTCCTCCGGTGAAACACTTGATAACGTCATAAACCAGGCAATAGACCATAATCTGATAGGGCTAGAGGAGATTGCAGGGATACCCGGGACAATCGCAGGAGCTGTTACTGTAAATGCCTCCGCGAACAGCAGATCGATATCCGATATGTTCTTTTATGCAGACTACCTTACGCTGAATGGCGAAATACACAGAAGACCGTTCTTCTATGATTTCTTCAGCAGGGGAACATTCCTGACAGACTGCCTTATTCTCTCTGTAGCTCTCAGGCTGACTCCTTCCAGAGCTTCAGCCGAAGCGCGCGAAAGGAAGGAGAAATACGTCGAAAAGATGTACATTCCACCATCAAGAAGATTCTCCGGGGAGATTTTCCGTGACAGCAGGACCATGAAAGCTTCAGAAGCTATAAAACTCGCAGGACTTACGGGGAAAAACGGTAGCAGAGCAGAATTCTCAGAGTACCAGCCGAATTCAATACTCACATATCCAGGATGCAGCTCTCAGGAAATCTACACGCTGATACAGCGTGGAAGAAAGACCATAAAGGAAAAGCTTGGGATTGAACTGGATACCTCGATAACCATTCTCGGTTCTTTCAGAGATGAACTCTGATTGCAAGGTCAAAACCACCATCAGTGGAAACCTCAGCAAGAAAGCTGAAGCCATTTCCCTCCATTTCATACTCCATTGAGACGAATGGAGAACCATCTTTATATCCCAGTGCAAAATGTCCGAAATCAACAGCAAGGACAAGGCCATCGCTTCCATAACCAAGCACTAGGTACGACAAGTCCAGAAAGAAACTCTCATCATGGCGCCTTTTCCCGCTTCTGGTAAAAGAGGTCTCCATCTCCGAATAGAGGAGAAAAGAACCAAGATCCAGCCTTGCAGCAGCATATGCTTCTCTTACAAGATAATCCTCACTGAACACGGGAACAGAGCCATAATTCATGGAGAAAACAAACAGAAAACCATCATCGCCGAAACTCCCGCTTATTCCGAATGTGCTGTCCGGACTATCTTCATAGAGTGCAATCAAGGATCCATATGACAGGCTAAGCGAATAATCCTTATATTCCACAGCAGCTGAAGCCGATCCTCTGAATCCTATTTCCTCTGCATACGAAACAAGCCCTCTGACACTAAAGAAATCCCAGGAGAGCACAACACCGCCGTATAGAGTATCATAGCAGACAGTTCTCGCAGGATCCTCATGAAAGCCATAGCTTTTTTCCCAGCCGGAAGCAGCCATCATTGCCAGTTCAAAGCCTCCATTTCCGAAAAAGACTCCGGCAAGACTCCTTTCATCAGCTGAATAGACAAATGAGAAATCTTCAAAAGAGAAAACAAAGCCATTCCTGCCCTCTTCATCTCCCTTGGGCTTTCCTGTCTCCGGACTTAAAGAAAAAAGAGGCAGATGAGGGTTATCAAAAGCCTTGATCATTCCTGTCTGCCCGATCTCGCCGAAGGAAAGGAAGCCAAGATCCATATAAATCCTTCCCGAAAGGAAATTCAGGGCAGCATTCTCAAAGGAAAAGGCCCCACCACCAGAAGTGGACAGCACTGCAGGATAAAGGGGAAGCGATACAAGCACGATTCCAGCCATTGCCAATAGTTTTTTCATATAAGAGATACCGCGGGATGCAGAACTTTGGTCAGGATTAAAGAAAAAATAAAGGAAATCATTTCATCATAGTGACTTTCCTCTCTTTTTCTGATACCTTTCCCTAGCGTAATTCAGGAGAGAATAAATATGGTTATACTTACATTGAACTGCGGCAGTTCATCTGCGAAGTACCAGGTATATGACTGGGATGAGAAGGATGTGCTCTGTGTTGGTATTGTAGAGCGCATTGGTCTTGAATACTCGACAATCGAGCAGAACTCAATCGGCAAGGAAAAATATACAGAGCGTTTTGTATCCCCTACACACAAAGAAGCTATAGAGCTGATACTCAAGATGCTTGTCGATGAGAAGTATGGCTGTATTAAATCACTGTCTGAGATAGGCGCTGTAGGACACCGCGTTCTCCATGGAGGAGAGCTTTTCAAGAAATCAACACTTGTAACAGATGAAGTTGTTGAGCAGCTTAAGGAAATCATCCCGCTTGGACCTCTTCACATGCCTGCAAACATCATGGGTATTGAAGCAGCAAGAAAGCTGATGCCGAATGTCCCACACGCAATTGTTATGGATACAGCATTCCACCAGACAATGCCTGAAGAGGCTTTCATGTATGCTGTTCCTTATGAGTGGTATACAAAATACAATGTACGCCGCTATGGTTTCCACGGTACAAGCCACCTTTACTGTGCAAAGCGTGCAGCACTCCTTCTTGGAAAGAAGAATGAGGATACAAACGTCATCATCATGCACATCGGAAATGGTGCTTCAGCCTGTGCTGTAAAGAACGGAGTATGTGTTGAGACATCAATGGGACTCACACCGCTTGAGGGACTTGTTATGGGAACAAGATCAGGCGATCTTGATCCGGCTATCATTCCTTACATCTGCAACAACACAGGTCTTTCAGCAAGCGACATGGATACATATCTCAATAAGAAATCAGGTCTTGTCGGTATCTGTGGCATGTCTGATAGAAGAGATGTTCATCAGGCTGCTCTCAACGGAGACAAGAAAGCACAGCTCGGCGTTGATATGGAAATCCACAGAATCAAGAAGTACATCGGTGCTTATGCAGCGCTTCTCGGAAGAGTTGATGCACTTGTATTCACAGCAGGCGTCGGAGAGATGGGCGAACATATCAGATATGGTGCCTGTGAAGGACTTGAGAACTTCGGAATCATGATTGACAAGGAGAAGAACGATCTTTCCCACTGCCGCAACGCGGAGACATGCATCTCAAAGGATGAAAGCCCTGTAAAGATTTTCGTAATCCCGACAGATGAAGAGCTTGTAATGACAGAGGATGCATATGCTCTCATGAACGGCACTTATGACATCCATACAAATTTCCACTATACATTCGAGAACCCGGATTATGTGAACAAGGCTCGTGCTCGTGGTCTTAAAGAACAGCTCAAGAAGAAGCCAGAACTGGAGAGAATAATCGCACTTCCTCCACAGAAGACTTCATGCTCAGTAAAAGGCTGCTGAGAATAATCAAAGAGAGAAAACCGAGGCTGGACAGTTCCACCTCGGTTTTTTATTGTCTATGCCAACATATCCTGTAGCTTGAATCCCTATTTTGGACAAATGATTCAAAGAGCAACAATAAAAAAGTGCGGCATGCTGCAAAAATATTTTCTAAAACACTGACATTATGTCGATTAGTATCTGAATACTTATTCTCTAAAAACTCTAGCCTTTCAGGCAAATCCATACTCAAGTCTACGTAAAGAAAACCCACCTCCGAAGAGATGGGCATAATTATAATAGAATAGTCTTATTCTGCCATTGACTGATCATAAGGGGCAGAAGTTGATCCATTCCAATAGTTAATAGCAACCTTACATTCCGATAGATCTTTTTGGATACCTTCTACTGTCATTGAAGTTGCATACGAATTATCCCGCAGGATGATAACATCAGCAGAAATACCATCGTTATAGAGCTCTCCTCGTATTGCGTAGTCTGTCTCTGCACCGGAAAGTGTATCTTTATTGATTCCCCAGCTGATGAACTGATTATTGGAAACAGTAACTTTCATATCGTCATTAATCCTGTACAGCTGAAGAGCATTTCCGCGAAGATCTTCAAAGATATTTCCTGTTATTTCTGCCTCTGAAAGACATGGAACACCACCAGCCTGGTTACCAAGAGATACTCCATTTCCTCTGCTCTTCATAACTGCACTATCTATATCTGCACCATTCTTACGAGGAGCCTCTGGATTATTATCTCCAATCAGATGATTATCTCTAACAACAATATTCACCTTTCCTCTGGTACTGTGGTCTGCATTCTGATCCGTTGTTGTATCGATTGCTAGGCAAAGTCCATCCCCTGCATTACTTGTTCTTTGAGGTTTATCATGCTTCAGATCTTCATACAGACATGGATGTATCTCACAGCCCTCTACTGTGATTGTAATATTTTCGGTATTTTCAGCATGAATGGATATGCCACTTTCAAAGATGATATTCTTAAGTGTAAGATTATAAGGTGTAGTTATATCCTGCCATTTTCTGATTTTAATCAAATCTTTTCCATCAATCGAAAGCTCCTTATTAGTTTTCTGGCCAAATTGATAGTTATTGTTAGGTGCAGAAAAATGATCAGAATAACCAGGAATTTCAACTAAGATATCATAAATACTGATCCAAGCCGCAGTAAGCGTGACATTTCCACTGAGGGCTGATCCCCACTGACTATCCTCAACCTTTACGCCATTGATTGTCCAGTATGCAAATTCATGGTCATCATCCCATACCGGATCAGCAGGTTTCACAAGTGTTTTCTGATCTGTAAGAATTCTGTTTTCAGTACCATTATCATTGTAATCAATGGTTACAGTATAAGTTACACTGTTTCCTGGATTAGAAGGGTTGAATATGCCAGGGGGCAATAGAATCCCCTGATATCCTGGCTGACAACCAGCAAGAACAACTAGAGCAAGTAGAATAACGCTTGCCCGTATGATTTTCTTTTGCATGAAAACCTCCAATAAGAACTTATTGTTCAATGCTGTTAATATACCCCCCCCCCGTTCAATATTGTCAAGTCTATTTTCTTTCTTCTCCTTACTATGAAGATTTAAATCTCGCCTTAGACATAAGCATGGTCGAAAAAGATGATTATGAATCTTCACGAAAATATAATTATTTAATTAAATATAATATTCTTAATTTGGAATATTAATATTAAGTTTTATCCAGAATCACTATTTCTGATGAATTACTTAATATGATTGATAAGGAATTCATAAAGGAAAGGTTCGGGATCTCTTATCTGCGGCCCTATCAGGAACTGGTTATAACACACATCCTTGAAAGCTCAGAAGGAAGAAGAGATGGAAAGGTGCTGTGTTCGCTGCCAACAGGAAGCGGGAAGTCTCTATGCTTTATGTACCCGATTGCAGCAATGAAAAAGAAAAGCCTTCTGGTTTATCCGCTTCTGTCACTGATGAATGATCAGGGAGAACGTTTCAGAAAAGCAGGAATACCATTTACAGTCCTTCGAGGAGGATTGCCTGCAGAAGAAAGAAAGGACAGAATAAACAAGATAAGGAAGAACAAGGAAATCGCAGTTATAACAAATCCGGAAACACTTATCCAGATTGAGAGAAAAGGAGAGCTCTGGCTTTTCAGGGATACAGAACTTGCGGTAATAGATGAAGCACATACTCTTGTGACATGGGGTGAAAGCTTCAGAGAATCCTATCTGGCTCTTCCTGCAATACTCGAAAGAATAAAACCCCATCTTACCCTAGCCTTTACAGCAACTATGGATAGAAGGATAGAAAAAGGAATAATAAACATGCTGTTCCATGGGGAAATGCCATATCTGGTAAGAAGCAGCACGGACAGGGAGAATATCTTCTATCACTCAGTTCCCAGTCTCTCGAAAATCCATGATGCAGCAAAAATTCTCCGCCAGGAAAAAAGCAGGCCAGCTGTCATATTCTGCAGATCACGGAAGGCTGCAGAAGAAACGGCAGAGAAACTGAAGGACTTTTTTGACACAGCCTGTTATCATGCGGGACTTGAAAAGCAGGAGAAAGAGAAAATCGAGAAATGGTTTCTTGCATCTCATGATGGAGTCCTTGCTTCCACATCAGCATATGGAATGGGGGTCGATAAAAAGAATATACGTACTGTAATACATCTTTTTATGCCTAGTTCAGTCTCTGACTACCTTCAGGAATCCGGAAGAGGCGGAAGAGATGGGGAAAGAATGGATGCCTACGTGCTTTTCAGCAAGAATGAGGATACCCCGCTCACACCAGTTTTCCTCAAAGGAGAATGCATACGGACATCGCTTCTTAACGCTATGGGAGAAACAAGAGAGGAAAAAGGATGCTTTTCCTGCTCAAACTGCATAGACGATGATTACCAGAGAGCTGGAGAGACTGAAATCATCAGATGGGTACATTCCCATCCAGGAAAAAAGATCGATATTGCAGCTATGGCCATGACAGAAAGAAGACTATTCCAGAAACCAAGGCTTGAAGGATGGACGGAGGAAGAAGCAGAAGAGGCAATGAGGATTCTTTCAGATGAAGGGAAAATAAAGATAATCTTAGGGAGAGCTTTCCCTAAACTCAGGTTTTCCATGCGTGCTCATTAATGCTAGAATCTATAGAAAAGGAGATGCAGATGCTAGATCAGCTTCATAGGATTTACCCGGATATTTACGGGAAAGAATACGATGAGAGGGAGATGGATTCACGCTTTATCCATCTTGTTGAGAAACACAAAGAGCTTTTCGGAAAGGATAATCCGGCAATCTTCTCAGCGGCAGGAAGAACAGAGATCGGGGGAAACCATACAGACCATAATCTTGGTAAGGTAATCGGAGGATCTGTAAATCTGGATACTATCGGAGCTGTATCAAAAAGATCAGACAGCAGGGTAATCATCGCAAGCGAGGGCTTTCCAGTTGTTGATGTAGATATATCGGATCTCTCTGTAAAGAACGATGAAAAGAATGGCACTGACAGTCTCGTAAGGGGCATTGCTGCAGCTTTCAGGGAAAAAGGAATAGAAATAGGAGGATGGGAAGCCAACACGACTACTAAAGTCCTAGGCGGATCCGGATTATCATCATCAGCTGCTATCGAAGTGCTTATTGCAGAGATTTTCAACAACTTCTTCAATGAAGATAAATTCTCTCCGATTGAACTTGCAAAGATCGGCAAATATGCAGAAAACGTCTATTTTGGAAAACCATCAGGACTTCTGGATCAGGCATGCTGTGCTCATGGAGGAATTGTCGGCATAGATTTCAAGGATACTGACAATCCGGTTATAACCCCGCTTGATGTATCTTTTGAGGATTATGGCTATACAATGATCATCACAGATACGAGGGGATCACACGCAGATCTTACAGGCGAGTATGCAGCTGTTCCACCGGAGATGAGAGAGGTTGCGGCATACTACGGCAAAAAGAACCTGAGAGAAGTCAATTTCCAGGATTTCCTTCGTGATATGAAGGATATACGCGAGAAAGTCGGAAATGACAGGGCACTTCTGAGGGCATACCATTTCTTTACTGAGAACAAACGTGTTGATTTCATGCTCCAGACACTCCAGGAAGGAGATATAGATGGATTTCTTTCGTTTGTAAGCGAATCGGGTAACAGCTCATTCAGATTCCTGCAGAATGTCTATCCATCATCATCTCCTGCAAACCAGGGTCTTGCACTTGCTATTGCGCTTTCAGAGGAAGTACTGCAGGGTGAAGGTGCTGTAAGAGTCCATGGCGGAGGATTTGCAGGAACAATACAGGCATATGTCCCGCAGAGCATGACCGAAAAATATATATCAGCAATGGAAAACCTTTTCGGGGCAGGCTGTTCAATCAGAATTGCAATAAGAAGAAGACCTGTCTCACGTTTAGTGTAAATTCCATCTTCTCATAAGCTGTTTGGCAAGATATACTCCCTCTCGTGAAAGCGCTTAATATTAATAGCAACGGTATCACAGAGGGAGTTATCTGGAAGCAGATTCTTGCATTCTTCTTCCCTATTCTCTTTGGAACATTCTTCCAGCAGCTGTACAATACAGCTGATGCGGTTATTGTTGGCCAGTTCCTAGGAAAGCAAGCATTAGCTGCCGTCGGCGGAGGAACTGGAACTGCGATAAATCTCCTCATAGGCTTCTTTACCGGTCTTTCGTCAGGTGCTACGGTTGTAATTTCGCAGCACTTCGGTGCGAAAAACGAGGAAAGGGTTTCCGCAGCTATACACACGGCTATAGCACTTGCACTCGTAGGCGGACTTATAATCTCGGTCCTTGGATATGTATTCACTCGTCCGCTGCTTCTTGCAATAGGAACTCCTGATGATGTCCTGCCGCTTGCCGTAGAATACATGCAGATTTACTTCCTGGGCGGAATTCCGGTAGTCATGTACAATATGGGAGCAGGAATATTCCGTGCTATGGGAGACAGCAGAAGCCCATTCTATTTTCTCCTCGCAAGCTGTCTTACGAATATTGTACTAGACCTCCTGTTTGTCGGTGTCTTCGGAATGAATGTAGAAGGAGCGGCAATTGCTACAGTGATTTCACAGGTGCTTTCCATGGTTCTGATCTTCATCACTCTCATGAGAAGGACGGATGGAGCCAAGCTTAGGATAAGGAAGATAGCATTCGACAGGAATCTCCTGAAACAGATGCTGATGATCGGATTTCCTGCAGGAATCCAGTCAATCATGTACACGATATCGAATCTCATCATCCAGGCATCGATAAACCAGTATGGTACTGATACTGCCGCGGCATGGGCTGGATGGTCAAAGCTTGATCAGATATTCTGGATGTTCATAAATGCATTCAGCATAGCTATAACTACATTCGTGGGACAGAATTTCGGAGCAGGGAAAATAGACAGGGCAAAAAAAGGTGTAAGGACAGTCACCATTATGTCCGTAGTCTCGACCTTTGTAATAGAAGCAGGATACTTCCTCATCGGAAGATACGGCCTGATGCTCTTCATAACAGATAGTACTGTTCTGGATATCGGTGTCTCCATAATGCACTTTATAGTTCCATGGTACATCACATACATAGCAATAGAGCTTTTATCTGGAGCAATAAGAGGAGCTGGAAAATCATTGGTTCCAACCCTTATATCGGTCTTTGGTATCTGCGTTCTTAGAATTATCTGGATTTATATTGCACCGAATTTTGACAGCACGATCTTCGGAGTGCTTTTCTCCTATCCATTCTCATGGATAGTCACTTCGCTGCTGTTCATAATCTATTACTTCAAGGGAAATGTCTACGAAGTGAAAAAGAGAGCATACTGACAGACAATGAAAAACCGTCCAGCCGGACGGTTTTCTTTTCCATCAATCAAACAGCAGATGATAATCAGGAGCTATTTCCTTTGCCGATGATGGCTTCTGCATTATTTCATAGAGTGTCTTAGGAATTGCAATCTCCCTTCCGATCAAGGGCTCAACAATATCGCTGAATTTTGCAGGATGGGCAGTTGAGACAACAACAGAAAATGGCTCTTCGACATAATCTTTTCTTACCCTCTCACCACATGCTGTATGAGGACAGATAACATATCCGGATTCATCATAGACTTCCTTTATAGTCCTTCTGATTTCCTCATCGGATACAGAATACGCACTTACATTTGCACGGAAGCTTTCAGCAGACGGGAACATAGCAAAAAGCCTTTCAATGTTGGAAGGAGCCCCCACATCCATTGCATTTGCAAGCGTCATAACAGAAGCACGTGGTCTGTACTCCCCCGTTTCCAGATAATCCGTTATTGGCTTATTGGCATTTGCTGCAAGTACAATTCTCTTTATAGGAGCTCCCATTGCCTTAGCCCAGTAAGCTCCTGTTGCATTGCCGACGTTTCCGGAAGGAATGACGAAAACAGCTTCCTCTCCATACTTGAGTTTATAGATTGATGAAGCATAGACATAATAAGCCATCTGCGGCAGGAGGCGTCCGAGATTGATTGAATTGGCACTGGAAAGACCGGAAAGCGCGGAATCCATAAAAGCTTCCTTGACCATTTTCTGGCAATCATCAAAAGTCCCTTCAACTTCATAGCTTGAGACATTGCCATCCCAGCCAGTAAGCTGCATTCTCTGCCTCTTCGCAACCCTTCCCTTAGGGAACAGGACTTTTACGGAAAGGTGGCTTCTTCCATGAAAAGCTGAAGCTACGGCTCCTCCTGTATCACCTGATGTTGCAACGAGAATCGTTATCTCTTCATTCCTTTTTTCCAGCAGCTTCTCCATTGAATAAGCTAAAAAGCGTGCACCGAAATCCTTGAATGCAGCTGTTGGCCCAAAATAAAGCTCAAGGGTATCTCTGCCATTATCAGAATGGAAAGGAACAGGGAAAGAGAATGCATTGCGGCAGATCTCTTCAAGATCAGCCTCAAGCTCATCGCCCCTGAAATATGGAATCAGGGATTGATACATCGCATACCAGGCACCTTTTGTCAGTGTGAATGTTTCCGGAATGGAAGGAATGCTTTCAGGTATGAAAAGCCCTCCATCAGGAGCGAGTCCCTTTAGAATTGCCTCGGATGCGGAAAATGTTTCGCCGCTCTTTGCTCTGGTTGAAATAAATCTCATCGCACTTCTCCTTATACCTTCGATCCTAGATATGCACTAAGCCTGAGGATATCAGCAAATACACCGCCTGCGGTAACCTCAGGACCAGCACCTGGTCCTTTTATGACAAGTGGCTGCTTATCGTAGCGGGCAGTACGGAAGGAAATCACGTTGTCAGTACCTTTTGCCTGAGAGAACGGGTGATCAAGAGGGTACTCCTTAAGAGCTACAGAGCACACCCCTCCTTCCACCTTACCGACATATCTAAGCTTCATTCCCTTCTTCTCGGCTTCCTTATACATATCAAGCATCTTCTCATCCATATCGGAAAGACGCTCCAGGAATTCATCAATCGAGAGTTCCCTCATCTCCTCAGGAACAAGCGATTCAACATCAATATCACTGGTTTCGGTTGTGTACCCAAGCTCTCTAGCAAGAATAACAGTCTTTCTTGCCACATCCATTCCTGAAAGGTCATCCCTCGGATCAGGTTCTGTATAGCCAAGGCTTCGGGCTTTCTTAACGAGCTCTGAGAACGGAATGCTTCCATCATATTCAGAGAAGAGCCAGCAAAGAGTGCCTGATACCATTCCCTCAACGCTTATCACCCTGTCTCCAGTCTCTCTGAGGTCCTTGAGCGTGCAGATAACAGGAAGACCTGCACCGACTGTTGTCTCATAGAGGAACTTCCGCCCTGTCTTTCTTACGCTCTCCATAAGATTCCTGTAATAATCATAAGGGCCTGCCCCTGCCTTCTTGTTTGGAGTAATCACATGGAAGCCATTCTCAATGAACCTCACATACTGCATGGCTCTTGTTTCAGATGATGTGCAGTCTATGATTACCTTATGAGGGTAGTATTGCGCTGCAATATGTGAAAGGAAGATATTCTCGTTATATGAAATAGCTTCATTTCTGAACTTTTCCTTCCAGTGAGCAAGATCTATGCCTTCTTCAGACAAGAGCATCTTCTTTGAAGTCGCAATACCCCTTACACGGATATCGAGATCAAATTCTCTTTTCAGCCTCTCGCTCTCACTGGCTAGCTGATCAAGAAGTGTTCCACCTATATTTCCAGGACCGAAAAGGCCAACCGAAAGCGTCTGCTGGGACAGGAAGAACACAGAATGCAGGGCCCTTAAAGCCCTTCCGCTTTCATTTGCCTTGATAACAGCGCTTATATTTCTTTCGGATGAACCCTGCGCAATCGCTCTTACGTTGATACCTGCCCTTCCAAGCGAAGAAAGGAATGCACCAGCAGTTCCTGTATGCCCAGGCATTCCCTCTCCTACTGCTGCGATAATCGCAAGATCCGTCTCTGAATCTATTGCGCTTATCCCTTTTTCCGCAAGCTCATGTGAGAATTCAGCCTTTATAGTCCTTACTGCTTCTGCTGACTGCCGCTGAGGTACGCAGAAACAGATTGAATACTCAGATGATGCCTGAGATATAAGAATCACTGAAATCTTCTCATTTCTCAGGGCCGTAAAGAGACGGGATGAGAATCCGGGGACTCCTGACATACCAGAGCCCTCAACGTTTATCATCGCAACATTCCTTACAACGGAGAACGCTTTTACAAGAAGGCCATCATCAACAGCCTCTCCGGTTATCTCCGTTCCTACCTCATCCATATCACCCCAGCACCTGAGTGTTACCGTAATTCCGGCATCAAGGGCAGGCTGGAATGACTGAGGATGGATTATCGGTGCTCCGAAGAATGAAAGCTCAGTTGCTTCGCTATATGTAAGATGCTTTATGACTCTTGCAGAGGGTACATCCTTTCTGGATGCGGTACAGAGCGGAGAACGGGAATTCCAGAATGTAACAGGAGCCTTATGGGAAGCTGCAATAAGAGCAGCTGTATACTCACTCTCGCCTTCTTTTCTCGGTTTCCCAGCAGCATCTGCTGAAGCCGTGATTCTATAGAGCTCTCCTGTGACAAATACAGCTCCTTCAGGAAAAGAATCGGAATCAATTGCCTCCCTGGGCGTGATGATTGTATTCGGGATTCCAGCATCCAGAAATGCAGAGGAAAGAATCCATGAAAGGAATGAAGTTGTGAGTTCTCCCATGTACTTCACAGCAGCTTCGGGAACATCTCTCATAATCCAGACTGCGCGAAGTACTTCCTCGATATCAGAAAACACATCGCTCATTCTTTCCTGAACGGAACCAGGGGAATCAAGAGCCGTCTCAGCAAGTTCATTCCAGATACTCTGGCTCTTTTCCAGCCTGCTCCAGAGCTTCTCTTCATTTTCCGCAGCTGCGGCAAGCAGGCCATCAAGCTGATAATCGGATGCAGCGACAGGGGAAAGAACAAAGACTTCAGTCTTCTCCTTCTATTCTCTGAAAAGCGCAATCAGTTTCTTCACTCCCTGTGGATGGGAGAGCATCGAACCTTCGAGGGCATGGATACGGACTGAATTCATAGATTATCTCCATATTCGGGAAAAGCTCCCTTTCGGGAGCTTCTTTACCGGAATAAGTGGGATTACACCACTTTCACGATCTTTCCGCTTCTGAGGCAGCGTGTGCAGACCTTGATTGTTCTAGGTGTGCCGTTGATAAGAGCCTTTACTGAAACAAGATTGGGCTTGAATGTGCGCTTCTTGGTCACGCCGATATGCTGACCGACACCACCCTTCTTCTTAGCCTGTCCCTTGCGAGGAACAATGCTTCCAGAAATAGTTCCTTTGCCGCAGATATCACATCTTCTTGCCATGTTATCATCCACCTTATATTGTTGTCTGAAAGAGAGGCTTCCCAATCAGGATGCCAGTCACAGCTAAAAGACTATACCTGAACACAAAACCTTTGTAAATAGCCCCAAAAAGTATATCATAACGATTATGAAGCTTACCGTGCTTACCCTTGATGAATTCTCCCGTCTTGAGTGGAGGAAAGAGCTCACAAGATACTTCCGCATAACAGGAGACTGGAGTATCTACTCGATGCCTCCGTGCATCCTGATCAGAAAGGGAGATTCCTTTGATGACACCATAGACATAGGCAATGGCTGCTATTCCTTTTCCAGAAAAGCAGTATTCAATGGTTTTGCATATATTCTCCCGATAGAAAGCGGCATTGTCAGGACAGAGTCAGAAGGGCTGTTCGTCTCATGGAATCATGCAGCCTCCTATGAATTTCCCGCTATCAGGGCAGCTGTAGGCGGAATAGCGCTTGTTGAATGGGAGAACAATGCATTCCGCATCATCCGTTCAAGAAGGCTGAGAAAGGACATAAAGAGCTGACAAGGCATTTATCACACAGTGGTTTTGGACGACAGGTAGTTCTTCCATGCAGATTCAGGACCATTGACATCCTATACCAGACTTCTTCCGGGAAACGTTCTCTGATTTCCCTTGCGGCCTTGTTCCTGTCATCTGTATCAGTGAAGCCAAGTCTTAAAGCTACCCGTACAAAATGCGTATCAGCAATCACTGCCGGAAGGGAAAGAACCTGGCTGACATAACAGGAAGCTGTCTTCTCCCCTATTCCCGGAAGCGCTTCAAGCTCTTCCATACATGTGGGAAGACCATGCTCTGCGATATATCGTGAAACTTCCTTTATCCTTGGAGCTTTTGTCCTTGAAAGTCCTGCAGGATGTATCAGACGTTCGATATCCTGAAGAGATGCGGAGGCGACACTGGCAGCATCCGGATATTCTTCAAAGAGAGCTGCTGCAGCTTTTACAGCCTGTTTATCCGTAGTCGAGGCACTCAGCATTACTGTAATCAGGAACCTCCAGGGATCGGGTTCATCAATAAAACTAATGTTTTCTGGAAAATTCTTATCAAGTATTTCCCAGATTGTGTTGACGTTGTTTTCCATTATCCATATAATGCCACCTTGTACGGGATGTCGCCTAGCGGCTATGGCGCCTGCTTTGGGAGCAGGATATCGATGGTTCGAGTCCATTCATCCCGACTGGAATCAGACCCCATTTCATCAGGAATGGGGTTTTCTCATATCAATTGCCGTTCTATAATCGGAGAAAATGAAAAAGATTCCGCTCCTGCTGCTTCTGCTTTTAATTCCTAACTTGTTCTACGGAGCGATTTTTCCGGGCTACGATTTCACGTTCTTTGAGACCGTATCTTCTGATTCGCTGATGTCTCTCGAAGGTGATTATCTTGGACTGGACTATACGGGCTATGGTTTCATAGGAAGAGAATCCAGAACCGGGATTTATCTCAGAATCGGCATACAGGCCCCGTACTCAAGCCTGCTTTCAATATTCTCCGGAGAGGATGAGGACACAGAGAAACTGCAGGAACGGCTCGAAAAATCATTCAGGTTCTCGCTTAGCGCGGGACCGTCGTTCAGAAAAGCCATAGGGGATGAAGCAATCTGGTATATGGGGCTGGGAGCTGCATTCGGCCTTGATTACAGGGACAGGGAATCTGTATTGTCGGATACAAAACATACATGGATGAATATGGATTTCGGCTTCGATTCCGACATGGGTATAAGAATTGATATCGAGAAAACAACTACTCTTAGAATAGGAGTGCATGCAGCATTCACATTCTTCTCAATCAATGCAGATATACTATCTCCAAGAACCGGGAACGGAACAAGCAGCACCGACGCTACAATGATACCCAATATGTTCCTGCCCGAAGGCGAAAAGAAGCCATTTCAGGCAGAGGGTTACATAAGTCTTGGACATACATTCCGGCAGAACTGGGGCCGGCAGAAGATGAAATACATAATATCTACCCCAGAACCTTTCAGCGGAATGCTGATAGAATGGGAAGATCACTGATTCGTATTATCCTGGACATCAACAACTTCTGCATCGGTCGGTTTTGGAATATGACGCTTGATAAAAGGAATAAACCCGGAATATACCTTCTGGAATTCATCCTCGCTCTCCTTAAGAGCAGCCTGCCATACCGGGCCGAATCCTGGGCTGTTGATGGTAAGACGGTCTGCCGCTTTCTGAAGAATCTGCAGCCTCTGCATCTCCTTTCTGCCTGGTTTATCACGAAGGGCAAGAAGGGAAATACGAAGATTCTCATTTACTTTCCTGAGTTCTTCATTCTCATCACGGACCTTCTTAAGCCCTTCAGCCTCAAGTTCCATCCTGTCAGAAAGCATATCCTTATACTTCTGGACTTCCTTCTTCTTCTCGTCATTTACCTTTCCGATTTTTGAGGAGAAGTAAACAGCAATGACAGCCGCTATAATAAGACCAAGGCCAAGGCCATAAATAAACATTTCCATAAATAGGATAATACCTTATTCCATCCGGCTCTTCCACCCTAGGAAAAACTATGTTAAACTTCTCTCACCTATAGAACGGCTCATCTGAAGCCTCTTGGAGCAAACCATATATCTGGGATCGGGAATAGCTTTAGCGGCATTGCTCCCTACGGGGAACAGAAAGCGGGCAACAATGATCCCCCCTTGAACAATAGTTCAAGAGCAACCAGCAGCCGTATCTATAGGATTTTTTTCAGAGGATTTATGAACAAGGAAGAAAGCCTCAGATCAATAAGGTACATAAAAGTTCCGAAAGGAATGAGAATTGAAAGCGAAACATTCCGCCTGGATCCGAATATCATGCTTCCGGTGCAGCTTCAGCAAGGAGTACATAGCCTCATGCCAGACGCGATATCACTGGAATCAATTGTTTCTGGAATGCTGACGCTGATTGCGTATGACGAGAATCACAAGGACGTATCCTATTATAAGGATTTTGTGCTGACGATAGACCCGACGCTTCCAGACAAGCTCTGCAAAGCTGCAATCGCGAAGGAAGAACAGAAGGATTATGAGTTCTCTGAGGAACTCTTCCTAGCTGTTTACCACCTGATGCCGCAATCTGCCTCATGCATCAACCTTGCTACTCTCTATTCATATATGGCAGTCGATGCCAGGGATAAAGGCGACGAGGAGAAAGAGGATGAGTATCTGCTCTCCGCAAAGAGGACTCTATCGGATGGCCTGAGAAGATTCGGAGAGAATGACGAGGTTCTTGCAGAGATTTCCTCCTTTGAGGCTTTCATGGGTAATCTTGAAGAAGCCAGGGATTATCTTGACAGATACATGGCTGTAGCAAAGGAAGGAGAAAAAAAGCAGGAGATGAAGCAGCTTCTTTCCAGAATCGAGCTGCAGCTGGAAAATGATGAGGAAATCAAGGAAGCCTATGATTTCATAATGCTTGGCGACACAGCTAAAGCAATTGCAGCGGCAGATAAATTCATTTCCCGCAATCCAAAGGTATGGAATGGCTATTTTCTGCGAGGATGGGCACTGAGGAAGGAAGGCAGATTCGAGGAAGCCAGAAACGACCAGATGAAATGCCTCGAGCTTGGAGAAAGAAGCGCGGATATCTACAATGAGCTTTCGATTGATGAACTTGAAGTCGGAGACAGAGAGCTTGCTAAGACATATCTTGAAACTGCAGCTGATCTGGATCCCGGCAATCTGACTGTAGCATCAAACCTGTCTTATCTGTACCTGCAGGATTCCCAGTTTGATGAAGCAAGGGAGTATCTTGAAAAAGCAAGATATCTTTCCGGGAATGACGAGATCGTAAAGAATCTCATCCAGGAATATGAGAAGAAGACAGGCGAAGAGATCGGAGAGCTCATCCATGAGGAAATCGTCCATGATGATTCAAAGCATGATGAGGACGAAGATGACGATGCCTATGCTGCTGAAATCGCAGAAATAGAGAAAGATGGAATACCTGATGAGGATGAATGCCATTGTGGCCATCACCACCATGGAGAGGAGGAATGATGATCTCCAGGTCTGAAAAAGAAACGGAAGAAGCCGGATTCAGGTTCGGATGCAGTCTCAGGAGAGGAGATGTCGTCTCCCTCATCGGAACCCTCGGAGCTGGCAAGACTGTTCTTGCGAAGGGAATTGCAAGAGCACTTGGAATAGATGAAGCCATAGTCTCCCCTACTTTCACAATTGTCCAGGAGTACGAAGGGAAGGAGAAGCTCTATCACCTCGACCTCTACAGGCTTTCCGGAGAAGATGAATTCGAATCCATGGGCGGAGAGGATTTTCTTTATCCTGATGGAATAACACTCATTGAATGGGCAGAGAAGATCGGGGAAATGCTCCCTTCCGATGCGTATAGAGTCACTGTATCAATCCTTGATGATGGATCAAGGGATATAGAGATAGAGGGAGGAAGGAAATGAACATCCTTGCTGCTGATACTTCCACACAGATCCTTTCGATAGCGCTATTTACAGAACGAACTTATGAAGAGAGACTTGTCGATGGAAACTTCTCGCATTCAGAAGACCTCCTTCCAGAGATTGAAGAACTTCTGAAAAGAGCTGGAATAGAACTGAAAGATCTTGAGCTTCTGATTGTATCGAAAGGTCCCGGTTCATTCACCGGTCTCAGAATCGGTATGGCCTCGATGAAAGGTATAGCCTCAGCTTTGTCAATTCCGCTTGTTTCGGTCCCAACGCTGGACGCAATAGCCAAAACAGCGGATATGTACCCGGGAGCTATACTTTCCGTAATCGATGCCAAGAAAAAGAAATTCTACCTTTCCATGAAAAAAGGCGGAGAAACTATAATTCCTGATACGGATGGCGATGAGAATACAGTACTTCCATTTCTAAAAAAAGAAAGCAGCCCAATACTTGTAACAGGCCCCGATGCGCTTCTTTTCACGGATAAGATAAGAGCTCTTGATGAAGCAATACCTGTAATTGCAGATCCGGAAGCACCGAGGAATATCTCAAAAGCACTTCTTTCCCTCGGACTGAACAAATTCAGGACAAAAGGTGCTGATGATATCGGAGAAGGTCCTGTCTATATAAGGCGTTCTGACGCGGAAGAAGCGCTCGAAAAGAAGATCAAGGAGAGAAAGGATGGAGTGTGACATACTCGTTATAGGATGCGGCCCTGCAGGTCTTTCTGCCGCTGGATATGCAGCACGTGCTGGCTACAATGTTCTTGCAATTGACTCCCTCGCCCCTGGCGGACAGCTCCTCTATATTGATGAAATCGAGAATTATCCAGGTTATGAAAGCACATCAGGATATTCTCTTGCTGAGAACTTCGAGAAGCAGGCTGTATCCTTCGGAGTGAGGATAGAGTTCTGGGGAGCTGAGAAAATAGAGAAGAATGGCGACCGTTTCAAAGTCATGACAACTGGAGAGGAGGTCGTCTGCAAAGCTGTTATATTTTCATCTGGCGCCAGTCACCGCCATCTAGGCTGTCCCGGGGAGGAGGAATACCAGGGAAGAGGTGTCAGCTACTGCGCAACATGTGATGGACCATTCTTCAGGGGCCGGAAGATTGCAGTAGTCGGCGGTGGGGATACAGCCCTGACAGATGCGCTTTATCTTTCAAAGATCGGAAGCGAAGTCCACATAATCCATAGAAGAAACGAATTCAGGGGACAGAAAGTCCTTCAGAACAGAGTCAGGGCAAAGGATAATATCTTCCTGCATCTGTCGCTTAATGTCGAAAGAATAAATGGAGATGATAAAGGGGTTAAATCCGTAACGCTTACAGATGGTTCAGAACTCGATGTAGATGCAGTCTTCATATTTGTAGGAATTATTCCGAATTCCTCAGTTCTTGAAGGATTTGCAGATCTAGACCATGGATTTGTAGTGACGGACAGCCATATGAGGACATCTGTTCCTGGATTATTTGCAGCGGGAGATGTAAGGACAACTCCGTTCAGGCAGGTTGTTACTGCAGCAGGAGACGGAGCAGCAGCTGCACATGCGGCTGATGAGTATATACAGAATCTTTGAAGCAATAAGCAGGAACCTCGGTTCCTGCTTTTGCTTTCAGCTATTCATGCTTGCTGCTATTTCAGTTACATCATCTACAGATAAATCAGTGATCAATGCAATGTCTTTTATAGGATAGTTTGCCTTGAGCATCTTCGCCGCGATTTCACTTTTTCCCTCGGCACGGCCTCTGACTTTACCTTCAGCAATTCCCTCAAGCTTTCCCTCATTCCGGCCTCGCCTGAATCCTCTTTCCTCAAACTCCGCAAGATAGCTGTGTGACTTCATCCTTATCTCCTCATTCCCCTTGACCCTGTATAGGGCCTCCCGCATCTCCGGATTCCTGATCTTCTCTACCACTGGTTCATAAAGATCCCTGTATAAGCTCTCCAGATCCGGTCTTATTCTACCATGGCACGCCGTGTTTGCCAGCACTATCCTTACCCTCGACCCTGCAAGAGCTTTACCTTC
>CALXLD010000033.1 GCA_944389105.1 uncultured Spirochaetaceae bacterium | reverse complement strand
GTGCGGACTATGAACGAGGCACACTCCGTATTGCCGTCGAGGGCGATGGAGAATGCCGCGTCGTCTGCAAGGCACAGGGAATCCCAGAATCTCTTTCTCTTTTCCTCTTCCAATTGCTGCCTCCTGTAAGCAATACGCACTGGAAGGGGATTCTGGCTAAGAAACCGGAGAAATTTCCCACAAAAAAGCAGGATAAGCATTATCAAGAACCAGGAAAGGGAATTCAGAAATATGAGAATATAATCTTTCCCAGCATATATGATCCGGAGTTTTTCTTAGCCAATAAGATAAAAAACCCCATAAAACAATATTTATGTCCATCTTTTGCAAAGATTGCAAATCTGGAAACATCTGCACTACCATCTCTTTTCTATTTCAGGTAATATCAATGTTAAAACCACGTTCGGAGGATTAAATGGAATCAAGCCAGATTCAGACACTGATCACGATGGTGCTCTATATCGGAGTTGTTATCGGAATCGGTGTTTACTTCGCAAAGCGAGCAAATGAGAATTCCGAAAACTATTATCTTGGAGGCAGATCCCTTGGACCTTGGGTAGCTGCTTTCAGCGCAGAAGCTTCCGATATGAGCGGATGGCTGCTTATGGGACTTCCAGGTCTAGCATACTGGACGGGACTTGCAGATGCATTCTGGACTGCTGCAGGACTTGCTATAGGTACCTACATCAACTGGCTCGTTGTTGCCAGACGCCTGAGACACTACTCAGAGATTGCAGGAAATGCAATTACTCTCCCAGATTTCTTCAGCAACCGCTTCCATGAGAATAAGAAGATCCTCATGACTATATCTTCTGTATTCATCCTGATTTTCTTCTGCGTATATGCTTCAAGCTGCTTTGTTACCTGCGGCAAGCTATTCTCATCACTTTTCGGTGTTGATTACCATGTAATGATGATCATAGGAGCTGCATTCGTTGTTATTTATACATTCCTTGGCGGCTTCCTGGCAGAAAGTGCAAGTGACTTCATGCAGGCTGTCGTAATGGTACTTGCTCTTGTGATTATCCTGACACTTGGAACTATCAATGCAGGTGGACTTGGGGAGGTATTTGCAAATCTCAAAGCTATTCCGGGTTTCCTGGAATTCTTCAATATCGCAACACCTACCCTGAATGAAGCGGGAGAGCAGATTATAGAGAATGGCGCACCACTCTTTGGAGCGGCTTCCCCATATGGAATAATCTCTGCCTTATCGATGCTTGCATGGGGTCTTGGATACTTCGGAATGCCTCAGGTTCTTCTCAGATTCATGGCCATCAGGGACAAGGTCGAGCTCAAGAAAAGCCGCCGTATAGCAACCGTCTGGGTTGTTATCTCGCTCTTTGCAGCTATTACAATCGGTCTTATAGGAAGAGCACTTGTACCAACACAGTTCGTCACGAATTCAGATGCGGAGAACATATTCTCATATCTTGCTTCAATAATGCTGCACCCGCTTTTTGCAGGTCTTGTCAGTGCAGGAATACTTGCAGCAACTATCTCCAGCTCTGATTCCTATCTTCTGATTGCAGCATCTGCATTCTCAAAGAATCTCTGGCAGCGTCTTTTCAGGAAAGAAGCATCTGACAAGGAAATCATGCATGTCGGACGCGCAGCACTTCTGATAATTGCAATTCTTGGTGCAATCATCGCTATGGATGAAGACAGCGTAATCTTCACAATCGTGAGCTTTGCATGGGCAGGATTCGGAGCAACATTCGGACCTCTGATGCTCTTCTCGCTTTTCTGGAAGAGAACCACAAGAGCCGGAGCCATTGCTGGTATGATCTCCGGAGGCGCAATGGTATTCATCTGGAATTTCCTTGTAAAGCCAATGGGCGGAATCTGGGGTATCTATGAACTCCTGCCAGCATTCATCATTTCCTCAGTCTTCATTGTAGTTTTCTCGCTTCTTTCAAAAGAACCTGACGAAAGCATAAAGAGAGAATTCGAGGAAGCAAGAAAAGCTTAACAAACACAAGGGCATCTCAGCAGAGGTGCCCTATATGCAAATGGGGTATCACACTCTCTGACAGGATATTCGCTTGTAAATGCGGATACACTGAATACAGGAAAGTATATATTGTCCTGCCCCATGCCATAGACTCAGAGAGGCGAAAGCATTCTGCTTATAACTGGAAGCTCCATCCTCTAAGTAAATCACAGATCCAAGCTGTATCTTTCAGGATCTGAAAAGCTCCCTTTCGGGAGCCACTATCAAAGGTCATCAACAAGCGCTGTCGATTTTGCATATGCGGTACTGCGTGCTTCGAAGAAATCCGTCTTCACCATATTCGCATTTGAGTATTGTGATACCCATGCCATATCCTCTGGCTCATCCTTGAATCCAGGATAGAGTTCATCAAAGCCCAGCCCCCGCCATCGGAGGTTTCCAAGATAATGGATGTAATCTGATACCATCTTTCTTGTAAGACCTGGGATATCATCACCGATTACATACTCTCCCCATGCAGCCTCCTGCCTTACACCTTCAATCATCATTGCCTTGTATTCTTCAACAAGTTCTGGTGTAAACATCTCGCTTTCTTCCTTCTTAAGCTCAAGGATTATGTTTCTGAAAAGCCAGAGATGGGTATTCTCATCACGGTTGATATATCTTATTTCCTGTGCAGAACCAGGCATCTTTCCATTCCTTGAAAGGTTATAGAAGAACATGAACCCGGAATAGAAATAAATTCCTTCGAGGATATAGTTCGCTATAAGCACCTTCACAAGATGCTTCAGATCACGATTTTCGACAAAATCATTATAGCAGTTTCCGATGAATGTATTCCTTTTCAGAAGATGCTCATCGGTTTTCCACTGGAACAGAATATCATTGCGCTCATCAGGAGAGCAGATTGTATCAAGCATATAGGAATATGCCTGGCTATGAAGACATTCCTGAAATGTCTGTATATGCAGGCAGAGCCCTACTTCATTTGCTGTGATATAGTCCGTGACATTAGGAAGATTCGCTGTCTGCAGACTATCCAGGAAAACAAGGAATGAAAGGATTTTGTCATACGCCTTTCTCTCAGAAGGGAGAAGATGATGATAATCCTTAAGATCCTGGGCAAGGTTTATCTCCTCCGGAATCCAGAAATTATTCATTGCCTGCCTGTACCAGTCAGATACCCAGCCATACTTCATATTATTGAAGTCATTGAGATTGGTTGTATTTCCTCCAACCATTCTTCTTTTTTCTACTTCAACATCCCCATCAGGATTGAATAATGGTTTTCTCTTAAGTTCTTCCATGAATCCTCCTAGCTTGAACAGCTCTCGCACTCCTCGACTTCAAGACTCTTGGAGCGTGTATAATATAAAGTCTTAACATGGCATTTCCATGCAAGGATGAGGAGATTCAGGACCTCTCTCATCGTGTAATCATTGGTTATATAGAGATTGACGCTCTGCGCCTGATCAATATGCCGCTGTCTGACACCATCTGCCTTTATTGACCAGGACTGGTCAATCTCATGGGCAGCTTTATAATACCACCATGTCTTAGATGAGAGTTCAGGTGCTGTACGAGGAAGCATGCTTCCCTTCTTCTCCTCATAGAAGAACCTCTTCATTACAGGATCAACACCTGCTGTAGTACCGCTCAGGATGCTTGTAGATGATGTAGGAGCAATAGCAAGAAGATAGGCATTTCTCATTCCATTCTCGTGGACCTTCTTTCTGAGTGTCTGCCATTCAGGAGAATCGTAGCCACGTCTGTCAAAGAATACTCCGCTCTCCCACTCGCTTCCTTTAAAATGAGCATAAACACCTTTCTCCTTTCCGAGATCTGAAGAAGCCTCGATGGCGGCATAGCTGATCGTCTCAAAAACCTTATCAACGAATTCCAGATGCTCTTCGCTCTCCCACTTAATACCGTTCTTTGCAAGCATGTGATGATAACCGGAGACTCCAAGTCCTATGGAACGATACTCACTGTTCGTAAGCTCTGCATATGGAACTGGATAAAAATTGAGAGAGATGACATTATCCAGAGCCCTGACAACCGTCTTAACAAGGCTGGAAAGTTTTTTCCTGTCCGTAACATCGATGTTTCCAAGACATAGAGAAGCAAGGTTGCATACAACAAAGCTTCCAGGTTTTGTAACTGTAACAACAACCTTATCTCCGTCTTTTGTCTCAGTTTCTATGGAGACATCCTGGATCTCGGACATATTCTGTGCAATCTCTGTGCAGAGGTTTGAGGAATAGATCATCCCGCAATGCTTATTGGGATTCATCCTGTTGACCTCATCACGGTTGAATACAAATGGAGTACCAGTTTCAACGGCACTCTTGAGAATGAGGCGGACAAGATCCTTCAGCAGAACAGAACGCTTACGTATCCTGCTGTCTCTGACGCAGTCAAGGTACCTCTCAGTCCATTCATCGCCGTAGAAATCCTCAAGATGATAGCCTTTTACAGTCCAGATTTCATGAGGACACATCATGTACCACATCTGGTCAAGGTTCTCGGAGCAGAGCTTCCAGAAATAGTCCGGATAGCAGACTGCAGGAAATACATCATGGGCTTTCATCCTGTCATCGCCATTGTTAGTGCGGAGATTAAGGAATTCAAGAAGATCACGATGCCATACATCAAGATACACAGCCACTGCACCTGCCCTTACGCCAAGCTGATCGACAGCAACAGCAGTATCATTGACAAGACGTATCCATCTGATGATTCCTCCCGCAGCCCCTTCAAACCCTCTGATTGAAGAACCATTTGCCCTGACCTTTCCGAAATACATTCCCATACCGCCGCCGAATTTGGATACCTTGGCAAAATTATCAAGGGAACGGTAAATACCGCTGAGAGAGTCAGGAACAACATCAATGAAGCATGATGAAAGCTGATGGATGGGCTTTCTGGCATTGGCCAGAGTCGGCGTAGCCATGGTAACCTCCATCTTTGAAAGCATGTCATAAAAAGCCTTCACCCATTTCATCCTGTTTCTCTTCTCCGGCATGGCAAGGTGAAGAGCTATACCAAGGAACATCTCCTGCGGAGTTTCAAGAATCTCATGCTTATGAGATCGTATTACATACCTCTTCAATAAAAGATCCAGACCGGAATATGTAAAAAGATTGTCACGGGAATTATCGATAAAAGATGCAGCCTCATCCAGTTCCTCACAGGAATAGCTTTCCTTTATATATGAGCCGTAAAGACCAGCATCGGTAAGGATCTGGACCTTCTCAGAGAAGCTGCTGATTCCTTCTTCGGAGAGAGTCTTCTGAAGCTTTGTCCTGAATGCAAAGAGAAGGAACCGTGCTGCAATGAATTCCCATGATGGGGACTGCGGCCCCGTAAGTTCCACTGCCGCCCTTACCAGCGCAGCCTCTTCTTCCTCCTCACCCATCCCGGATTTTGAAAAAGAAATATATTTATCAGCAAGGATTGAAAGCGAATACTTCTCATCTGGAAAATCCTTCTGGATTTCCGCAAGAACGGGCTCAATGCTGCTGTCAGGATAGTGCTCAAGAATCCTTACTCTTTCCTTTCTGAGCTCAGTACGCCTGCTTCTGAAAAGAATATAGCTCTTGGCGGCATCAAATTCTCCAGCTGCCATCAGCGTCTTCTCAGCAGCATCCTGTATCTCCTCGACACTCCACTCCTTATCAGGAGAAAGCGAAGCTGCAACCGCTTCTGCAAGAGCCGAGGGAAGAGTATCCGGAAATTCCCGGCCAGTACTCTCAAGGGATTTTCTTATGGCGTTCTCAATCTTGGAAATATTGAAGCTTTCCCGTCTTCCATCGCGTTTTGTGATGTACATGATAACTCCTAGCCACTAGATACAATGCATATCATGAGAGACTACATTGCATATAGCGGTCAAATGATAATCATTCTCATTAACTTATACAATACAGCTTTAAGGATATAGTCCGGAATCCACGCTTTCCTGTTTATTGCAGGTTTTCAATGCTTTATCGGATGTTTAGCCACAATCCGGCACATCTTCAGCAAAGTAAACTTCAATGGCCCAAGTTGTTTACAAACTGCTTTTCAGCGGTTTATACTCCAGCCATGTTCTTAAGTGTCGAAGGGCTATCATTAACAATAGATGGGAAAAAGCTGCTCGATAGCATAAGCTTCTCTGCAGAAAAAGGAACCATCACGCTGCTTTCTGGCCTGAATGGAGCAGGAAAGAGTCTCCTTATAAGATCTCTAAAAGGGCTTGAGAATCCGGAAAGCGGTAAAATCATCCTTTCAGGAAGAGAGCTGACGAAAAGAAAGGAAAGGATGAAAGCATTCGCCCTCGTATTCCAGGATACGGCACTTGGAATTGTCGGAAGCACTGTAGAAAAAGATATAGCTTTCGGACCGCAGAACCTAGGCAGAAGCCATGATGAAGTTGCAGAGACTGTTGATGAGCAGCTTGCTTTCTTCTCTCTGGAAGAGAAACGGAAGACACGTCCCGCGGTATTGTCCGGCGGAGAGAAAAGGAAACTTGCAATAGCAGGCGTCATAGCGATGCAGCCGGAAGTGATACTGCTGGATGAACCTTTTGCAAATCTGGACTATCCTTCAACGCTTACGGTGATAAGGACCCTGATAAAGCTGAAGGAAACGGGACACACAATCATCGTGGTATCCCATGAGGCGGAAAAATTCCTTGCTCATACTGATATGACCATCATCCTTGAAAAAGGAAGGATAAAAGCAAGCGGCCGCAGCAGGGATATGATCAGGACACTCAAGGATAATAATGTCTATCTGCCGGCAGATGCCTCATTTGAGGAGCTTACATGGCTTCGATGATCTTCCTTCCGGATGGAAAGGACACAGCACTCTCAAGAAGGAACCCGCTCTCCAAGCTGATTGCGCTCATTGCAATATCCGGAGCAGCATTATCAGGACCGGATGAAAGCGTACCAGTCATTCTAGGAGCATTGATCATAATCTCATACGTGTTTTCCGTACCGATCGTAAAAAGATTATGGGAAGCAAAAGCGATGCTGCTGATAGCTGTTTTCATCGGACTTGCTGAGTATTTCCAGGATGGCGACATTCTCTCTTCGCTGGCAGAATCTGCTGCATTCATTACAGTCCTTGGTTCAGCCACGCTCTTTACCGCAACGACGGATCCAGTTGAATTGTCCTCATCCATCGGAAGCGCACTGACGCACATTGCAGGAAAAAAAGCCTGGGGATTTGCTTCGGATATAATGCTGACAATCTCAATACTCCCATCGATCTTCCAGGTTTCCTCAGAGATGATGGAAGCAAGGAAAAGCAGAGGAGGAAGATTCGCAGCACATCCTATAAAGAACCTGTCGGAATATACGATTTCGCTGATTTCACTGCTGATTGAAAGGATGATAAACCTATCAGATGCGCTGGAAAGCAGGGAATATGACAGAAATGCGGAAAGAGCTGCGGCACCCTATGCATTACCCGATATACTTTTAGCCCTGATAACAGCTATACTTGCATTCACCTTGATATGGATAGAGAAGAACTAAGAAGAACCCTGATCAGCAGACTGAACGCGTTTTCAGGAAAAGAAAGGGAATCTGCGCTTATACATGAAAAGATACTCTCATCCCTGATGTGGAAGGAGGCCAGTACCATCCTCGCGTTCGTACCGCTGAAATCCGAGCCGGATATTTCCCCGCTTCTCTCAGACAGCAGGATCCTACTCCCATATATCGAGGATGGGGAAATGCATTTCTCAGCATCAAAAAACCTCAGGAAATCCTCGATGGGCTTCATGGAACCCGAACACGATGAAGCTGATTATGAAAAGGCCCTGATGCTTGTGCCGATGCTCGGGTTCAATGGTCTTTACCGGCTTGGCAGGGGTGGTGGCTTTTATGACAGATATATAAGGAAAAACAGGAACCGCCTGATAACTGCAGGAGTTGCGTTCTCCATATCAGAATGCCCTGTTTTTATCCCAGAACCGCAGGATGAGAAACTGGACTGCATTTTCAGTACTGTGGTCTGAAATCCTGGCTTTCAAGCATCGAGAAGAACATCTTTGCCCTTTCGTTCTGCCATTCTTCCTCGACGAGGATTCTCCGGAAATCGGGATCATGAACCCAGGTAAGAATCGATGCAACTGCCCTGAGATAATCAGAATCCCCATGTTTTGATGAAGCGATAACAAAGACAAGCTTAACAGGATCAGGGTATCTATCATCAAAGATGATACCCTTTTCCGAAAATCCCAGCGCAATAGCAGGCTTCATCACTTCAGGAAGCTTGCCATGCGCTATGGCAACTCCATGTCCTATTCCAGTAGACTGCTGTCTTTCTCTTCTATGGACTGCACGGACAAAGCGTTCTTTATCGGGAAGCTCCGAGAAAATAGTGCACTTCCCGATTACCTCGTCTATTGCTTCGTATTTATCCTCTGAAGAGATCTGGCAGAATACTCTGGAAAGCTTCTCTATCACTTCTTTTCCTTCAGATACTCATTGATTGCAGCAGCAGCCTTTCTTCCCTGCCCCATTGCAAGAATTACAGTTGCAGCTCCAAGAACAATATCCCCTCCTGCATAGACACCTTTCATCGAAGTCTCGCAGGTCTCTTCATTCACGATGAAATTGCCTCTCCTGTTAGTCTCTATCTCGGGAGTTGTCCTCTTTATGAGCGGATTCGATGCATTTCCGATCGAAACGATGACTGTGTCATACTCTTCTGTATAATCGGACCCAGGAATCTCAACAGGAGATCTTCTTCCGGAGGCATCGGGCTCTCCAAGCTCACACTTCCTGATTACAACGCCCTTGACTATACCATTCTCGTCTCCAAGTATTTCCACAGGCTGGGAAAGAAGCTTCAGGTTACAGCCCTCTTCTACGGCATGCTCGATCTCTTCCTTACGTGCAGGCATTTCTTCTCTGGATCGCCTGTAGATGATATCAACTGTCTCTGCTCCTAAACGGAGTGCTGTACGGGCCGCATCCATTGCGACATTGCCACCGCCGAATACAGCAACACGGCGTGAATGGAAGAATGGAGTAAGGGAATTGTTCTCATCATAAGCTTTCATCAGATTCGATCTTGTCAAATACTCATTTGCAGAGAAGACAGATACAAGATCCTCTCCGGGAATCCCCATGAACTTCGGAAGCCCTGCACCGGTGCCGACGAAAACTGCATCATAGCCATCTTCTTCCATCAGTTCGCTTATTGTCCTGGTTCTGCCTACAAGAACATTCTTCTCAAAGTCGATACCCATTGCAGAAAGCTTTGCTATTTCCTTGTCTACAAGACGCTTTGGAAGCCTGAACTCAGGAATACCATAACTAAGGACTCCTCCCATCTTATGAAGGGCCTCAAATACAGTAACACTATGTCCTGCGCGGCGGACATCAGCTGCACAGGCAATTGAAGCTGGCCCGGAACCTACGATTGCTACTTTCTTCCCAGTCTCAGGGGCAATCTCAGGAATACTTGCGTTTTCCGCTTCATGATCAGCAACGAATCTCTCCAGGCGTCCGATTCCTACAGCCTGATCCACGTCCTTAAGCATCTTGCCTACGGTGCAGTATTTCTGGCACTGGCTCTCCTGAGGACATACTCTTCCGCAAATTGACGGCAGAAGACTTGATTCCTGAATAATTGAAAGCGCTCCGCTGTAATCCTTTTCTGTGATTTTATGGATAAATCCGGGGATGTTTATCCCAACAGGACATCCATTGATACAAGGCTTGTTACGGCACTGCAGACATCTGGCAGCCTCGGCAAGTGCCTCTTCCTCCGTATACCCGAGAGCGACTTCATTCATATTATGAATACGTTCCTTAGGATCCTGTGCGGGCATATCCATATGAGGGATAGCCGCCCTGTCTTTAGCTGTAAGATTCTCTGGAAGCTTTGCAAGGATATCCCTGGCTTCCTTCTCGATCATTTCAGGTGTCTTCATCATTTCAGCCCAAGCCTCCCGCAGATTCCTCCACGGCATCTGTCATTATCTTCTTTTTCCTGTGCCTTGTATGTCCGCTGCCTCATCATGAGATTGTCCCAGTTGACTAGATGTCCATCGAACTCCGGCCCATCTACGCATACGAATTTCATCTCTCCCCCGATATCAACACGGCAGCCGCCGCACATTCCGGTACCATCTATCATGATTGAATTGAGAGACACAGTAATCGGGACACCATAGCTTTCTGCAGTCTTGGTACAGAACTTCATCATTATAGCAGGACCAATGGAGACGACGTGCTGTACATTTCCTTCCTTAAGCATACGCTCAAGAGGTGCAGTAACAACGCCTTTTTCCCCATACGAACCATCATCAGTAACTATAGTAAGATCAGGATCTATTCTTCTCATCCTGTCCTCTTCGATTATAAGTTCCTTGCTGCGAGCACCTATAATGACCTTCACATCATTTCCCGCACTCTTCATGGCTTCTGCTATCGGATAGAGAGGAGCGACTCCAATACCGCCTCCAACACATACAACACGGCCATAATTCTCTATATGAGTAGGTGTGCCAAGAGGACCAAGAACATTCTCTATATAATCACCTTCATTCAGCTCAGCGAGGAGGAATGTCGATGCACCGACTCTCTGGAATACGATTGTGATAGTTCCCTTCTCTGGATCAGCATCTGCAATGGTGAGAGGAATACGTTCATTGAAGTCCCCGCCTTTCTGGACAATAACAAACTGCCCTGCTTTTCTTTCACGGGCAATCATCGGAGCTTCAATATCCATCAAGAATACTTCCTGTGAAAGCTGCTCTTTCCTGACAATCTTATACATAGCTACCTCTATGGAGAGTATAACGAAAACAAAGCATATGATAAAAGGGCAATGATAATCAGGAAGCCAATGCACCGTATTTTTTGATCAGGCAGCTCATTAAGGCAGTAAAAAAGGGCTGATCTGCTCAGCCCTCCGCCGATTAACCATTGATCTTGATCTCAATCTTACCAGGCGCTGTCTTTCTTATACGAGGTATCGTGATAAAAAGAACACCGTTTCTGCTTTCAGCTTCGACTCTAGCCGAATCTGCATCTTCTGGAAGCTTGAATGACCTTGAGAACTCTGGAAGCTTTATTTCAGAGATTATCATATTCTTCGCTTCCTTTTCCCTGGCCCTCCTTTCCTTCCAGCTCTCCTCCGAAGAGATTGTAAGAACTCCATCCTTCATTGTCACAGAGATATCATTCTCACTATACCCTGCAATTTCCGCTTCGATTGTGTATTCTCTTTCATCCTCATAGATATCTACAGGTGGAATCTTCCTTGTTGCTGTATCACCGAAGAAATCACTGAAGAATGTATCGAATCCTGAAAGCCTTGGCGCTGCTGTTCTTGTTATCACATATCTCATTATCTGTCTCCTTAATCTTTATTGTCCGGGCAGAGCATCAGCCCTGCCCTCTCCGGCTTACTTGCCGATCTTTACCTCAATCTTCCTTGGCTGCTCTTCCGGAGTCTTAGGAAGCGTTACTGTCAGAATACCGTTCTCGAAAGCTGCACTTATTGCACTTTCATCAAGTCCATCAGGAAGACTGAACGATCTATCAAAGGATGAATGTCTTCTTTCTCTGATAAGATATTTCTTTCCTTCCTTCTCCTTATCAGTTTCATCAACTTCACCGGAGATATGGAGAACATGCTTATCGACTGTAATCTTTACATTGTTCTCATTGAAGCCTGGCATCTCAGCTTTGATAATGAACTCCTTGTCTGTTTCCTCTACATCAACTGCAGGAACTCTGGATGAGTAGTTGTCCCATGCTCCAAGCATTGAATCAAAGAAATCATCGAAAAGGGAAAGATCCCTTCTTCCACTCCTGTCATTATATCTAGTTACATCGTTTGCCATTTTAGGGCCTCCTTATATTTCTATTTCATGTTCCTTTCCGGAACACCAACTATCATGCAGATAACGTGCCAACTTTTACAAATTATTATATTACAAACAATTATCTATTTTTCACTTTTCCACACACGTGTCATTTCAACCCTATTTGACCGAAGGAAGAAAGCAATGAAGCAATCATGGGTCAAAATGACTCACCACTATCGGATTCTGGAAAAAAACGGGACAGTTGAGTAAAATCACAGCATGTCACTAGAGAATGTCAGGGAATATCTGAAGAAATACGGCAAGGATCAGGACATAATCCTCTTTGATCAATCAAGTGCAACAGTAAAAGAAGCTGCTGCAGACCTTAACACGGAAGAAGGAAGGATTGCAAAAACAATGTCATTCCTGCTCTCCTCCGGCCCAATTGTAATAGTTGCAGCTGGCGATGGGAAAATCGACAACAGGAAATTCAAGGATACATTCCATGAAAAAGCAAAAATGATCGGGCTTGAGGATGTGGAGAATCTTACAGGGCATCCTGTAGGAGGAGTATGTCCTTTCGCACTCAAGGAAAATGTGAAAGTCTTCCTTGATGAATCACTTAAACGCTTTGATTTCGTATACCCAGCAGCAGGAACACCTAACAGTGCAATCAAGCTGACCATCAGCGAACTCGAGAAAGTATCTGAATGCGATGGCTGGATTGATGTTACAAAGCTTCCTGATCAGAACTCATGAATACCTGGCTATCAGGGAAAAGAAGATTAAGATCATATCCTATTCTCTGAACAGCTCTTTTCACTGCAGCTGGAAGGAGTTCTGTTGATGCCGAATTGCCTGGGAGAGCCTCTAATGACTCTCCATAATCACTCATTGACTGAAGAACTGATGAACTATCTTCAAGTTCCTGCCCCGCAACTCTCTGTGATTCATCATTGAATCGGCAGCCACGGAATTCCATTTCGCCATTCTTCCCCTCGGAAGCACATGAATAAAACATGCGGCACACAAGAGGACGAACGGAATATATCATGCAGTGAGAAGGATTCCATGGATCATAGAACGGACAGACTATACTAGAAACTGGTTTTGATGAATACAACTGGTCTTTAAGAATATCCTTCTTATCTCCGAAAAGTACCTGTGCTCCTATAATAAGAGCCTCTGATGGCGTTACATCAGGAATGAAATGCGCACAGCACTCTCCGCATCCAGGAGGACAGCTCAAGCTGAATCTCTCCATGAATGAATCAAAATCCGGCTGGATACAATTATAGAAATCATATATAGCCCTAAGCTCAGCTGCTATCTCAGTATCACCAAGTAACTTAATTGTATTCTCAATATATTTCACAAGGGCATATATAATTAGAAACAGAAATTTGAGCAAGTGGTTATGGTTGGTAAATTCCATAGTACCTTACCAATCAAAGCATATCCTAAAGGTAAGTTAGATGTAACATAATTCTCAAGTATACGAGCTTGTTTTCATCAGGGAATTCGTCAGAAAATAGAAAAGGCAACCTACTCCTGAGCCAGTGCTCAACTAGCAGATTGCCACGTTTCATGATGGTCTGGAGACCCGATTCCACCCTATTGCCTTTGCCTTCAGGTGGTCCAGATTACATCTATTTAGCAGGGGCAGGACTCGAACCTGCGACCTCCGGGTTATGAGCCCGACGAGCTGCCAACTGCTCTACCCTACGTCGATTGCTTTGTAAATATACGCACTTAAAATAAATGTGTCAATAGTTTTTGTCAACGATATTAGAAAATTCTTCAAAAACGCGATTATTTAATTTTGCATATTTATACAGTTTTCAAACTATATATTGCATAATACTTGACAACCAGTATCCGACCTGAAAAAATGGGAATTAATATCATTTTTGCTTCTAATTGTTAGTACATAAGCAAAAAGATATCAAAAGGAGGCACCATGAAGAAGACTTTTGCATTTCTGTCAGTCTTTGTTCTTATCTCATCGTTGCTGGTAGCAGGTGGATCGGGGGAAACCAATACAAGCGGAGAACTCAGCTTCGGAACAGGAGGAGACCAGGGAACATATTATGGCTTTGGAAGCGTCCTTGCACAGCGCATCTCCTCAGAGACAGATACAAAGCTCACCGCTGTCGTAAGCAATGGATCGCAGGACAACATCGAGATGATGGACATGGGGTACTATCAGCTGGGATTCGTGCAGTCGGATGTAATGAGCTATGCATATGATGGGACAAACCTCTTTGAAGACAATCCGATAACTGATTTCTCGACAGTCGGAGCCCTCTATATGGAACAGGTGCAGATAGTAACGCTTAATCCTACTATAAAAACTGTTGCGGACCTCAAGGGGAAGACCGTATCAATAGGATCATCCGGATCCGGAGTTTACTACAATGCAATAGATGTGCTTGGCGCATATGGTCTCACGGAAAATGATATCAAACCAACGTATCAGAGCTTCGGAGACAGCGTAGATGCGCTTCAGGACGGAAAGATCGATGCTGCATTCGTAGTAGCTGGCGCTCCTACTGTTGCAGTATCAACGCTTGCAAGTACAAGGGATGTCTATCTCGTATCAATTGATGATGAACATATCAATTCGCTCATCGAGACATCCCCGTATTACAGCAAATACACAATCGACTCCTCCGTATACGGAACCGACGAAGACTGCCAGACAGTCGCAATTGCAGCCGTTGTAATCGCCCGCGATGATGTAGCTGAAGATGATGTGTACAATATAATCTCAACAATCTTCAACGATAAAGAAGCTATATCTGCAAGCCACAACAAGGGTGCAGAGCTTAATCTTGCTTTCGCTTCTTCAATCACCAACATCCCATATCATCCAGGGGCAGCAAGATACTATGAGGAACAGGGTATATCTGTACCCGTAAAATAAGAGATCTCACCGAGGGGACACTGTCCCCTCATCAAAAGGGGGACTAATTGGAAAAAGAAAGGAAATCACACAAACATGAACATCATGCCCACGCATCGGACATAGGGACCGCAGCCGATGTTGAAGCAGTAATGAAGAAGTACGACAGGGAATCCAACACAAGAGTATGGACGGGAATACCAAAGCTTATCATCCGACTGATAATGGTCGCATTCTCCCTTTATTGCATAATCGATGCAGTTTTCCTGACAACACTTCCCGAAATAAGACTATCGGTTTTCATGGGGATGATAATATTCCTGGGCTTCCTTACATTCCCGGTAAAGAAAGGAGTGGAAAGGCCAAACCACATGCCCTGGTATGATATCATCCTGCTTGTTCTCGGATCCGGAGCATTCTTCTTCTATGCCGCGAACGCCATGGAAGCTATCAGATTATCAGCAAGAATAATACGGGAACCGGTATTCATGGCTGCCGGAGTCATTGCGATCATAGCTCTGGCTGAACTCTGCAGAAGATGTGTCGGACTGCCGATTCTGTTTGTTGCCGGTGCACTTCTGATCTATACATTCTCTACAGGTCTTGATGTACTGCAGGTAGTAAGGACCCTTTTCTATACTACGAACGGAATATTCAGCGCACCAGTGCAGGTCTGCGTCAAATTCATCGTCATCTTCATCATCTTCGGAGCATTTCTTGAACGGACCGGGGTCGCGGACTTCTTCATACGCTTCGCAAATGCTGCCGTAGGAAGATTCTCAGGAGGCCCGGCAAAGGTAGCGGTTGTCGCAAGTGCGCTCGAAGGCATGGCCTCAGGCTCCTCCGTAGCAAACACAGTAGGCTCCGGCTCGATAACAATCCCTATGATGAAAAGGATGGGATACAAGCCTGAGTTTGCAGCAGCCGTCGAAGCGGCGGCCTCGACAGGCGGCCAGATAATGCCCCCGATAATGGGTGCTGCGGCATTCCTTATGGCAGAATTCACCGGAGAGCCATATGGAACAATTGCAGTGAGGGCAATACTTCCCGCTATACTCTACTTCACAGGAATATTCATTGCCGTGCATCTTGAAGCAAAGAAGCTTGGGATGAAGGGAATACCAAGGGACGAGCTTCCGAAAGCAAAGGAACTTGCCAAAGAGATATACCTGCTTATTCCGCTCATCGTTCTTATCTACCTTGTAGGATCAAACACATTCACTATGGCGTATTCCGCGACAATAGCGATTGTGGCTGCAATCATTGTAGGAGCATTGAACAGGAGGGAGAGGCTCACTTTCTCCAGGTTCCTCGATGCACTGGAAAACGGCGCCCGTTCATCGATTACGGTCGTAGTAGCATGCGGTATTGCCGGAGTCATCGCAGGATGCATTACTGTAACAGGTCTTGCCTCAAAGCTTCTCGGAGCTATAGTCGCGCTCTCAGGAGGCCATGTCATAATCGCGCTTTTCCTGACTATGATCTGCTGCATCATACTGGGAATGGGTGTCCCGACAACAGCAAATTACTGCATCATGGCGGCAACATGTGCTCCGATTCTTATGGATCCATCGCTTGGTGTAAGCAAGATGGCAGCGCATTTCTTCGTATTCTACTTTGGGATTGTCGCGGATATTACCCCGCCCGTTGCATTGGCAGCCTATGCAGGAGCTGCAATAGCTAAATCGAATCCTATGAAAACCGGGCTTACCGCTACAAAGCTTGCAATTGCCGCATTCATAGTACCTTATGTGTTTGCATTCTCCCCGCAGATGCTATTCATAGATGTATCAGGGCCATTTGAAATCATCCAGATATGCGTAAGCGCACTATGCGGACTATTCGGCGTTGCAGCGGCCCTCAATGGCTTCTTCATCAGGAAGATCCCTGTAGTTCTGAGGATAATCCTCTTCGCAGGTGGTCTCTGCATGATCATCCCTGGAACTGTCACTGATATTGCAGGACTTCTGATGATAGCCCTGATAGCCATCTATCAGCATCTGATGCAGAAAAGAGAAACAGCTGCAGCATAAATCATGGCGGAGCTGCCCCTCCGCCTTCACATAGTCTGCTTCAGGACTGAAATAAGACTGGAGTAGCTATCAATATCATAATCCGCAAGCGATGTATCCTGCCGGATCTCAGAGCCTTTGAACGCAATAACGGAAATGCCCGCATTCTTAGCAGCCTGGATTCCTATTGGCGAATCTTCTATGGCTATCACATCATCTGGATCCAATCCGGTTTTATCGATGGCCATAAGATATGGTTCAGGATCTGGCTTATGCTTGATAACGCTGTCCCCGGATATTATGAAAGAAGGATACTGATCAAGACCCATCCGCTGTAGCGCTATGCTGAGATGGGCATAGATGGTCGATGATACTATACCTATAATCCTACCCGACTTCTTCAGCATATCGAAAAGCTCTGGAAGATCGGTAAACGGTTTTATACCTTCATATTCAGTATAATAATCAGGGTAATCCATCAGGAACCTTACAAAATCATCATATGAAAGGGAAACGCCATATTTCCTTTCCATATTCCTTGCAGTTCCTGCTGTGCTGTTTCCTATTGTTATGGAAACATCCTCATCATCTATCACAACATCAAAATGATCTTTCATGAGCCTTTTAAGAATATTGAAAGCATATGGTTCGCTGTCTGCAACCACTCCATCGAAATCAAAAAGAAAAGCTTTCTTTTCCTGAATCAGTTTCCCATCCATCATGCTACAATGATTACATGGATGCCAATCAGAGAAAAGCCTTAAACGGAATCATAAAAGAGACTTTGAAGAATCTTGAAGAGAACGGATTCGAAGCCGCTTACGTCAATGACAGGAATGAACTGCTGAACCTTATCAGAACCATCATTCCCGAAAATTCCACAACCGCCTCAGGCGGATCAGAAACACTTATCGAAACGGGGGTTATGGATTACATAAAGACAAAAACAGAATATACCTCTGACAGAAAGGAAGCCTTTGCTGTCCAGTACTATCTTGCATCTGCAAATGCCCTGACGATCCACGGGGAGCTTTATGAGGTCGACGGCAGAGGAAACAGGGTTGCGGCGATGCTTTTCGGCCCAGAGAAAGTAATAGTCATAGCTGGTATAAACAAACTTGTCCTAGACCTCAGGGAAGCGGTCGAAAGAGTAAAGACAAAAGCCTCTCCCCCGAACTGCATAAGGCTGGACAAATCCACACCGTGCGTTAAGACAGGCCGCTGCGTATCGCCATATTTTGATGACCGCCACCTCTCTGCACTTGGCTGCACATCCGATGGCAGGATCTGCTCAAATGCTGTTATTTTCTCACGGCAGATGGTGAAGAAGAGAATCATGGTAATCATTGTCGGAGAGGAATATGGTTACTGATGAGCTATACAGTCCATATGTGGATGAGAAGTATTCCGCATTCTCATCCAGGCTTACGAAAAACCATGATCTTCCATACAAAGGTGTCAGGATTCCTATACTGCGGAAGATAGCAAAAGAACTTGAATCCTTTCCATATGAGCTGAAATGGCATGAGGATGTACTTCTGAAAGGTTTCTATATTGCATCACGGAAAGTGCCATTTTCAGAGAAGAAAGCTCTGATTGCCGAGCATCTTCCCGATCTTGCGACATGGGATGAAGTAGATACACTCGCCTCTTCGATCAAACCAGCAAAAGCAGATCTGAATGAAGCCTACGATTTCTTTTTCTCCCTGCTCAGCGAGGAAAGGACGATGCCAAGAAGACTTGGGATAGTGACGCTCATGTCATTAAGAAAGCTTTATCCTGAGAAAAGGGAGGAAATACTGGATGCCACAGCCACTGCCGACAGCTCTGAATACTACATTTCAATGGCAGTTGCCTGGTCCTTATCCTTCTTTTATATCGATGATAAGAGCACGGAGATCTGGATAAACAGAGTATCTCCGGAAACACAGAAACGCACCTGGCAGAAAATAAGGGATTCAAGAAGAGCATAAAAGGCTTGACAATATGTTTCTAAACGTAGTAATGTTGCTATAAATAGAAACAATAAGGAGCTGAATATGAATCTCGTCACAAAAGGAATCAATACAGAGAACCGCCCAGATGCAAATGGCTATTTCGGAGAATTCGGAGGCTCATACCTTCCTCCTGAGCTTGAGAAAGTAATGAAGGAAGTAGAGAGTGCCTATGAGGAGATCTCAAAGGATCCAGGCTTCATAAAGGAGCTTAAGGAACTCAATGAGCATTTCACAGGACGCCCAAGTCCTGTCTACCACGCAGAACGGTTGTCAAAAGCAGCAGGCGGAGCTGAAATCTACCTGAAAAGAGAGGATCTCAACCATACTGGAGCACACAAGATAAACCACTGTCTTGGAGAAGTGCTTCTTGCCAAGCATATGGGCAAGAAGAAAGTAATCGCTGAAACAGGAGCAGGACAGCATGGAGTTGCGCTTGCAACAGCAGCTGCGCTTCTCGGCCTTGAATGCGATATCTACATGGGAGAAATAGATGTAAAGAAAGAAGCTCCGAATGTCTCGAGGATGAAAGTCCTGGGAGCCAAGGTCGTCTCCGTAACAAGGGGAACAAGAACGCTCAAGGATGCCGTCGATGCTGCTTTTGAAGCATATCTCAAGGACCCTGTCACCCAGATATACTGCATCGGATCCGTGGTCGGACCTCACCCATTCCCGATGATGGTCCGCGACTTCCAGTCAATTGTAGGAATCGAGGCCAAAGAGCAGATGCTCAGCTATGCGGGCTCACTGCCTGATGCAATCGTTGCATGTGTTGGAGGAGGCTCCAATGCTATGGGAATCTTCTCTGCATTCCTTGATGATAGCGATGTTGCCCTTTATGGCGTAGAACCCGCAGGAAAAGGTCTTGATACAGGAAAGCATGCAGCAACGATACAGAAAGGAACAGTAGGCATCCTCCATGGCTTCAGATCCCTTGTGCTTCAGGATAAAGATGGAGAGCCTCTACCGGTCTACTCCATAGCTTCCGGCCTTGATTACCCTGGCGTCGGTCCTCAGCACAGCTATCTCCATTCAATCGGAAGAGTGAACTATACAACAGCAACTGACAGGGAAGCTGTAGAAGCTTTCTATGCATTGTCGAGGATGGAAGGAATCATTCCTGCTCTTGAATCATCACATGCGGTGGCTTATGCAGTAAAGCTTGCAAAGCAGCTTGGAAGCGGAAAGAAAATCCTCGTCAACCTCTCAGGAAGAGGCGACAAGGATATAGATTTTGTAATGGAGCATTATCCTCTTGAGGAATACGAACCTGAGGAAAATCTCAAAGATGGCTACGATGAATTCCTCAAGCACATAGGCGGAGAGAAGAACTAATCCTTCTCTGCAACCTTCTTCAGAGGCATGAAGCCCCTTCCGAGGACTTCATATGCCTCTGTCACGAAGACGAAAGCCCTTGGGTCTTCATCATGGATAATCTTCATCATCGCATTCATCTGGTTATTGGGCACAATAACCAGAAGCATGGGACGGGTTTTGGAAGTATAGATTCCCGTTCCATGGAATGTGGTTCCACCGTGATGAAGTTCTTTGATTACCCTTCTTGATATCTCCGCAGTATGGTTTTCCGAGAAGATATAGATGGATTTTGCCAGCTTTGTGCCAAAGCTCATGAAAACATAGTTCACAAGCTGCCCTGAAAGATACATGGCAATGATGGCAAAAAGCATGGGCTGCAGACCAAGGAAGACTCCACCGCATGAGACAACCACAGCATTGAAGACAAACTCAACAGAGCCAACGGATACAGGAAAGTAATGGGATATAACCTGCGCGACTATATCTGTACCGCCTGTATTGCAGCCGCTTTTCATCGTCAGACCGATTCCCACTCCCATAAGAACACCGCCATAGATAGCAGAAAGCAGTATGTTGATATCATCAGAGGTATCCAGCACTCCATTGTAATCGGTAATGTGCCCGATCACCGTCGTCCATATCGAGAGAAGCGTTGAACCTATGAGAGTCTTGATTCCATATCTCCATCCGAAGACCTTCATTCCGATCAGGATGAGAGGAAGGTTCACACACATCATCACGATACCCTGATCAAAACCGAAGAGATAATAGAAGATAGTACCGATACCAGTTGCCCCTCCTCCCGTGATTCTTGCGGGAGTATAGAAGACAGCGGCAGCTGTCGCTGACAGCACAGGTCCTATAGCTAGAAACAGATAATCACTTACTCTGCCAAAGAGAAGATTTTTCTTTTTCATAAAAACATTCCCCCTGACAACAGGGGGCAATAATCATCCAACGACCTTCTTCAGTGTAGCTCTAACTGCACCAGGTCCGGCAATCATGCTTCTGAAGTCCTCAATTACAAGATCAGCAAGACCTGTCTCATAAAGATTGACTCCAAAGATCTTCTGGTTGGAAAGGATATCCTTAAGCTGTTCAAGACTGCCTGTATATCCAAGTCCGATTCCACTGAGAGCTTCTTTAGCATAAGCAAGAAGCGGATCAGAAGATGGTTCAAATGCCTTTCCTTCATCATCCACTCCCATCACGTATCTGAGCCAGGCCGCAAATACAAGAGGAATGCATTTCAGAGACTTAACATCAAGTTCCGGAGATGCCATATATGCCTTGATAGTCTCTCCGAAACGGATAGGAAGCTTCTGGGATGTATCTGTTGCAATGCGCTGCGGAGTATCGGGCATGAACGGATTAGGAATCCTGATATTCACAACTTCATCGATGAATTTCTTCGGATCGATGATGCCTGGATTGACTACGACAGGAAGCCCCTCGGTGTATCCGATTGTCTTGACAAGTCTTACAAGATCCTGATCCTTCATCTCGTCTGCAATAAGGGTGTATCCGAGAAGACAGCCAAAGACAGCAAGCGCAGTATGGAGAGGATTAAGACATGTGCATACCTTCATCTTCTCTACTTTGTTTACAGTCTCCCGGTCAGTGAAGTACACGCCTGCATTCTCAAGTGCCGGACGGCCGTTCGGGAAATCATCCTCGATAACCAGATACTCACACTCCTCCGCATTAACAAAGGAAGCGATATAGGTGTGCTTGGAAGTAACAACTACATCCGTATCCTCGTATCCATCTTCCTTGAGCATAGCAGCAACGCTTGCATCAGGGCGTGGCGTGATCTTATCGATCATTGACCAGGGGAATGAGACTTTGTCAGAAGCAAGATAATCAGAGAATTCCTTCTCTACGAAACCTCTCTTAACCCACTCTGCGGCAATTGTCGTTATCGCAGCCTCTATCTTCTCTCCGTTATGGGAACAGTTGTCCATTGAAACAACAGCAAGAGGAAGGGAACCTGCTTTGAATCTGCAGTAAAGCAGCTCAGTAAGACGGGAAAGGAACATCGAGCCCTTGCCAAGGCCATTCTCGAAATCCTGGATATAACCGGGGAAGAACTCTCCCTGAGGATTTTTGAGGGCATAACCTTTTTCTGTAATCGTGAATGATATCATCTGAAGGGATGGAGAGACGAAGATCTCCTTGAATCTTTCCCATGCAGAAGATGGATTATAATCGCAAAGATAAGCTTCGGTGACTGTTCCTACAACTTCTTTGTCAATTGAACCATCAGCCTTCAGAGTTACCAGAAGAGTGAGGTTGTCATATCTGTTGTAGATATCGCTGATTATCTCACCGTCAAAACCCTCACCTACGATGATACCTTTATCAGCAAGCCCCTTCTCTATAAGCTCCTGCTCAAGACGAGCGGGAAAACCACGGAAGATATTTCCAGCGCCGAAGTGTACCCATACAGGCTCATCATGGGTTCTCTTCACCAGAGCATCCCTGTCATATGAATAGAGTTTATATCCTTTTTCTTTCCAGCAGGAGCACTTAAGCCCCTCATTGCTTAATTTCATAAATCGGCCTTCCTATTAGTGAAATATTCAGGATGCGATTCAATGATCACATCTGTTTCATATTTGAGTTTCGATAGATGTTCTGTCTCAAGTGTCACAGCAAGAGGGAAATCCTTGACTCTCAGAGCCTGGATAAGCTCTTCATGCTGAGCGATATTCTTATCAAGGACATCCTTTGATCCCATGCTGAGTATTCTCATTCTTCTGTGATTTCCAGTCTCACGGAGTATGAGCTGCCAGATCCTTGTAAGGCCAGTAGCCTCGAAGAAGATGGAATGCATATCATCATCTGCGTTATAAAATGCAACTGCATCCGATGCCGACGATGCTTCCTTCTGCAGAGCAATGAAGTATTCCAATCGTGTCAGATCTGAAGCTTTCATATACTCCCTGTAACGGTCAATCACACTCTTCTCAAGGGCCAGGCGGAAGAAACACTCATCATCCACGCGGGAGATATCGATCTTGGAAACCCAGCAGCCACGCTGCGGTCTCATCACGACAAGTCCTTCCGACCGGAGCCTCATAAGAGCATCGCGCACAGGAGAACGTGAGACATCGAATTTTTCAGATATCTCAGCCTGGGAGATTTCCTCTCCCGGCTTAAGACGAAGGAAGATTATATCGTCCTTCAGTTCATCATAAATTGTCTCACTGGAAGTGCGTCTCATTTACCAAGCCTCTTCTCACTCTTCTCAACAGCTTCCCAGAGACCAAGGATGTACTCAGCTCCGAGAGCCCTGTCATAAAGTCCATAACCAGGCATTGAAACCTCTCCCCAGATTGCTCTTCCATGATCTGGTCTGATCGGTCCGTCGAAACCTGTCTCATAGAGCGCGCGGACGATTTCATAGAGATCGAATGATCCGTCAGAAGAAAGATGAGCAGCTTCTTCAAAAACACCAGGAGCAAAGTGATGGAGGTTCCTTACATGTGCGAAATGCACACGGCCAGGAAGCGCGCGGATAATACCAGGAAGATCATTCTTAGGATTTGTTCCGAAGGATCCAGCGCAGAATGTAAGGCCGTTGAACGGTGAATCCACTGCCTTCATGACGCGCAGGATCTTCTCCTTGGATGTAATGATTCTCGGAAGACCGAATACAGGCCATGCCGGATCATCAGGGTGGATTGCCATCTTGATTCCATACTTCTCACATACAGGCTGGATTGCCTTGAGGAAGTAAACAAGGTTATTGAAAAGCGTCTCCTCATCAACATCCTTATATGCCTCGAAAAGCTCTTTTACCTTTGAAAGCCTCTCAGGCTCCCAGCCAGGCATTACATATCCATTTGAATTGCTGTTTGTCTGGTCAAAGAACTTCTGAGGATCGATTGAATCAACAACCTTCTGGTCATATGCAAGAACTGTAGCTCCATCCGGGCGCATCTTCGCAAGATCAGTTCTTGTCCAGTCGAAAACAGGCATGAAGTTATAGCAGACAAGCTTGATGTCACACTTAGCGAGATTCTCAAGAGTCTGGATATAATTCTCAATATACTTGTCTCTAGTAGGCTTGCCTATCTTGATATCATCATGGATATTGACGCTTTCGATACCAGCAATCGTAAGACCAGCGTCCTCAACTTCCTTCTTAAGAGCCTGGATGCGCTCTATAGGCCAGAGCTCGCCAGCTGGGATGTCATAAAGTGTCGTTATTACTCCAGTAACACCTGGAACCTGTCTGATCTGCCAGAGTTTGACGGAATCGAATTTGTCGCCAAACCACCTCATTGTCATCTGCATGGATGCCACCTCTCTTTTTATCCTTTTCTGATATACTAATATTTTAGAACATAGCCAAAGAGAAGTAAAGAAGAAAAATCAGATCTTTCTCTGTCCTCCACCCCTCTATTTCCCATGTCAGCTGCGAAACAATTGCGTTAAAGGGGCAAAGCCTATATATTCTGCGTTAGGAGAAAGCCTATGCGTATAACGATCTGCGAGAATAAAATTGAACTCGGACAGCAGGCGGCGTCCCTTGGAAGACACTGCATCAAATCATCAATAGAGAAACTTGGCAGAGCCAATGTTGCATTCGTAACAGGAACAAGCCAGCTTGAGATGCTTACAGCACTCAGGACAAAACCGCTCCAGTGGGATAAGGTAAACGTCTTTCTGCTAGATGAATTCGTAGGGCTTCCAGATGGGCATAAGGCATCATCCGAGACATTCCTGAAAGAGAATTTCCTCAACTACATCCCTAATATCGGGTCATTCCACCCAATATCAAGAAAGGCCGATTCAAAGGCAACGCTGAGGGAAATGAATGAACTGATGAAGGACTACCCTCTCGATGTTGTATTCATCTGCATCGGAGAAAATGGCCACCTTGCTTTCAATGATCCACCAGCAGACTTCGATGCAAGGGATCCTTATATCCAGGTTGAGCTTGAGAGAAGATCGAAGAGACAGCAGGTTGGCGAAGGCTGGTTCAGGACCATCGATGAAGTGCCAAGCAAGGCTATAACGATGTCGGTATTCGAGATCCTTACAGCCCGCAATATCATCTGCGCATGCCCTGACCAGAGGAAAGCAAAAGCCGTTGCATCCTGTATTTTTGATGATATCTCCCCTAACTCACCAGCAGCTTCAATAAGAAGAAGGACCGAATGTACCCTCTATCTGGACAGACAGTCAAGCTGCCTGGTATTTGATGATTTCAGAATGAAATAAGCATTTTCTGAATCTTATTTCATGAGTTTTGCATCCCCAGGAAAACTGGGGATTTTTCATCTGATCCAGCTTGATGAAAAATATAGTTATTTCAGACAATAATTCCCTCAGATGCTCATATTTCATTTTACATGTTACAAAATATCGCAGATATGTAATCTATTACTTCTTATAATTATTGAAAAATTCACAAAAGCAACAGATTTAGCTAACGACATACACATACTCAATTAATTAACATCACATAAGGTATATGATGTTTCTAAGGGGGGACATCATGCTTTTGTGGAAAAAATTAAGGAGACTAATATGAAAATCCTACCGAGGATTCTGGTGCTTCTGGTTCTGATGCTTCCGCTTGGCGCAGAGGAGCTTCCAGTTATTACCCTGGATGAGGCAATTGCCAGTGCTGAAGAGAATAACATCGCTCTCAAGCAGGCCGCGATAGCACTCAACCAGACAATAAGGAACCAGAACAACTATGTGTCCACCTATCTTCCGACATTCGGGCTTTCCGTTTCTGCGGAAACAGGTGCAACATTTCCAAATGATGGAGCTCTGACAGCAACCGATACAACCAGGTTCAATGGTTTTGATGTCAATCTCGGAGCCGCTGTCTCATTCAGCTACACATTGAATGGTTCCAGGATAACAGATGGTGCTTCAAGGAGGCTTGCGAAAGAATCAGCTACCATCACATATGAATCAGCTGCTGAGGATCTCGAGTCCGGAATCATCTCCGCATACTGGAATCTGGCTGCACTTGATATAGCGGTAAGCAATGCAGAACTCTCCTGCGAGGATGCGAAGGCAAGCTATGATTCAGTGCTTGAGATGTATAACAGCGGAATGGCTGACACGCTTACGCTCTCACAGGCAGAGCTTGCGCTCAAGCAGGCAGAATATACTTTGCAGACATATAAGGACCAGAAGGCCCTTGCACTTGCCTCCTTCCGCTCAATGACAGGTCTTGAAGGTGATTTCCAGACAGAACCGCTGCCGGAAACAGTACTGCTGAGTCTCCCCTCACCTGAGGATCTCTATAGCAGGTACGCAGAAAACACAACAGATCTCAGAGCTGCAAGAAACAATCTCAGGACAGCCCAGAATGCAGAGAAGACAATAACTCTGACACAGTACATGCCTACTGTTTCTGCAGATATCGGCTACACATATGCAGGAGGCACATCCAGCGAGGGCTCAGATGCCTGGAAATACAAGACCTCCGTACACAGCCTCACAGGATCAGTGACAGTGAATATACCATTGAGCTCCTATATTCCGGGAAGCACTGCGGATTCTTCAAGAAAGGATTCCAAGGATGCGGTCTCAAGTGCAGCACTTGCTCTCCAGAATTCACAGAATACGCTTCTTCAGACGATAGAAAGCAATTCGCTTTCCATCATGCAGCAGCAGCAGCTTCTGGAGATGGCCGGAAACAGCCTTACCCTTGCGGAGAACACCTACTCTCTTGCAGAAGAGGCATTTGAAGCAGGACTCATGTCCGCATATGATCTTTCATCCAGACGTACAGACCTGCTTACAGCACAGATGAACGAGACATCTGCAAGACTCAATCATCTGCTTTCATCCTATAACCTGGCGTATGCGCTTGGCATTGATCTGCAGGAACTGCAGCAAACATATCCATTAACGGAAAAGGAAAACGTGTAAAATGAGCGACGATAACAAGAAGAAAGTTGAAGAGCCCGATTTCGAAAAGCTCGCAAGATCTACAGCTCCAAGCAAGTTCAACAAATTTGTGACACTTATTCTCGTTGCAATCTGTGTAGTGCTTGCAGCTTTCATAATCTACAGAATGATGACAACTGCTTCGGACACTCCCGTACAGAGTACGGTCCAGGATACAGTTATCTCAAGTGTAAATGTCAGCGCAGAACCTGCTGCCATCAGGGATTTCAGCCGTATTTCAAGATTCAACGGCGAAGTCAGAAGATCCGGAGACAGCATAGCTGTATACCCTGATATCACATCTTCCGGAGTCGTTACCCAGATTCTTGTTTCCAGAGGCGATGCAATCAATGCAGGAGATACTGTTGCATACGTTGATCCTTCCCGCCCCGGTGCCTCATACAAAGCAAGCCCTGTCGTGGCAAAAGCTTCCGGCATTGTAAACGACATCCCAGTAGCTGTTGGCCAGACAGTGACAGCTTCACAGCCGATTATCACAGTAGCGGGAACATCCGAGCTGGTAGTCGAGGCTGAGATCTCTGAGAAGTTCCTTGGGACAATCGCGGAAGGAATGCCTGCGACAATGGAATCAGTAGCTTATCCTGGAAGGATCTATACAGGAACTCTCACATACATTGCACCTACAGTTGATTCAACAACCCGTTCTTCAGATATTGAGATCGCTCTGACTGGCGACACTACCGGACTGAAGGAAGGAATGTATATCCGTCTGAATCTTGAGACAGAGCATATAAACAATGCTCTCATCGTTCCGGATTCAGCTCTCGATACATATCTTGGAAACGATATTGTCTATCTTGCAGATAATGGAACAGCAAAAAGAACAATAGTAACAGTAGGAAGCTCAAATGGTGTCGATACTGTAATAACCTCAGGTCTTTCAGAGGGAGATATGGTAATCACAGCAGGAAACGTAACGGATGGAACAGCCATCAGCGTTGTTAATCAGGAGAACTAAATGACACTGTCAGAACTATCAGTAAGACGCCCTGTGCTGATGACAATGGTCTATGTTCTGATCTGCGTCATCTGCGTTGTATTCCTTCCGCGTCTTGATATGGCACTTTATCCAGATGTTGACCTTCCTGTTATCTCGGTAATGGTGAGCTGCAACGATGCTGGTCCTGAGGAAATCGAGCTCCAGGTAACCGATACCATGGAAAACGCCCTCAACTCCCTGCAGAATCTGGATACGATGACGTCCATATCGAGAGAAGGCCGGGCAATGGTGATTCTTGAGTTCAATTATGGAACAGATCTTGATGAAGCATATGATGATGTCACAACAATCACATCGATGCTTTCAAGAATGCTCCCGGACTGGGCTGAGAATCCTACGGTAATCCGCTTCGATTCGATGGGATCCGGATCAATCATGCGTCTCACCCTCACCGGAGACAGAACAGAAGACGAGCTTCAGTATATTGCGGAGAACACAATCCAGCCGCTCATTGAAAGAGTAGATGGAGTTTCTCAGGTCAATGTCTATGGCGGTGCTCCTGTTGAGTACAGCGTAGAAGTTGATCCAAACAGACTGGAAGCATACAATCTCACGATTTCCCAGATTTCCGCAATGATTGCAGCACGCAATATACAGAGCACAGGAGGAGAGATCACCCAGCGCGGCATGGACTATCAGATTACAGGCGATGCCCGCTACATGACCATCGATGACATCAAGGAAACAATCGTTGGCTATACAGGAAAGGGAACCCCGATCTACCTCCAGGATGTTGCGGAGGTCGTTGAGGATACAGCTTCAGGCGGACGCCTATCCTACCTCAATGGAAACGAGATTGTCACAATCAACATCTCAAACGAATCCGACAGCAATGAGACAACTGTAGCAAAAGCTGTCCGTGAAGCTCTGCCGGAAATCCAGGCAGAAATTCCGGAGGGTCTTGTACTTGAGATCCAGAGAGATTCAACAGAGATGATCACCGACACAATGAACGAGGTTGTGAACTCCGCTGTCCAGGGAGTCATACTCGCAGCGGCAATCATCTTTGTATTCCTCAGGGGAATCAAGACAACCATAATCATCTCCCTGTCGATGCCTATATGTATTCTCATCACGCTCATGCTCATGTCAGTAACAGGCATGTCAGTAAATGCCATGAGTATGTCCGGACTCATCCTTGGTATCGGTATGACAGTTGATGCTTCAATCATCATACTTGAGAACACCTATACATTCAGGCAGAAGGGAGAAAGAAGTGCAGTAGCAGCTATTCTTGGCAGCAAGAATATGTTTACAGCAATCTGCGCTTCCACGCTCACGACAATCTGTGTATTCGTTCCTATCCTTATCTACAAATATGATATCGGTATGATCGGAATCATGTTCCAGGATCTTGTCATAACAGTCTGTATCTCATTGTTCGCCTCGCTTTTCGTTGCTGTTACGCTCGTTCCTGCGCTCTGCGGTTCCATCCTGAAAATCAATACAAGAACACAGAAACCGCTCAGATGGAAACCTCTTAAAGCTATTGACGATGCAATGGCAAATGCCGAGATGCACATGAGGAATGCATATGTGAAGGTTCTCAACTTCTTCCTCAACAGGAAGTTCCTTCTTATCCTTCTTCTCGTGCTTCTTCTCATTGTGTCCCTGATCAAATTCGGAGATCTTGGAATCTCGCTCTTCCCGATGTCAACAACTGATGATTCGGTGACACTCAACCTTACTCTTGCACAGGGAACAACGCAGGATGTAACAAAAGAGTATGTCTTCGATATGGAGAGAAAGGTTCTGGAAACCCTTCCAGAGGACAGCTATGAATCAATCCTTACGGAAGTAGGCTCATCGAATACTGGTTCTATAGAGATTGATCTTCCGGACATCACTGAGCAGATATATACAGTTTCGGATATCCAGGGAATGCTGAGGCCGCTTCTTGACGATGCCCCTGAGGCAGAATGGCTCTTCTCGAATTCCAGATCCATGTCGGGAACAGGAATCCAGGTAGCAATCCATTCAAACGATACGGAACAGTCACTTGCGGTTGCAAGCCAGATCATGGATATACTCCATACATATGTTCCGCAGGTTGAGAATATCGATTCCGACCTCGACAATGGTGCACCGAAGTATTCTATCGTGATTGACCAGAACAGAGCTCAGGATCTCGGCGTATCGATGAGCGACCTGATGACAACTGTCCAGGCAGCGCTTACAGGTGTCACAGCAACGGAAATCTCAACCTTCGACAACGATACGACATATGATCTTGTCGTAAGAGTCGATGAGGATCAGATCCAGTCTGTAGAAGATCTTGAAGCCCTGATGATCCCGACTTCAACAGGGTCAAGGGTACGTCTCGATGCTGTCGCAGATCTCGAAGAAGGAACTGCACCTCTTACGATCATGAGAGAGAACAAAGAGAGAATCAATCATGTCTCTGCGGACATCATGGAAGGCTATGCTGCAAATGATGTACAGGCAGCTGTTGACAGAGCACTTGAGGAACATCTTGTTCTTCCAGAGGGAGTAACTCTCGAACAGACTGGAGAAATGTCCATGTTCGCAGAATATCTTCCTACGATGATAATGATCGTCGTTCTTGCTCTCTTCCTGGTTTACGCAGTTATGGCAGCACAGTTCGAATCGCTTATCGATCCTCTTATCATCTTCGCAACAATTCCGCTTCTGCTGATCGGAGTAATCTGGATCCATGTTGCAATGGGTCAGCAGTTCTCACTCTTCAGTATCGTAGGTATTGTTGCCCTGATCGGAACAGTCGTTAACAACGGTATTGTTCTCGTAGACTGCATCAACCGTCTTGTAGAGCAGAAGGTTCCTGTAAAGCAGGCATGTCTTCAGGCTGCATATGGTCGTCTCCGCCCTATCCTGATGACAACACTGACTACAATCCTCGGAATGATCCCTATGGCATTCTTCCCTGGAGACGGTGCAGAGATGATGCAGCCTCTTGCCGTAACATTCACAGGAGGTATCATCACAGGAGCCTTCCTTACGCTGCTTCTCTCACCTACTCTTTACCTGATCTTCAACAAGCACAGGGAAAAGAAGTTCAATGATCCGAACACGCTGACGAACCAGCTGAGAGAATACGATATGAGAAGACTTCAGAGCTTAGATGATATAATCTGAAACAGATCTAAGGGCAGGCCAGATCGGTCCTGCCCTTTTTCTTCCGTTAGAATTTGCCTCTTCAAAAAAACTGCCTTAGACTGGAAGAGGAGGCAAGAATGAATAAGGAAATGACTTCAGAACTTATTGATGCTGCTATGGGAAGGATCTTATGCGATCTTGTCATCAGGAATGCCAGAGTTGTTGATGTGTGCAACAGAAATTCTTTCATGGCTGATGTCTACATAACAGATGGAATGATCGTAGGTTTCGATGGAGACAGAAAAGCAAAAGAAGAAATAGACGCAGCCGGACGATTCCTTCTTCCGGGACTCATCGATGCGCATTGTCATATAGAATCATCGCATCTCTCCCCTTCTGAGTTCTCAGATGCCGTAATTCCATGCGGTACGACCACTGTAATCGCAGATCCCCATGAGATATGCAACGTGACAGGACTTGATGGCATGAAGTACATGCTCGATGCTTCAGAAAACATACCGCTCTCAGTCTTTCTTATGTTCCCGTCATGTGTACCTGCAACTCCTTTTGAACACGCAGGTGCGGTACTGACAGCAGCGGAGATCGAAAAGTTCATAGATAACCCAAGAGTCCTCGGTCTGGGAGAAATGATGAACTACCCAGGAGTAGCCTCCTGCAATGCAGCTGTCCTGGATAAGCTGGAAAGCGCCTATAAAAGGAAGAAGAATATCGATGGACATGCACCGTCTATAAAAGGCCCTGCCCTAGATGGTTATAGGGCAGCGGGGATAACAACGGACCATGAATGCGAGACACCGGAGGAACTTGTCGATAAAGTACGGAAAGGCATGTATGTAATGCTCAGGGAAGGAACAGCCTGCAGGAATGTTCTGCAGCTTCTGCCAGGTGTCAATGAAAAGAATTCAGGCCGGATACTTTTCTGTACAGATGACAGGCAGCCGCAGTCAATTGTCGAAGATGGTCATGTGAACTATGGAATAAGCCTTGCAATACAAAACGGCCTTGACCCATATACAGCAATTTCAATGGCAACGCTTAATGCCTCGATCTGCTATGGCCTCTCAGACCGCGGAATGATAGCACCGGGCTTCAGAGCGGATTTCATACTGACATCTTCAATAGAGAATGGAATAAAAGCAGAGGAAGTCTTCATAAAAGGAAAGAAAGTCGCTGAGAATGGCAGGATCATTTCAAAAGCTCCTCATACCAGACCTGTGAATGTCTCAGGAAAGATGGATGTAAAAGAGTTCTCCGCTGGAAAACTCTCATTCAGGCCAGGCTCCGACCATGTAAAAGTTATAGATATAATCCCTGGTGGCGTTGTCACAGGAAATGGAAACTGCTGGATCAAAAGGGATGAAAAAGGAGAATGGGTCCATGAAGACAGAAAAGACATCCTCAAGCTTGCGGTAATTGAGCGCCATCATGGAACAGGAAACGTCGGAGTCGGGCTGATAAGAGGATATGGCATGAAGCATGGAGCTGTTGCCACATCAATTGCACATGATTCCCATAACATAATCGTAATCGGAGACAATAATGAAGATATGGTCGCGGCTGTAAACAGATTAATAGAAACAGGCGGCGGCATAACAATGTTCAAAGATGGCAGAGAATTAGGAACTCATGTTCTGGAAATTGCAGGGCTCATGACAGACCAGCCTCTGAACGAGGTTACAGAATGCCTTGTCAGGATGCATGAGATTGCAGATAAGGAGCTGGCAGTGAATAAAGCCATAGACCCATTCATGACACTGTGCTTCATGGCACTTCCGGTAATTCCTTCCCTAAAGCTCACAGACTGCGGCTTATTTGATGTGGATTCATTCTCATTCACCGATCCCGGGATCAAGGAATAAGGAAGCTTCCTTTATCTCACTTTCTCTCCAGCCTTTTCTTAGGAGGGCTGCTCTGGCACCCTCCTCTCCTTTCTTTCGCAGCAGGGATTCATAATACTCGGCAAGCGGCCTGATATAGCTTTCGCTCTCCCAGACATCTGCAAGTACTGAATCCGCAACAGATTTAGGACTCCCCTTCTCAATCAGTCTCATCCTAAGAATGCTTCTCCCTTCCGGATTCTTTCTCAGCCTTGCCCTGATATAGCTCTCTGCAAACCGTTTTTCGGAAAGGCTCCCTTCTTCTAAAAGGCGATCTATCGCTTTATCTATTTCATCAGCCGGGAAACCCCGCTCTTTAAGCTTGATTCTGATTTCTTTCTCAGTATGTTCCCTTAAAGCAAGAAGCTTTATCGCTCTTTCATATGCATCCATACAATGATGATACGAAAAGAAACCGGACTTAACCAGAATCCCCTTGTGGGAATTTTCCCCGATTTCTTAGCCAGAATCCCCTTCCAGTGCGTATTGCTTACAGGAGGCAGCAATTGGAAGAGGAAAAGAGAAAGAGATTCTGGGATTCCCTGTGCCTTGCAGACGACGCGGCATTCTCCA
>CALXLD010000032.1 GCA_944389105.1 uncultured Spirochaetaceae bacterium | reverse complement strand
GGCTGTATTCTGCACATTTCCTCGCCCCTTGTAAACCCCTTTACGCGCTTTTTTATGAACTTTTTTATCAGAAAATATCTATCTCTTTGCAATAGTTGTATTTATTTTTTCAAAAAATTTTACTTCGCATCGTTGTTCCACTTCGAGACTAGGAAATCCACATCGCTGGAAAGCCTCCTTATTGCATCTGAAAGCTTTCTGGCCTTCTTCTCGTTGGCAAGATCTATTCCGGAAGCAGCCTTTTCCATTCTAAGTACAATATCCTCAAGCTTTGAACGGCTGCTTTCAAGAATTTCAAATGACGAACGGAGATCAGAAGCAGTCTTCTCCCTGAGAGCAGTATCATTCTGAAGCGGAATGCTGCCGCTAAGAAGATCAAAATGCTCAAAAAGCTTAGGGGCATATGCATGATAGCCATTTCCGTTCTTCAGCCTCGAAGCAAAATACTGGGAGACATTATCCTCACCATGGACAACAAAGACTGCCTCTGGTTTCTCTTTGAATTCCCCAAGCCATCTCTCTAGACCTTTCTGATCAGCATGACCGGAAGTTCCCTCAAGTATCTCGATCTTTGCGTTGACAGATATCTGCTCACCGAAAAGCGTCACATGATCAGTACCATCTATCAGAGAACGGCCAAGTGTCCCCTCCGCCTGATATCCGACAAAAAGAACAGTTGATTCAGGACGCCAGAGATTATGCTTCAGATGATGCCTGATCCGTCCGGCCTCACACATACCCGAAGAAGAAATAATAACAGCACTCTCCTTCCTGTCATTGAGAGCCTTTGAATCATTAACATCTGTAATCGTAACAAGAGATGGGAAAAGTATCGGATTGATGCCGCGCTCAATCATAGACCGGGCCTCTGCATCAAAATAATCATCCCTGAGGCAAGAGGAGAAAATACGCGTTGCCTTTACCGAAAGAGGACTATCTACAAAAACAGGAATTTCATAATCAAGAAGCTTCCTGTCCATGATAATCCTATAAAGATAAAGGATCTCCTGCGTTCTTCCAACGGCAAAGGAAGGAATAACCAGATTACCACCACGGCGGAAGGCATCATCGGTTATAGAAGCAAGTCTTTCAGCCCTTGCAAGGAGTATATCCTTTTCCTCTCTATCCTCCTGATTATGAAGCCTGTCACCATAGGTAGACTCCATGACAACAAAATCTGCTTCATGGAAATAATCGGGATCCTTGATCATTGGCTGATCGATATTCCCGATATCCCCGGAAAACACGATCGACTTCTCGCCATCCTCAGTCATGCAGTGAATCCTGACGGAAGCAGAACCGAGAAGATGTCCGGCATCCTTGAATTCAAACCACATCGAAGGAGAGAGATCAACCCGTTCACCATACTCAATCGAACGGAAAAGAGAGAGCGCCAGATCGGCATCCTCTCCTGTATAAAGAGGCTCAACAGCATCCTCACCATGTCTTTTTCTCTTCCTTGTCTTCCATTCCGCCTCGCTTTCCTGTATATGCGCAGAATCCTCAAGCATTATCGAGGAAAGCGAAAGCGTAGCTGCTGTTGAGTAAATCGGTCCGGTATAACCAAGCCTGGCAAGAAGAGGAAGCCGGCCGGAATGATCTATGTGCGCATGGGTGAGAATGACGGCATCAACCATCGAAGGAGCAAAAGGAAGCTCCTCTCCGATCTTCTTCTCATCGCTTCCCTGAGGAAGTCCTAAGTCTACAAGGACGGAAAACCCCTGATGCTCCAGAAGAAAAGAAGAACCTGTAACTGTACGAGCTGCTCCGAAAAATGTAATTTCCATTTTGCGCCTCCAGCAGTATTTTACCACTGGAAGCAGGATTCCATTGTGTTTTTCAGTCGAAGAACAGCTGATAGACATCTTCCTTTGTCTTAGAAGATGAAAGCATCCTTACAAAAAGCTCTGAAGAGCAGACCTTTGCAATCGAGGAAAGGATCTGGATGTGCTCAGCAGGATTCTCGGCAGGAGCAAGCACCAGAAAAAAGATGGAACTCTTCTTGTCTCCTCCGAAATCTATAGGCAGACGGGAGACTCCTATAACCACGGCAGATTCCTTCAGCCCTTCAATTTTTGCATGAGGGATGGCAATTCCGTTCTCCATAGCAGTTGAACCGAGCTTCTCCCTGTCAAGGACATGAGAGATTACGGATTCTGTCTCGGAAGGAAGGAGACCATGCTTTGCAGCATAAAGAGAAACAAGCTCCTCCACAGCCTCCTTACCGTTTTTTGCTGTCATAGGTACTTTTATAAGATCTTTATCGATTGCTTCAAGAAATGCCATTTAAACCTCCTCAAACTGCTGCCATATATTGTCGTCTGAATCGCGGACGACAACAACTGGGCATGGGGATGTGCGAAGCATCCTGTCATTCTCGCTTGTAAGCTCATCGCGCCTTGAGCGGATCACGTTTACAGAACCAAGAACAAGCAGATCTATATCGTTGTTCTTTATGTAAGAGACAATCTCCTTATGGGGGGATCCCTCTATCGAAGCTGTGGTTATCGCCACATCCTTAGAGGAAGCAAGACGTTCGGTATGCCTTATATGCCTTGCCGCATCTTTCTGAAGATCTGAGAGAAATTCAGACTTCTCCTGATCAATAAGAATCCTGGACCTGACAAGATCTCCCAGAGCCTTTGTGTTCACAACATATACTGCATGCAGACTTGCCTTGCTTGAAGCTGCAAGAAGGATTGCATACATAGCAGCAGTCATAGAGCCCTCGCTTCCATCTAGATAGACAAGAATACGCTTATATGGGGCATCCATTATCCTCTTCCCTCCCTTTCCATTCTGTTTTTGACAGTCTTCATCTGAATCATGCTCTCCCTCTCAGCCTCCTCTATTCTTCCAGCTAGATAGCGGACGGTCGCCTCCCTGTCAGGAATTACAAGCTTTTCAAGGGAATTGACTTTCCTGATAGTCTTTCTTACCTCCCGCGCAAGACGCATTATCGAAACCTTGAGCTCCGACATCTGCCCCATCAGCGAAAGAGCATCGCGGTAGCGGTTGACAGCAACCTCCGCAAGCATGCTTGTACCCTCGGGGGAGAAAAAAGGGCCGGATCCGGCGAACTCCGTACTGACCTTAGGAAGCTCTACACCCATCACCTTTCTTGAAGAAAGAGAGATGGATGATGTGATGCCGACAGCACCGGAGAGATTGGCAACCTTAAGCCTTCCCATGTGCATTATAGCTTCCTCAAGAGCATCCGATGCATCCTTGAGTGCTTTCTCAACCCTGTTCTGGTAATCAACAGCCTGATCGACGAGAGTAAGAAGCTCTGAGACGAGAATCGACCTCTTCTGGTCAAGAAGATCATAGCCTGTTCTTGAAAAGGCCAGTTCATCCTTGATTCTCATCAGATTGCTTCTCGTAGGTGCTATATTAGTGTTCATCAGCCCTTATAATGCTCCTCGATTTCCTCATCCGTAAGTCTCTGAAGCTCCTCAGCAGGAAGGATTGAAAGAGCCTGCCAGCCGAGATCAAGAGTCTCTTCGATGGACCTGTCCTCATCGAATCTCTGCCCTACAAACCTCTTTTCAAAGAAGTCACCGAACTCCATGTACTTATGATCAAGTTCAGTAAGCTCCTCTTCTCCGATAACCGAAGCAAGATTCCTCACCTCCTGCACATGAGAATACGAAGCAAAAAGCTGGTTCGAAAGATGAGGATGATCAGCTCTGGTCATTCCTTCTCCGATACCATCCTTCATAAGTCTGGAAAGAGATGAAAGACAGTTGATTGGAGGATAAATGCCACGTCCATGCATATCGCGGTCGAAAACAATCTGTCCTTCGGTAATATATCCTGTGAGATCCGGTATAGGATGGCTTATGTCATCATTCGGCATCGTCAGGATAGGAAGCTGTGTTATAGACCCCGCCTTTCCCTGGATCTTTCCCGATCTCTCGTAAATCTCTGCAAGATTTGAGTAAAGATACCCAGGGTATCCCTTTCTGGAAGGAATCTCGCCGCGCTGCGTAGATATCTCTCTGAGAGATTCGCAGTAGTTTGTCATATCAGTCATGATGACAAGAACCTGCTTGCCTTTATCGAAAGCAAGGTGCTCAGCAAGCGTCAGTGCAGTACGCGGTGTGATTGTCCTCTCCAGCGACGGATCATCTGCAAGGGAAAGGAACATCGCAACGTTATCAAGGACTCCTGTCTCCTCGAATGAATCGATGAAGTACTTTGCAACGTCGTATTTGACACCCATTGCCGCAAAAACAATAGCAAATTCACTCTTGCCGCCGCGGACCTTTGCCTGACGCACGATCTGTGCAGCAAGCTGGTTATGCTCCATACCGTTTCCCGAGAAAATCGGAAGCTTCTGTCCCTGGATGAGCGTCATCATCCCATCTATCACAGATATACCGGTCTGGATGAAATCCCTAGGGTATTCCCTTGCCGTAGGATTCATAGGAACACCATTGACATCCCTCTCATCTTCAGATGCAGGAACAGCAGCACCATCTCGGCTTTTTCCCAGTCCATTCATGACGCGGCCAAGCATCTTCTCCGAAACGCCAAGCGTAAGAGGTTCGCCAAGAAAATGCATCTTCGTATCTGGAAGATTAAGACCATCTGTTCCCTCAAAACACTGCACGCAGACAGCATCATCGGAGGTGTCGAGGACCTGGCCCGAACGAACAGATCCATCGGGTGCGATAATCTCAACCAGTTCGTTGTACCCTACCGGATGCGTATTCCTCATATATACGAGCGGACCATCGATTCTGGATGCTCCGGCATACTCACGACCGGATAGAAGTGACTTATCTGTTTCCTTAAGTAGTGTATCACTCATCATACAAACTCCCCAGCTGCATTATCGAGCGTTCAAGCTTCAGCTCCAGCTTGTCGATATCATCAACATGGTCGTTGGAAACGCTGAAACGCATCTTCGTAATATCCTGAACAACCTGCATACGCCTGATCTTCACAAGAGGAACACCCTTCTGTATAGCCTCAGAGCCAAGCTGGTAGTAACGCAGGATGATATTAAGCATCTTCGTCTGCTTCTCTATAGAGCAGTAGCGATCTATCTCATCGAAGGCGTTCTGCTGAAGGAATGCTGTCTTGAAAAGCGAGCAGACCTCAAGAATGAAGTTCTGTGAATCAGGAAGCGCATCCGGGCCGACAAGCTTGACTATCTGCTGCAGCCTTACCTCTTTCTGAAGAAGCTCCATTATCTTCTGCCTGTTTTCATACCATTTGTCATGGCTCTGGCTATTCCACCAGTTCTTTACTTCATCAGTATACTCTGAATAGCTATCGAGCCATGAGATAGCAGGATAATGACGAGCAGATGCAAGAGCTCTGTCGAGGCCCCAGAACGCACGGACAAACCGCTTTGTATGGGAAGTGACAGGCTCTGAGAAATCACCGCCAGGTGGGGAAACAGCTCCGATTACAGAGACAGATCCCTCTCCGCCTCCAAGCGTCTTCATATGGCCAGCTCTCTCATAGAACTGGGCAATACGGGTCGGAAGATAAGCTGGGAAGCCTTCCTCTGCAGGCATCTCCTCCATTCGGCCTGAAAGCTCCCTGAGCGCCTCCGCCCAGCGGGATGTGGAATCAGCCATGATTGCGACATTATAGCCCATATCACGGTAGTACTCAGCCATTGTTATACCTGTATAGATTGATGCCTCACGCGCCGATACAGGCATATTGGAGGTGTTTGCGATGAGAATCGTTCTTTCCATCAATGAAAGCCCTGTACGAGGATCTGTCAGATGCGGGAACTCCCTTAGAACATCCGTCATCTCATTGCCTCTTTCCCCGCAGCCGATATATACGATGATATCTGCATCGCACCACTGGGCAATCGAGTGCTGAGTCATAGTCTTTCCTGTACCGAATCCTCCAGGGATTGCTACCGTACCGCCTTTTGAAAGCGGGAAGAGCGTATCAATTACCCTGAGACCTGTTACAAGAGGCACGCTCAGATCAGCATGATCAGCAATCGGACGTGGAACACGGATCGGCCAGTACTGAAGCATCGAGACCGATGTAGACACACCCTTGTCAGAGGTAACGAGAGCAAGCTCATCAGCAACCTTGTAATCCCCCTCTCCTACCATCCTGACAATCTTCAGCTCTCCCTCTACCGTAGGAGGAATCATGACTCGGTGCTCAACTCTTTCTGTTTCCTGAACAGTACCGATTATAGAACCTTTATGGACTATATCCCCAGCTGACACTGACGGCACAAAATGCCAGAGCTTGTCATGGTCAACAGCTGTGGCAGCTATGCCCTTTCCTATAAAATCCCCTGAAAGCTTTCTCAGCTCCTCAAGAGGCCGTTGGATTCCATCATATATATTCCCGATCAGACCGGGAGCAAGCTCTGCAGAAAGGCTCATTCCCGATCCATAGATATTATCGCCAGGCTTGATTCCTGTCGCATCCTCATATACCTGGATCGTTGCCTCTCCCTCACGAAGCTTGACAATTTCCCCGACTATGCCGAGATCGCTTACATGGACAAGTTCCATCATCTGCGCATCCGTGATTCCGGATGCTGTAAGGACAGGTCCATTTACACGCTTTACCTTACCTACTATTCTGCCTTGCATTTTCTTCCTGAACTATCCGCCTGATATCCCTGGAATAACGTCTCATACGGACATCAAGCTGGTTGTTGTAAGATACCTTACCATCCATGCTGGACAGCACTACCCCTGCTCCGGAAAGGCGCTCTGCATCCAGCGTAAGCGAAACAGATGCGCCGGTTTCTTTTTTTACAAGAGCCTCAGCCTGACGGAGCATTTCATCAGTAACAGGGGTCTTTTCTGAAAAGGAGACTTTCGCCTCCTTCCTATCGAGCCCGATTGCGGCCTCTGCAATCCACTGGACAAGCACTGAGGAGAAGGAAGGACTATCAATCATATCCTTCAGTCTGAGATTGACTTCATCCATCACTTCCGTATATGCAGCATCAAGCCCCTTCAGCTCAGAAAGCCTGTCAATGCTGCGCCTAGCGCTCTCTTCCCTGGCCTTAATCTGCTCAAGGCGCACAGAATAACTGCGCTTCTCCATCTCAGCCTCTCTCTCAGCTCTCTCCTCAGCTTCCATGATGATAGCATCTGCTTCCTTCTCAGAAGCTTTTCCTATCTCATCAGCTTTTGTACGAGCTTCGGAGAGAATACCGCGGATAAGCGGATTATCTGCCTTCATATCGAAACTCCTATAGCTTCGTTAACGAGCTCCCTTAAATCAGTACTTCCCTTGCTGTTTCTAGAAGGGATTTCCACGACCAGAGGGAAACTCATTGTAAAGAGATATTTATCAACAGTATCCCTGATGAATGCAGCACATTCATCAGTTATGATGATAACCCCATGCTCCTTGTCCTCTGTCGCTTTGTTCCAGGCAGCCTTGACCTCCTCTTCGGATGAACAGGCAATGCCTGAAACCCCTACAAGGGAGAAGCCGAGGACAGTATCCTCGTCCCCGATAACGAAGTATTCCATCTTATATTGATCCCAGGATCATCAGGGCTGTGATGAATCCGAAGACAACAAGTCCTTCTGCAAGAGCTATGAAGATAAGAGCGTTTGTTGCAATCTCAGGTTTCTCAGAAATTGCACCCATTGCAGCAGATCCTACATGAGAGATTGCCATTCCAGCACCAAGGGCTCCGAAACCAAATGCAAGTGCAGCTGCAATGCACACCCATGCTAGGTTATAGTCGACAACCTCTGTCCCTTCTGCAGCTGCAGCGAGAGATGGTGTGAAAACGAATGCTGTAGCAACAAGAACTGCCACCATGAGAACAAGCGAAAGGCGAACCTTGCTCCTGAATGCGTATGCGGTCATATCATGACCCTCCCTTAATTAGTCGGTTACAGCTCTGCTCTTAAGCCCTACAGGCTCAAAAGCCATGCCATGACCGGTAAAGTACTTCGTGAAGAACTCGTAATAGTTGAGACGAAGCGACTGTATACCTGCCGAAAGTCCCTCTAGTACGATGACCAACACATTTCCGAGTATCATTATCAGAATCTGGAGCACGATGTTTCCCGGCATTGCGGCAATCTGATAGAAAGCCGACATCAGAGAAGCATGCGCGATTCCAAGTCCTGCAACTCGCATGAACGAGAGTGTATTTGAAAGAAGTCCGGAAAATATTTCAAGTACTTCTACAAGAAAATCCATGATTGTATCGATAACAACCCTTCCGATTCCTTCTTTCTCTCCATGCCTTGCTTTGATTACAGCACCTATAGGTCCTTTGATGACTATCATCAGAAGACAGGTTATCAGAATAGGTGCAAAGAACGGAGCTGACGGGAATGTCTTGTAGCCAGATGCGACAAAGCCCCATGCAAACCAGATTCCAAGGCCATACATCACACCGCCCACAATTCCGTTCTTATCAAAGATAAGCTCATAGAATCTCTTTTTCCTGAAAAGATTTATCCAATTCAGAATAAGGCCAAGATAGATAACGACAATACCGAACCTGATCGTTATCCCAAGTATATCGTAGATATCCTGCACAAGTCCCTGTACAGGCTCTCCTTCTACAACCCTGTCAAATGGGAACCAGAGGGCCGGAAGAAGCTCAAAGCCGAAGCATGAACCGAAAAGAAGTCCTCCAACCATTGAAGCAGGTCCTAGGAAAATAAGAAGAGAGCAGAGATAACGCGAGATGACCCCATCTTTCTTAGTAGGATTTTTGCTATAGATCCACTTTCCGATAAAACCGACCAGAAGAAGCACAAAACCCTGTCCAAGATCAGCAAACATAAGAGCGAACATCGCAAGATATGCAACTGCAGTAAATGGCGTCGGGTTTATTGAGCCATATTCAGGGGTGCTGTAATTATTAACCATCCTCTCGAATGGTCTCAGCAGCTTCGGGCTGGTCATCTCTACAGGGACTTCCTCACGAGGCATCTCGTCAGCATCTGTCCACTCAACGATGCAGCGTCCCGATGTCACAGATGTAAGAAGGGATGTTATATCATCCGAATACTCCGCGGGAACCCATCCCGAGAACAGCGTAGTATTCCTGGTATAGGAGAAATAGGATTCAATATGCTCACAAAGCTCATGAACCCTGACATTTGTCCATATCGCAATCAGATCAGAAGAAACCTTCCTGACCCTGCTCTTCACATCCTCAGAAAGCTTCTCAAGCTCAGTTCTGTATGACTCAGTCTCAGCCTTCGCCTCCCCGATTGCCTCCGAGAGCGCGCTTTTCTGGGCTTCGCTGTCAGTTGTTTCCGTCCAGCCGAACTTGTCCATTACCTCTGTCACACGCGCAGAATCACGGCGAAGCGTAAGGGATATAAATGGCTTTGAAGAGAAAAGGAAAACCCCGCCTATCTGATCAAGCCTCTGAAGAAGATCCTCCGAAGAACCATGTGTATTGAGTCCTACTCTCAGATCGAGATAATCATTCTTCTTCTCAGAAGCATACCTGATGATCTCCTCAATCGCGTTTATATCCTGATTGATGTTTCTCTGACGGTCCCTCACGCTCTGAAGGGACAGCGAAAGCTTATCAAGAGTCCTTCTGTAGGTTTCCATATCAAGAGGCGGAAGCTTCTCAAGGGAACTGCTATCAAGATCAGGAAGCTTTATTCCCCCTTCTTTCAGAAGACTTTCAATCCTGACCCTCATATCTGTAAGTGCAGCTTTTGGCACCGATGAGGAATGTTCAGACAGCTTTGCCATCTTGTCAGCAGGAAGAGAGCCGATATGGACAAACTCCATCACACCCTTCTCAAGAAGAGCCTTGACGACATTATCCTTATCGCTCTCCATAACAACAGCTGTCAGCATCCTCATCTTCCGGGTGAACATGCTCATAATCCTAACCCCTCCCTGATTTTTGCCTCGCTCTGGCCATAATACTTACCGGAAAGGATTGCACGGAGATTCCCGTCCTCCTGCAGGCACAGGAAGAAATAAGCGAGAACAACTCCGATACTGAATGGATCTCCCATAAGTATCTTACGGTACTCCTTCTTTCTTCGCTCTCCAAGGTAAGTCTCAATGAGAACAATCTCCCTGTTATTCTCCTCTACTGTCGTCAGATCATCAGCTGTACGTCTAATTCTGGTTATCTCCTCTGATATCTGAGGGTAGTGATGCCTGACTATACCGGAAAGAACCGCTATAGGATCATCAGATGAAAGTGCTCCCATCTTCTCTGCTTCACGTGCTATATAGCCCATTGGAATCATGACTTTCCTCAGATCAGAAGGAGAAAGATGATAAGAATAGCTATAACGGGTAATAATCAATATATTCTTAAGGTCAACATCGACTGTATAGATTGCTTCCGCAATCTTCCTGTCCTGGCCAGTAAGCGTCCTGATTCCTTTCTCAAGATGCCCAAACCACATATGATCAAGAGCTATCTCAAGCGGGAAAAGACCCTCAGAAGCAATTGTCTCCAGGGTAAAATGAGAAAGCACTTCTGCATAAGGTGTGCCGTGAAAGGCTGCGGCCAGATCCTGATAAGATGAGGCATTTATCGCTCCGTCATAATCTATTCTGTGAACGATATCCTTTTTATAGATATATGAGGAACGGTATGAGATTGCATGATGCCGGACAGCATCTGAATACCATAGCCTTATCACATTCTTTACGTTATCTACCTCAATCTTTTCAAGAAGAACGGAAACAAACCCAGATGGCACGGATGGCAGATATCCCTCGACTTCTCTATAAAGGGAAATCTCATCCTCCAGCATCTGGAGCTCAACCTGCTGCAGATCCCCTGTCTTCCTGTAGACTTCAAGGAGATCCTGATGTCGGCTGCCCTCAAGTTTTGCAAAAGCCTCTGTCAGCGATGGGGACTTTATCATCTCATCAAATAAAGCCATATCACGCATTATCCCGATACGGGCCCTGAGCTTTGCATTCACAAAGGCGTAATCTGAAACCTTGCTCATTTACTCTCCGAAATACTCCGTTCTGCAGATTCGGTCAACTATGCGGGAGACAGCCCTTTCAAGCACATCCGGATCAATTGTATTCTCCGAGCTTTCAATACGCTCCCGCTCTTCTTCATACTCTGCAAGATGCTGCTGAAGAAGGGCTTCTGCACTGTCGACATCGGCTTTACCGCTCCGTCTGACAGCTTCCACCCTATCAGCGATGATTTTAGCTGCTTTATCATGAGCCTGGGAAATTGTTTCCTTAGCTTTCTCCTCAGCCTCATCAACGATCTTCGCTGCCTGATCCTCTACAGAGAGGATGTCATCAATAACTTCACTCTGCATCAACTGACCCCTGTCCCATGCACTCTACTGCTTTTTGCCGAAAACGTCAAAACGGGGGCTTTGACACAGTGCTTTTGATATGTTATGGTTCGTCCGATATTCCGGGCAATAGCGCAGGGGTTTAGCGTACAAGTCTGGGGGACTTGGGGTCGGCGGTTCAAATCCGCCTTGCCCGACTGGAAGCCTCATCTGAATAACCAGATGAGGTTTTACTTTCTTTATATATTTCCAGATTCAATGAATAAGCTTAATATTCTATCTAGAAGAGGTGAATGACATGGAAATAGTTATAGCAGGAAGTCCGAGAAAGGGAATGTACTCAGACAGACTTGCCCAAGCCTATGCGGAAATAACAGGTGCAGAGATAATCTATGCAAGGAATGTTAAAGTGGGTCCTTGCCATGGCTGTGGCTGGTGCAGGACAAAAGGAAATGGCATATGCGTACAGAAGGATGACATGCCTGAAATCCTTGAGAAAGCAAAGAAGGCAGATAAAATCGCAATCTTCTCACCTGTATACTGGTGGCAGATGACAGCCCAGACAAAACTTGTCGTAGATAGACTCTATCCAATGGGAGAAGAAGACTGGAAAGGAAAGACCCTTACAGTTGTCATGAACGGAGCCGCAAAGGATGATGATAACGAATTCAGGCTTCTCAATGGCCAGTTCCAGGAAATGGCTGACTTCATAAACATCGGACTGCGTTTTCTTGGAGTTGACACAACTGATGATGAAGCTTTTGCAAAAGCACTGGAAAAAGTCAGGGTACTTGCAGCCGAAGAGTAAAACCTTCCTGACAGAGTGGTAAGAAATCTCCCTAAGAAATCCTAGGGAGATTGTTTTTGCAGCACAGCCTTAAGGACTGCAAAAATAGATCAAGAGAACCATTTCCAAACTTATGAATTATCGAAATAAATAGAGTGATATAGGGGTGGAAAATTGTGAAGACACTCATCCGGTGGGAATGGATTAAAATGCCTAGGAAGATAGAAAGTACATAATATTTCCAGTTAAAGACAAACAAAGGGGATGTTGCCATCCCCTTGCCTTGTACAGCCGTAGATATGTCCGTTTTTTCAGACAGCGCTCTCTGCAAATGTCCTTATCTGGGATGCATTTGAGATAACTGTAGCAATTCCGTCTGTGAAAGCCACAAGCGTAGGAGCCTGCTGTATATTGTATTTTCTGCAGAGCTCTGTATTCTCCTCAGCATCTACTACCCTATACTTCATGCCAGCTTTATCAAGAGCTGCCTTTGCGATACGGCAGTTCGGGCATGTCTTTGTTGTGAACAAAAGCATCTCTCCATCGTTGCCAACCATTGTATAGCAGTCATCCTCATGCTTTCCGGCCTGTGCATTGAGAGGACCTGTATGTGTAAGGTGGGAATTAGGAACATCGTAAGTTTTTCTCTCCTTGAACTCCTCTGCCTTACCAACATTCCAGTTCTGTATAGGACGGTAATAACCCGTAATCCTCGAGTAGACTTCAGTCGGCTTGCCGCAATGAGGACACTTATAGACCTCTCCTGCAATATATCCATGATCCGAGCAGACTGAGTATGTCGGGCTCAACGTATAATACGGAAGCTCATAATTCTCGGCGATTGTGCGTACCAGCCTCATAGCACTCTTCCAGTCAGGCATCTTCTCTCCAAGGAATGCATGGAATACGGTACCGGATGTATAGAGCGTCTGAAGCCTGTCCTGAACATCAAGAGCAGAGAAGATATCATCAGTGTAGCCAACAGGAAGGTGCGATGAATTCGTATAGTACGGCGCACTATCATCAGCTGAAGCTGTGATGATATCAGGGAACTGCTCTACATCATGCTTAGCGAGCCTGTATGATGTGGACTCAGCCGGAGTTGCCTCAAGATTGTAGAGATCTCCATACTGTTCCTGATAATCAGAAAGCCTGTTCCTCATATGGTTAAGAACCTCTACCGCAAAATCCTGAGCCCTCTTATCCCCAAGGCCAACACCAAGCCAGGAGGCGTTCATACAAGCTTCATTCATACCGACAAGACCGATTGTGGAGAAGTGATTATCAAATGAGCCAAGATATCTCTTTGTATATGGATAAAGACCTTCGTTGAGAAGACGTGTTACGACAGTTCTCTTTACTTTCAGAGAACGGGCTGAAATATCCATAATCCTATCAAGGCGGCGATAGAAGTCCTCCTTGTCCTTTGCCTGATAAGCAATACGAGGCAGGTTCACAGTAACAACGCCAATTGATCCTGTGCTCTCTCCTGAACCGAAGAAACCACCGGACTTCTTCCTGAGTTCCCTGAGATCAAGGCGCAGACGGCAGCACATCGACCTTACATCATTGGGAGACATATCCGAGTTGATGTAATTTGAGAAATACGGAGTTCCATACTTAGCTGTCATTTCAAAAAGCAGCTTGTTGTTCTCTGTCTCTGACCAGTCAAAATCCTTTGTGATGGAATATGTCGGAATAGGATACTGGAAACCTCTGCCATTGGCATCTCCCTCGATCATGATTTCGATGAATGCCTTGTTAACCATATCCATTTCTTTCTGGCAGTCACCATAAGTGAAGTCCTGATCCTTTCCACCTACGATAGCTGGGACATTCTTAAGGTCATTAGGACATACCCAGTCGAGAGTGATATTGGAGAAAGGAGCCTGTGTTCCCCAGCGTGAAGGAGTATTCACACCATAGACAAAGGACTCGATGCTCTTCTTAACCTCGTCATAAGTAAGATGATCCTTCTTAACAAATGGAGCGAGATAAGTATCAAAAGAAGAGAATGCCTGAGCACCCGCCCACTCATTCTGCAGGATGCCGAGGAAATTGACCATCTGGTTGCAGAGTGTTGCAAGGTGGGAAGCCGGTGAAGAAGTGATCTTCCCAGGAATTCCGCCAAGTCCCTCCTGAATAAGCTGCTTGATTGACCAGCCTGCGCAGTATCCAGTGAGCATCGAGAGATCATGAATGTGGATATCACAATTGCGATGGGCATTTGCAATCTCATCATCATAAATCTCGGAAAGCCAGTAATTCGCAGTAATAGCACCGCTATTTGAAAGAATGAGGCCGCCTACTGAATAAGTTACTGTACTGTTCTCCTTGACTCTCCAGTCATTAAGCTGCAGGTAATTGTCGACGATCTTCTTATAATCAAGGACTGTCGACTTCATATTCCTCATTTTCTCTCTCTGGCGGCGGTAAAGAATATAGCTCTTTGCAACATCGCCATATCCAGCTTCTCCAAGAACTTTCTCTACAGAATCCTGGATATCCTCAACAGTCACCTTGTCATTAGCTATCTTTGAAGAAAAATCAGCTGTGACTTTAAGGGAAATGAAATCAATGACGTTATCATCAAAAGGCTTCTCTATTGAATCAAAAGCCTTTTTGATAGCATTCGAGATCTTCTGGATATCGAACGCAACAGTCTTTCCGTCTCTTTTGACTACCTGATACACTGACGAACCTCTTCTCTTTCTCTTTCCGATACCGATAAAACAGTATTTGCGTGTAAAAAATATTCAGATTGTGAAAATCTGAAAAACCAAACTTTCATAAACATGAATAGGAAGAATTCCTGCAGAACATGCATTTCTTTTTGCATTCATTCATCCTGTTCTGGATTATAAGAATAGCATGGTAAAACATTTATTGCAATCAAAAACGCAACAGAAAGTGTTATATAAGTTTTATAACGCTATATATAGCGTGTCTATCTATCGCGAAGTGATACGTTTCCTATAGTCTTTCTTAGTATCTTTATATATCTTTCCATATCTTCCAGAGAGGGAGCTGAGAATACAGGATTGATTATATCTCCTCTCTCGCTATAGGTTTGCAGGTAATAAGAACTGCATCCTGAGAGAGTCTGCCCTATTTCCTCAAAATCCTCATCACAATGGAGCTCATGAACCACTGTAGTGCGGAATTCATATGGTATCTTCCCGTTCATAAGCATGGAAATGCTTTCTTTTATCAGGTCGATGAAAACACGGGAAACCCCGGCTGTCATGGCATATTTGCTGAAGCTGTTCTTTATATCCATAGCCACATAATCAACACATCCAGACTCAATTGCGCTCCTCAATACATCGGGCCGGTACCCATTTGTATCAAGCTTAACCGAAAAGCCCATCTCCTTTATCCTTGCAATATACTCTGCAAGATCTGAATGCACAGTCGGCTCTCCGCCTGTTATCACAACGCCATCAAGAAGCCCCTTCCGTTTTGAAAGATAATCAAAGATCTCCTCCTCCGGGATTTCCGGTTCCGAGGAAGGATCGAGGACCAGAGAGGCATTCTGGCAGAAAGGACAGCGGAAATTGCATGCGCCGGTGAAAAGAATTGCGGCAACCTTTCCAGGGTAATCAACAAGTGTCATCTTCTGAAGACCATGAATAATCATAGAGGAATTTATAGCACATTAATCAGATAATGTTCTGCTTGAAGATGAAATTTATGCGATACAGCTAGAAATTCTTACCCATAGAATATAGAATTACAGTATTCAACGATCTGAAAGGAGCCCCAGATGAACGACAATGCTTCCCAGCAGAAAAAGAACTTCGTTTATCAGGAGGTTTTTGCAGATATAGTACGGCGGAAATACGGCAGCGATTCCATTATTACCGAGAAACAGCTCATATCAAAATACGGAATGAGCAAATCCCCCGTCAGGGAAGCTCTGCTTCAGCTATGCGCTGACGATATCATTGAAAGCCTTCCAAGAATAGGATACAGAATAAAACCAGTAAGCATCAGCGATATAAAAAGCGCACTGGTCCTTAGGAAGATGATCGAGCTTACAGCACTTAAGATGGCTTTCCCTCATATCAGTGAAGAACAGCTGAATACGATGATAGCGCTTTACAAGGAAAGCCAGGAAGAGAAGCTCAATGCCAAGGACCCTTTCATCCACTGGGAGCTCAACACACGGTTTCACATAACGCTATGCACATTCTGCGGGAACAAATACTTTGCCAAGACACTCAATACCCTGATGAAGACATGCTTCAGAGGCATAACATCATACTATGAGGACTCATGGAAGGATGGAAATGACAAAGGCAAGAGCGAATGGCACAAGCTGCTTCTGGATTCTATTGCTGCAAGGAATTACGAAAAAGCCATGGACTGTCTTGAGAAGGACCTTTCTGATCTCGATTCCTATTTCATGATAAAACCCGATGCAGAACCAAGCCTCAGAGACGATTTCATAATCATGTAAGCTGCAGGAACAGCAAACAGGGCATAGAAGCATGCCCTGTCTCTCTTAATACTGAGAAAATATCAGATAAAGGCTTTGTTTGCTTCAATAAGGGATAGCCTCTGCTTTACAGCCTCCGCGCTTCTGAGAGAATCAGAAGGTGTATTGAAAGCATAATCAAGCATACGGTCGACAGTAGTTTCAGCAACATGCAGCCTTGTATCAGAAGAAGCATAGTAAATGAAGAGATGCCCATCAGGAGTGTCTATAGCACCATTTGTGAAAACAACGTTATCAACATCTCCGCTTCGTTCATGTCCACGAGGTCCTATCAGCAATCCTCCAGGTTCTGCAATGACATGCCAAGGCTTATCCAAAGCTGTAACAAATACATAGATTACATACCTAAGTCCTGCTGCGGTATTGCGGACCCCATGAGCAATATGCAGCCAGCCTTTCTCTGTCTTAATAGGAACAGCCCCTGCCCCATTCTTTGATTCAGTTATAGTATGGTAGCGTCTTCGGCTTGTTATTATCTCATTATCTATAACGGCATGCTCTATGCTCTCCGATAAGCCGAAGCCGATTCCTCCACCGCTGCCCGTTTCAATGAAGCTGTCCATTGGCCTGGTAAAGAATGCATATTTTCCATCAACGAACTCCGGGAAAAGACAGACATTCCTCTGCTGGGGACTCCGGAGCGTTACAAGGTTGTCAAGGCGTTCCCATGTTTGAAGATCCTTCGTCCTGACAATGCCGGCAGAAGCCACAGCCTGTGATATATCCGGGGAAGAATCATCATGGCGCTCGGAGCAGAATACACCGTAGATCCACCCATCCTGATGCTGCGTGAGCCTCATATCATAGACATTCGTCTCATCAGGGCATGTATCCGGAAGAACAACAGGATGGGTGAATCTGAATCCATCAACAGGGCTTGTGCTTTCCGCTACAGCAAAAAAGCTCTTCCTGTCATTCCCTTCTACTCTGGCAACCAGATAATATTTTCCATCGCGATACAGCGCACCTGAGTTAAACACAGCATTCACGCCAAGCCTTTCCATGAAATACGGGTTGCGTTCCCGTGAAAAATCATAACGCCAGGAAAGCGGCACATGGTCTCTTGTAAGCACCGGATACGTATAACGCCTGAAAATTCCATTATAGAAGCTGTCATCTATCGTGTTCTTTCTCGAAAGAAGCCTCTCCTGCCTCTCTTTTTCCGTCCAGACACGGTCATTGTAGTCCATATCTATCTCCGTTTTTTATGATATTCAGACAGAGCCTTCCATTGTGATAAGGACACTTCCATGGATCCACCACCGGATAGCCCCGAAGAGGCTCATCGGAAGGAGAAACAGCCCAGAACCATTCTCCTCCTTCCCTCTTGTCTGCAAAATACTCTGTTATATAGCTCCAGACTGAAAGCGCCGCTTCCTTCAGCTTAGGATCGTGGGATTTCCAATATTCATTAAGAAATCCCTGCACTGCCTCTGCCTGGATCCACCAGATTCTTGTCAGATCATCATGACCATCAACGCATTCATTGATTACGGCACCATTATCCAGAAAAGCCTTTTCAAGGACATTGCGGGCCATCTGGGATGAAACCTGGCTTATCAGGGAAGAAAGCTTCTCATCGCCCAGAAGCGCCGCCCCCTCCTCTATCAGCCAGCTTGATTCAATATCATGTCCATAGCTTGTTATATCGCAAAGGGATCTATAATCCCTGTCAAAATAAACTTCTTCCCGTCTTTTTTCAGGGCAGTATACCTTCTCCAGATAAATGGAGAGGATACGTTTCATTGAAGCAGCTACTGACTCCATCTTCGTTGCCCTGTACAGATTTGCATACGCCTCGAAGATGTGAAGAAGCGTATTCATCGTCCTGTAGGCATTCACGCCATGTCCGCTTAATAACCCATTGTCCTCATTAAGCTTCCAGTCCCTTGAGAAGTATTCAAGGTAACCAGTTTCATCAGTACAGTTTTTCTCGATAATGCCGTATAGGGAAAGAGCTTCATCCAGCGCTTCCTTATCGCCGGTAAGCATGTAATAGGATGAAAGTCCATATAAGGCAAAAGCCTGGCAATACGCATGCTTTGCATCGTCTTTCCGGGAGCCATCGAAACCTACAGACCAGAATACGCCGCCATATTCCCTGTCGATAGCATGCTCCTTTATGAACTTATATGCATGCACTGCATCGGACAATGCAGCACCAGAGCCGGATGCTGCTGCATATTCAGAAAAGAACCAGAGGATGCGGCTTTCAAGGATAGTGCCTTTATCATACTCAGGGTCAGCTTCAAGATCTTCGGACATATAGCCGATAAAGCCACCGTTTACGTCATCACGAAGAGAATGCCAGAAGGGGAAAATCCTCTCTTCCAGCATTCTCTCTGCTTCAGAAACAATATTCTGCATATCAGCCCTTTACAGCACCTGCGAAGCTGTCTGCCTTCTGCATCAGCTGCATAATAAGATAAAGAATGATTGCAGGGACAATGACAAGAGTACATCCTGCAAGTATTACCTGCCAAGGAGTTGCAAGGCCGTCGCTTATCGGCAGGAGCGAAACAGAAACCATAAGGGTATACTTATCGGTCTTGTTCAGGAAAAGCAGCGGGAAGAAATAATCGTTCCATCTTGCGATGAGCGTAAGGGAAGCCCAGGAAGCAAGAGCTGGTTTTATAACAGGACAGATAACGCGTGCAAAAATACCGAAATCAGTACAGCCATCGATTCTTGCTGCCTCGACAAGCTCATCAGGAACATCGAGCATATACTGAGTCAGGTAGAAAATGCCGACAGCAGTTGCTATTCGCGGAATGATCAGGGACCAGAGGCTGTTGATGAGCCCGATTTTCCTCATGATGATAAAAAGAGGAATAGCACCAGCTTCTGCGCTTATTGCCATAGTCGCGATGACAAAAGCAAATAGCTTTGCACGGCCTGGGAATCTGTATTTTGCGAAAGCAAATCCCGCAAGAGCACAGAAGAACAATGTCGTTATCGTTCCAAGCAGCGTTGAGAATGCGCTATTGAAAAGGTTCTTCCACACAGGAATAAGCTGGAAAAGCCTTGAGAAGTTCTCCAGTGTAGGAGACTTTATCGAAAGCGCATTGAATCCAGAGACAGGCTCTCCAACAGGCTTTATTGCAATAGCACACATCCAGAGCACAGGGAAGAGACAGACAAATATAACAAGAATCATGAATATATTGACTACAGCTGTAGGTACGGCTGAATTTCTTTTTCTCATTTTCCTCTCCTCCCTCAGATACCTTCATCAGATTTCCTGACTTTGTACTGAATCATCGAAATAATAAGAAGAATCAATATAAGAACAACGCTCAGCGATGAAGCATAACCAAGCTTGAATGTCTGGAATCCATTCTCATATATGAGCTGGAACAGGGACATATTGCTTGTTCCCGGACCGGAGAGTGTCATGGATTCATTGAACATCTTCCATGTATCAATCGTGATGGTAAGCGCACAGAAGAAAAGGATGTTCTTAAGCAGTGGAATCGTGATCTTCCAGAATTTCTGGAAAACATTAGCTCCATCTACTGTAGCAGCTTCATAGTACTCATTGGATATATTGAGAAGTCCTGAATAGATGATGATCGTAAACCAGGGAATCGATCTCCATACAAAAAGCAGGACAACAGGTATCTTGGCAAAGCGCGAACTTGACAGCCATGCAATCTTCTCTCCGCCAAGAGCGACAAGAATAGCATTCACGAGACCTGCATTCTCATCAAAAAGCATCATGAAGATGAGGCCCATTGCAACGGAAGCACAGACATATGGAAGAAAAGCTATTGTCTGGAAAGCCTTTCTGCATTTCAGATGGGGACTCTTGATTGAGACTGCTATCAGAAGCGCAATGACAATAACGGCTACAACTGAGACAACCCAATAGAAAACCGTATTGAGAAAAGCATCCCTGAACATATAATCGTTGAACATCAGCCTGAAATTATCCAGGCCAACCCACTCAGGTGCTTTCAGCCCATTCCACTCTGTAAAACTTATATAGAAAGTCCAAACAACTGGAATCAGCTGGAAGCAGAAGAACAGAATGAAGAAAGGGCTTATGAACAAATAAGGCGCTTTATATTTCTTCAATGTCTTCATCACTTTCATTTCGACCTCCTGAATCATGCAGGACTTCCGCCCTGCATGATTGATCAGAACTCAGACATCAGCCTGTCCTATCTTCAGCTTGAGTTCCCTATCCATATTCGCAATCGCCTGATCCATTGTCTGCTCACCGGCAACATACTTCTCGATCTCGGCGCTTATGATGATATCAGCTTCTGCATCCTGAGGAGTTACAGCAAGGTTCTTTGAAGGATTTGCAAGACCTGCGCTCTCAGCTGCTCTGAAAGACTGTCCGCCATAGAAATCGCTTGGCTCCTGCCAGAATGGATCTGAAAGAACTTCAAGAGAGAGCGGGTTGCTGTATGCACCCTTGATAGCTTCCATCTCAGTTACCCATGCGTTGATAGCCTCTGTGTTGTTCTGGAAATCATACCAGAGATCCCTTATAAGACCCTCATAGACATTGTCTCCCTTATCAACAAGGCAGAAATATGTGGAAACAGGAGCTCCGCCAGTTCCGACTTCCTCGAATACAGGAGCATTCATGACTCTCCAGTCACCTGCAGTCTCTGTAAGGTTCTTCCTGAGGAACTCATCCCAGAATGCACCAATGTAGAATGTAGCGATCTTACCGGAGTCAGTTGCTTCGTAGAGAGGCTGCTGCATCATAGGTGTTCTATAAAGAAGTCCTTCGGAATTAAGCTGGTCAAGGTATCCGAGAGCAAGCTTTGCACCTTCATCTGTTCCGATTACAACATTGCCGTTCTCATCCCAGATTCTTGCATTTGCCTGTGGCATGAGACCACGGCGGAGCCAGTATCTCCATGTATAGTTGGTTGTATCAATCCATGAAAGGTAGACTTCGCCATTGGATCTTTCCTTAAGAAGCCTTCCGGCCTCAAGGTAACCATCGAATGTGCTCATCATTGCAGGATCAACATCATATTTCTCAAAGATCTCAGCATTGTAGAAGAGAAGCTGAGGGCGGACTGCATCAGGAAGACCATATACCTTTCCGTCAACTGTCGCATCATTTGCAGCACCTTCTACATACTGGTCAGCCTGCGGAGTCCAGTAATCTGTCTGATCAAGGAGGAAGCCTGCATCTGCCAGCTCTATAATTCCGACAGCGTCAAGGAATATTACATCTGGAAGGGACTCATCATCTCCTGCCATCTTGTACATACCAATCTTCTGCTGCCCATCAGCCATTGTGGAGATTGTCTCAACCTGAAGACTTACACCAGGAGCCTTATCACGGTTTCTTTCCATGAAGCCGTCATAATACATCTGCCTGTACTGAGGCTGACCAGTCATCCAGATAAGCATTGTACCATCTGGATAAACACCATCAGCTGTTACCTGCGAAGCACTCTCTTTGGCGCCTCCAGCGAATACTGCCGGAATCGCAATCAGGAAAAAGACCGCAAGAATCAACAAGGTTTTCTTCATAAACTAAATCGAGCAGCGGAACTCGACCTCCTTTAAAATTGTTTTTCCCCTCCCTACCGCTCTCAGGAAAGGTTCAGCATCCAAGCATCACGGAGAGTATCACGCTATCAGTTTCAGACATGCCATCACTTGCAATCTGCCCTACTCCCGATACGGTCTTCTCCACATCTTCCTTGACTATTCCATCTCCAGAACTGTAGCAGAGCCCCTTCATTGCCATATCATGGGCAAGCAGGGCTGAATAGACTGCAGTTGCGATCTTGCCTGCGCATGAAGGCTTTGCTCCATCGCATATCATTCCGGAAACAGTTGCCAATGTATTAACAATTGTATCATCAATCTGCTGTATCGAGCCGCCATCAAGCCAAGTAATTCCCGCACCAGCTCCTGCCGCGGCAGAAACCGCTCCGCAATATGCAGAAAGCCTTCCGATCCTGGTTTTCTGATGAATCGCAGATAGATTGCTGATAACCAATGCCCTGACGAGTTTCTCATGCGGAACTCCTTTCTCCTCCGCATATGTAATCACAGGCAGGGATACAGTCATTCCCTGATTGCCGCTGCCGCTGTTTATCACAACAGGCATGCTGCAACCGCTCATTCTTGCATCCGAACCGGAAGCTGCAGCAGCAATCATCTTGCTGGAAAGCTTATCCCCTGATGATGCGAGGATCATTCTTCCAACCTCTGCACCATAATGGCTTGAAAGCCCTTCCTTGCTTATGGCTGTGTTGCATCTGATCTGAGGTCCTATCACTGCCTCAAGATCCTCAAGAGGCGCAGTTTCAGCAAATGCGACAATATCCGAGATATTCATCTCCGAACGATCTGCAAGATCGGAGTTCATCTCCTCCTCTTCAAATGGTTTCGAGAAGATCTCCTTTCCGTCAGCCACTTCCTTTACGATATTCATGTGCTGATGAATTATCTCAACAGAGGCTGTCCTGCCGCTTCTTTCCATACTGATGATGAAATGAAGCTTGGCCTGTGAAGGCAGCAGGCTTACATTCACTTTGATCCTTCTAAGATCATCGGAGAGCCTTGAAGCCTCTTCCTCACTTACTGCCGATAACACCTCCAGGCCCTTTGATGCATCACCATAAAGAGCACCTGCCACTACAGCAGTCTCTATACCTTTCTTTCCACCGCAGTTCGGAACAACAACACCCTTTACGTTTTTTATGATGTTTCCGCTGCATGCTGCCGAAATTGTTTCCGGCTCTGTTCCGAGAAGCCTTCTGCATTCAGCAGCTCCATATGCAAGAGCAATCGGCTCTGTGCAGCCAAGTGCAGGTACAAGTTCTTCTTTCAGTATCTGAAAGTAATCAGCGGCCATACTCTACCTCAGCATTCCCTTGAAGCTCTGATTGCTGTCCGGAGCCTGTGCATATCCTGCTCTGTAGCAAGCGTACAGTCTGCTCCAAGAATGAAACCAGTCTTTCCGAAACCTTCAATAACAGACTTGACCTCGCTCTCGATTTCAGCATCGCTTCCATCGACAAGAACGCCGCTTCTGTTTCTGAGACCACCCATTATCGTAAGACCAGGGAACAGCTTTCTGCCCTCTTCGAGGGAGAACGGAACCTCATAGACACCCCAGTTCACTGCATCTGCGTATTTCTCGTAACCACGATATCTGTCCATATCCAGACCGTCCTTGCAGATGTGGAGGAAACAATACAGGCCAGCATCCTTTATCGCCTTCATGATCTGCAGATCATAAGGCTTGATCCAGCGGTCGAACTCTTCAGGAGTGAAGCAGTTTCTTTCAGCTCCCAGAGAAGCAAAATAGACAGCATCGCAGCCAGCCTTCTTATATCCATAAGCAAGTTCACACATAGCATCAGCGATATGCTGGAACGCAGCAAGCGATGTCTTTTCATCTGAAAGAAGTGATTCTCTCTGGATCTTTCTCGCTTCCTCATATGCATAACCGCTTTTCTCAATCGGATGAAGCGCGGAAGCACAGATTCCATGGAGTGTGCCCATAATGAAGGATGAACCATCAGTCTTTCTGATGATATCTGAAGCAAAATCAATCTGATCCCTGATGATAGTACCAACCAGATCCATCTCTGCAACTTCCTTATATGCTTCAGGGAAAACAGAGCCTTCAGCAGGAGAAGGTACAAGATTCTCATTCATTATCTTATCGATATCTGTATCTGCATCTTTGAAAAAGCGGAGATGTGCATTCACCCCAGCTTCCCCGCTGTTCTCATCTGCTGGGAAATGCAGGGAAAAACCACATGGTACATAATCTACTGCTTCTTTATTCAGCGCTGCAATAACGCGTTCTTTCTTGGTCATAGACAAACCTCCAACCACTGATATTATCACTGATATTATCAGGTTAAACCAACTTTAGGATTTGTCAATCAAAAAGTTCATATTTCGGAAATAAACAGCATAATGCTTTTATAGAACAGAGAATCACAAATGCAAGATCAATAAGGACAAAGAAATAATGGTTATATTCTCTCCCAGCATCAGCAGCAGGGAGAGAAGCAGATTTCAGTCTTCGAATGCCTTTTTTATGAAATCCGGAATAAGTGCAGGCTTTTTTGTACTGGCATTGACAAATGCAAGCCCGACTTTCAGGTCTGCAAGAATATCATCGTCTCTCATGACAACCTGATGGGCAGTGCACGACAGACGTCTCATTTCCTCTATTGTAGTATGGACCGTAATCACATCATCAAGGAATCCAGGCTTCTGATACTCAATCCTGATGGACCGTACGAGAATGAGGATTCCGTCTTCCCCTTCTGCAAGCTCCGTCTGATTCTTTTCAGGAACCATCTCCCTGAGCATCTCCGTCCTGGCATGCTCAGCCCAGTCTATATAACTTGCATGATAGACTATCCCACCTGCATCGGTATCGGAAAAATACGCTCTGGTATTGAAAATGAACTCCTTCATTTAGCCTCCTCAAAAGCCGCAAGGAAATCCTGAGGGATAGGAACCGGACGCTTCGTAGCCTTGCTTATGAAGGCGGCCTTAACATTCAGATCTGCAAGGACATCATCTCCTCTGACTATCCTCTGCCTGATAGTGCAGGAGAATCTCTGCACCTTATCCATTGCTGTGATGATTTCTATCTCATCATCAAGGTGGGCAGGAATGCGATAATGGATCTCTATTGCTTTTATAACTGTGAGAATTCCATCCTCGGCAGCAAGTTCGGACTGAGAATGCTCAGGAACAGCTTCTCTGAGCATCTCCGTCCTTCCATGCTCCGCCCAGTCGAAATAGCTTCTATGATATGCAATTCCGCCAGCATCGGTATCTGAAAAATAAACCCTGGCTTTCAGTCTGAACTCTCTCATTTCCGTTTTCTGTCTCTATCCTTTTCCTGCCGCTCTTTTGAAAGACGGAAGAAGTCTGCCATTGTTCCTCCTCCGAAATCACCTGAAGAGAGACGCTGAGGCTGCGGTCTTCTCTGATTCTCGATATTCCTGTCATGTCTGTAAGCCTTCTTCGACTCTCTGACGACAACTGTCTTAGTCTCGTAAACGGCTTTCGGAACACGTACAGTACTCTTTTTATTCAGGACAACCTTCACCTTCTCCCCTGGAATCTGAGCAATCTTCTTCACGCTGGCAGAACCCGTATCTATCCTGACCTTTACCTCTTTCTCCTCATACTGGCAGGAAAGGCGCTGGCAGATATAATGAACCGATCCATCAGCATCGACAGCTTTCATCATCTCCGAACCGCAGTAAGGGCATTTCTTTGAATCCTTGAATACAGGAGCAAAGACTTTATCGCTGCGCTCAACTTCCCTGACAAGATCAGCAGCCATCTTCTTGATATCGCGGATGAAAATCTCAGGATCCTCCTTTCCCTTTGAGATTTTCTCAAGACGGCCTTCCCATACACCTGTAAGCTCTGGGGAACGTAGCACTTCAGGAGCAAGGCGGACAACTTCCCTACCCTTTGCTGTAGGAACGAAATACTTCCCATCTCTCTCCACATATCTGTTCTGAACAAGCTTCTCTATCATATCGGCACGGGTTGCAGGAGTACCAAGCCCATTTCCGAGATTGGCTTTCAGCTTGTCATCATCGACAAAACGTCCTGCATGCTCCATTGCGGAAAGAAGTGTTGCATCTGTATATCTTTCAGGTGGATTAGTGACATTCTTCCTGACTTTTACCGATGAAAGCGTAACCTCATCTCCTTCCTTCAGCTGCATCAGGATAAAGCTGTTTTCCCCATCATCCACAGCAGCAGATGCAGTCCTTATCCCAGCACTCTCCGAGACAGATCTGTATCCTTTTTTTGATGGAAGAGTGAGCCTTGTCTTGAAAGCCTTCCCCTCGACATCAACGGTACAGACAGTCGTCCTGTACTGATAATCCTCTCCGATTACCTCAAGGAAGCGAAGTGCGATCAGCTGCCATAGCTTTGCCTCATCGGGAGAAAGCTTATCCATATGGACTTTCTCTTCCGTAGGGATGATTGCATGGTGATCGGAAACAAGGGAGGAGTTCACGAAACGTGGATTATCGCTGCGAAAACCATTCTGGAGATACTCATCAGCCTGTCTGGAGAAAATGGTTTCGGAAAGGGCCTTTATACGCTCGGGAAGCGTAGGGACTATATCCTCGGTAATATACCTTGAATCTGTTCTAGGATAAGTAACTATCTTATGGACTTCATAAAGCCGCTGAAGGGTATCGAGTGTTTCCTTGGCGGAGAAACCAAGCATTATGTTCGCATCCCGCTGAAGCTCAGTAAGATCATATGCCTGAGGAACTGGTTCGGATTTCTCCTCTGTAACCATTGAAGCTACCCTGCCCTTTCTGTCCTTCCATGTACCGAATTCCTCAGCAGTGGCATCATCTGTGAACCTGATCGTATTCTCCTCAGGATAATATGAGGCTGCAAAAAGGCCAAAGTCCCCTCTGGCTGTGTAGTAATACTTCCCTTCAAATGCCTCTATCTCGTCCTCCCTTGCAGTCATAAGAGCAAGGGTCGGTGTCTGTACACGGCCAGATGAGAGCTTCGCATCATAGAAGCAGGTAAGAGCTCTCGTGACATTCATGCCGACATACCAGTCAGCTGCAGCTCTGCAGGATGCTGCCTGATAGAGGTTGTCATAATCAGAAGCAGGATGAAGATTCTGGAATCCCTCCTTAATGGCTTTCTCCGTCTGGGAAGAAATCCATAGTCTCTCCATCTTCCCGCTGTAACCAGCCATCTTGAGTATCCATCTGGCAACCAGCTCACCTTCACGACCGGCATCTGTCGCGATAACAACTGATGAGATATCATCGCGATGCAGAAGGGATTCTATAACCTGGAACTGCTCTTTCGATTCATCAATCACGACCTGATCCAGATGCTCGGGAAGCATCGGCAGTTCCTTAAGCGACCATCTTTTCCAGCTTTCTGAGTAATGCTGAGGTTCTGCAAGCTCTACAAGATGCCCAAGGGCCCATGTAACAATGTATTCAGAGCCTTCTGTGTATCCCTTTTCCTTTGAGAAACAGCCGAGGTTCCTCGCTATCTCACGCCCAACCGAGGGCTTCTCTGCTATGACAAGCTTCTTCATACTGCGGAGATGATAACAGAAAGAACACCATTCAAAAAGATATCTGGATGTGGATATAATAGCAAACATGGGCAACAGTTCACGAGATCTCACAAAGGGAGGGATTGCCGGCCCCATCCTTTTATTTGCGCTTCCGCTTATTTTAGGAAACATGCTGCAGACACTGTACAATGCTGCAGATTCGATAATCGTAGGGCGTTTTGTCGGACCAGAAGCACTTGCTGCGGTAGGATCAGCCTATTCATTGATGACATTCCTCACGTCGCTGATGATCGGGCTGGCAATGGGTGCCGGAATCGTCTTTTCATATCTTTTCGGGGAAGGAAATCAGGAAAAACTGAGAAAGGCACTTGGGATTTCCTTTCTTGCCATAGGGATAATCTCCGCTATCATCACGATAATATCAATAGTATTCCAGGACCAGATAATGAACCTGATGCAGGTTCCTGATGATGTCTATGATGACATGGCTGAATATCTTTCAGTAATCTTCATAGGACTTCCTGCCCTCTTTCTCTATAATTTCTATGCCGCAGCAGAACGGGCTGTCGGAAATTCAAAGACCCCGCTGCTGTTCATGGCTGTATCAGCAATAACAAATGTTGTTCTGGATCTGTATTTCGTCATTTCCCTTGGATGGGGTATATGGGGAGCCGCAGTTGCTACGACAATATCACAATGGGCAGCAGGGATAGGAATACCCCTCTTCTCAATTGCAAAGCATCAGATGCTGCACTTCGGGCTGAAGGACATGATACCTGAAAAAACCCTTTTCCATGAACTTCTTTCGCTCTCCGTGATTACTTCGCTGCAGCAATCAATAATGAATCTGGGCATTCTCTGCGTGCAGGGCATCGTCAATGGATTCGGCTCAGGCGTTATGGCAGCCTTTGCAGCGGGAGTGAAGATCGACAGTATCGCCTACATGCCTCTGCAGGAATTCGGCAATGCATTTTCCACATTCATCAGCCAGAACGGAGGTGCAGGACGGGGTGACAGAATCCGGAAGGGAATAAAAATAGCCTTTTCCCTGGCAACTATCTTCGGTCTGATCATTTCCTTGATTGTATTCATATTCCCAGGCCCTCTTATGATGATATTCATGGACCCTGAAGAAACTGAGCTGATATCAATCGGCTCTGACTATCTGAGAATAGAAGGTGCGTTCTACATCCTGATCGGATACCTCTTCCTTTTCTACGGGATTTTCAGAGCATTAAAGGCTCCTGCAGTATCGCTGCTTCTTACGATAATAAGCCTAGGGCTCAGAGTCCTGCTTGCTCTTATTCTCTCAAAGCTTCCAATCGGGGAAATCGGAATCTGGATGAGCATCCCGATAGGCTGGGCAATTGCAGATATCATCGGATTTATCTTCTACGGTACGCTCGGAAAAAGACGAACAGCTTCAAAGGGGCCTGTCTCAGCTTGACCGCTCACGGATAAAAGAGTAGATTTCTGATTATGACTAACAGCTGCAGAGCAGCGAAAGGAGTTTGTTATGGCTTACAAGATTACTGATAGCTGTATAGCTTGCGGAACATGCGCAGGCGAGTGCCCAGTTGGAGCAATCTCCGAGGGAGATATCTACGTTATCGATGCAGATACATGCATCAGCTGCGGAACATGCGCAAGCGTATGTCCTCAGGGCGCAATCGAGGAGGAGTAAGATCCTTCGGATGGGCTGTTCCACGAGAAAGTGCAAATAGCTCTAAGACCCAAAAAGGTCAATTCGGGCTGGAAAACATATAAAAATGTGGTTCCAGCCTTTTCTTTTATTCTTTTGTTCAAGAAAAGACAGAATTTATGTCGATAGTTTTCTTCCTTTCTTGCTTATTTATTTTGATAAACAGCGGCTTCATCATGTACTTTCCACACGAATGTGTATCTTTACTCTCGCCTTCGTGCCATCCTAGAGAGATTCTCTCCTTCCCTAGCTTCTTTTTTTCCAATCCTCATGACCGTCTGACAGAAAAATTCCTATATTACCTAAGGTTCTTCTTCGCGAACCTGAATATCATTGAATGATTTATTGCTTCCCCAAAATCAAATCCTTAAATGAGGAATGCATCCAGCATGAAGAATGAAGTCGAAATACCATTGTACAAGAACGAAGAGTTTGTTTTATATGCCTGCTGCTATTTTATGCTTGTACTTAAAATTATCGTACATGGAGAAAGCTTCCGATAGCTATTTTCAAATATACCGGGGGGGGGTTGAAATGTCATTATAGAGGGACTAGAATATAACAACCTCGGAGGGAACAATGAGAAAACTTAGAATAGTCATAGTTGCAATGCTTGTGCTTATCGCAGCCACAGCATGCCAGCCTCGTTACATTTTCGTCCCTATTCCCGGCGGAAACGGAGGAAATGGTAACCAAGGTGCTGAACCTACGGTCAGTACTCAGGAGGAGTTTGAAACAGCACTTGCCAATGGAGAGTCTGTCGTTCTTCCAAGCGGAACTTTCACTCTGCCAACAGAGGTGACTGGTGCACTCGATATCACAGGAACTGATGGAACACAGCTTACCATCCCTGTTGAAGCAACAGATCCTACACCGGAGGCTGATGACAATAGAGGTGTCTATACTCTTCCAGCAGGATCCTCGCTCAGAAATCTCACGATTGTCTTCAGCGCTGATGCAAGCTCCCAGATAACAACATATGCAGAGCCTGGTGAAAGCGCAGGTCAACATGATCCCGCATTCGCAATGCTGATAAGTGGTAGCGCTACGCTTGACGGTGTGACACTTAAATTCCCTGAAGACGGTTCACTTTCCGGTATCAACGTCTATCAAGCTGAAGGTACTGTAAGCCTTTCGGATATTACAATTATCGGAAACCCAAGAAGGGCTCCGATCAATATCACAAAGTCAACTGTTAATTTCTCTGGAACATTTAATTTTGATCAGAATGTTGCTGGAGAAGCACCGCAGGGCTGGTATGGTTCATACTTTGCAATCCAGGTAAACGGAACCGGCGGAAACATCACAGGTTCATCAACGCTTACTTTCGATAATGTTACCGGCATTGATTTCGTTTATCAGGAATATGTAGGTACAGCAACATCGCTGCCAAGCGCAGCAGGAATCAGAAAACCAGATGCAGGACAGACACAGGTAACAGGCTTCAGCGGACAGGATTTCATGCTTGCTGCACCCACGGAGACTTCAGTTATCCCTGCAGGATGGGTCTGGCTTGATGAGGAACTGTCGGAGATGGTCATTCCTCTCTATTTCACAGCTCCTGCTCATGTGAGATTCTTTAATGCGCTTAATGGCAATTTCAAAACTACAGGAACAGATTACGATGGAACATATGGTCTTTTTGGTGCTTCAAGCTTAAGCGGAACACGCTCTAGCAACACGATTACATACAACGATATAGACCTTACTAACTATATGTACAACAATACATCGGCTCATCTTGGAGATCTGCAGGTTCCTGAGGCGACGAAGGCGATGTTTAATGCCAGAGCAACAGGAACAATTGATGTTGAATTCACTGTTTCTGAAACCGGAACAGATGATCAGTACAAGGCAACCGATTGGACGATTTCAGGTCAGGATGTTGTACTAAACTACCTTGGTAGCCTGTATGTTGTTGCTGATGATTTTGAAATTTCTGGTGAATTTGGAACAGCTTCAAATGAACCAAATTCAGAGATCGGACCTGAGTTCACTGTATCCTCTGAAACTGTAACATCTGTAAATGATGCTGATGCAAAGTTCTATGTTGGTGGTGCTGCAGGTTCTGCAACAATCAACGGAATTACATACACAAACATCTCGGATTTAGCAACCGACGATTGCTCGGAGCTTCTTGCAATTGCAGAAGATATCATTGCTTCGCTTCCTCAAGGAATATAATATAGAAAATGAAGCAATAAAACAGGGGTGACGCTGCACAAAAAAGTGCAAATAACCTAAAATTCAAGGCTGGAAGGACATATGAAAAATGTTGTTCCAGCCTTTTCTTTTATCCTTTTGTTCAAAAAAAGGACAGAATTACCTCATATGAAATCGGCCTAAAAACTTGTGGATAACCTTTTTTTGACTTTTTAGATAGACAATATTTCCTTCCCCTTATTTTCAGAAAACGCAGGAAACAGTAGAATCGTGCCATGGAAGCTTATGATCTCTTGGGCAGGACACTTACTGTAACAGAAGCAAACACGCTTATTCATGACACTGTCGAGGAAATCTTCTATTCGCTTTCGATCGAAGGAGAGATATCAGGATTCAGACCAGCTTCCTCAGGCCATTGGTATTTCACGCTGAAGGACAGCGGAGCTGCAATTGATGCAGCGGTCTTCCGTTCTGCCCAGTATTCAATGGTAATGCCTGAAAACGGAGATCTCGTCATTGCTGAAGGATCGCTCTCCTACTATACAAAAACAGGGAAGCTGACATTTGCTGTCAGAAAAATGACAAGGAAAGGAGATGGCAATCTTCAGGAAATCATAGAGAAAAGGAAGGATTATTACCGTTCTCTGGGCTATTTCGATGAAGACAGGAAAAAGCCGATTCCAGAAGAAATAAAAAAGCTGGGAGTCATAACAAGTCCTACAGGTGCGGCAATAAGGGACATCCTCAATATAACAAAACGCCGTGCTCCCTCTCTGGATATCCTCCTTTTTCCAGCAACAGTGCAAGGAGAGGATGCTGCAGAAAGCATCGCCAGACGTATAAGGCAGGCAAACAATTTCGATGAATGCAGTGTCCTCATAGTGGGGCGCGGAGGAGGAAGCCAGGAAGATCTTTCCTGCTTCTCAGACCCCGCTGTAATTGAGGCAATACACAATTCCTCGATTCCTGTCATCTCCGCTGTAGGCCATGAAATAGACTGGCCTATATCTGATTTTGTCGCGGACAGAAGGGCCCCTACCCCCTCTGCTGCAGCGGAAATTGTCACTGAGACCATATACAGAAGAAGGGAACGTCTTGAGAAATCCAGGCTTCTCACAGTATCTCTGATGAAGGAAAAGATGCTGAGAGCCTCATCAAGGCTTGAGAGATGCATGCACAGTCTCGCGGAAGCCGAAAAGAAGGTACTAAGATACAAAGGAAGGATTCCATCGACAGAAGATCTCAGAAAGCTTCTCATCCTGAGGCTGCAGAATGCAGAAACAAGACTTGGCTTTGCCGAGGAAGCAATAAGTACTGAAATGATCCGTAAAACAGGAACATTCATGGAAAGCATCCGGATAGTACTTAAGGAGAGCCAGAGTCTCATTGATGACCGCCTGAGGAAAAGCGCGGAAGATATACTCATTTTCAGAAAAGAGGCCACAGCAGCATTAAAGGACAGGATAAGCCGGAAAGAAGCTGAGCTCTCAGCACTGAAAAGGGAGAATGAAGCATTATCACCGCTTGCAGTACTGAATCGCGGTTATTCAGTAACAGCAGATAAAAACGGCAGGATAATCAGGAAAATCAAAGATGCCCCATCCGGAGCGGAAATATATACAAGAGTTTCAGATGGAACAATAGCGTCCATCGTAAGGGAGGAATAATGAGCTTTGAAAGCGATCTGAAAAGAATGGAGGAGATTACTGATCTCCTGAAAAAAGAAGATACTGGTCTTGAGGAATCAATCAAGCTGTATGAAGAAGCAAATGAACTGGGAAAGAAACTGACTAAGACCCTTACCGAGATACAGAGAAAAGTCGAGAAAGTCACATCCGATGATGAGATGGAAATGCAGACAGAGGAAATGGAAGAGGATTAAGCCGTTATAGTCAGCTTACGTCCAGAGCATGGTTCTATGTAGCTGATTGAAACCGCCTCAAGTCCGAAATCCGAGGACGGTTCACCACCATACTGGACATCACCTTTTATCGGATAGCCAGCCCATGCAAGGTGGGCTCTTATCTGATGGCGGAACCCTCTTGTGATCGTACATCTGAGAGAATTTTCGCTCTCCTTCTCCACCATCGTTGTGTAAACCCTGCCAGCTATGTTCCGTTTATTTGAGACAACGGGACGGACGCTTCTGCCACCTGGGCCAAATGACCTGAAATAGGAAGTAATCAGAGTGCCATTCTCAAATGGATCCAGGTAAGGATATGCTTCGAACCCTTCATCAATACTTCTGCCTTTGGCAACAACCGCGATGTATTCTTTCTGGATCATATCCTTTTTCTGCTGCTGCATTAAGGCATCATATGCTTTCTGGGTGCGGGCAATAAGGACGAGACCTTTCGTCATGTTATCAAGACGATGGATTACACCGCCCTCCCATTCGTTGTCTCCATGGCAGCATCTGATTTCAGGATAATAAGCTGCAGCAATCGAAAGGAGCGTCCTGCCATCAATCGTGGTTTTGAGCGGCACCGTGGGGATGCCGCTCTCCTTCCAGTAAACTAATGTATCCGGGCCTTCAAAAAGAAGCTTAGTTGTCACTTCTTCCGAATATCCTTACAAGGTACAGGAAGATATTAATGAAATCGAGATAGAGATCGAGCGCTCCGAGAATACCGATTTTCGTAAGCTCCTCGCTCGTCATATCCTGTCCGAACTGAGCATTCATATCAGCAATGCGCTGGGAATCCCAGGCTGTAAGACCTGTGAACAGGACAACGCCTACAACTGATACAAGCATGTTGAGCATCGAAGATGGGAAGATGAGGTTGACAAGGGATGCAATAATCAGTCCGAAAAGTCCCATCGAAAGGAAAGCTCCCCAGCTCTTGAGACTCTTTTTCGTGACAGCTCCGTAGATAGCGCCACCTGCAAACACCGCAAGAGCAGAGATAAATGCAGTAAGGATCGAAGTTCCTGTGTAGGCAATGAAAATCGAAGAAAGCGTAATACCTGTAAGCGCGGAATATCCGATGAATATTCCTATAGCCGCACCCTTTGAAAGTCTTTCGACTCTTCCGGAAAGCATTATTACAAGTACAATCTGTGCAATAAACACAGCAATAGTCACAATCGGATTCAAAAGGAAGAATCTTATCATTGCTACAGACTGTGAAACTCCGAATGAGGTAGCAGCAGTTATTGCAAGACCTAATGTCATCCAGAGATATACATTCTTCATCAGGGCATTTTCTCTGAGCTTAACGTCCTTCAGAACTATAGTTTTCTTATCATTCATCAAAAGAATTCTCCTTTATATTACATAATATACCCTACTCTGCTATGAATAGGCAAATAAAGGGTGGATTCTTCATAGAGAATACAAAGACCAGGGATGAGCTGAAACAATTATAATCATCTGCGGAGGGAAGAATGGAATTCAGGATCGAGCACAGGAAATGCTTCACTATCATAGGTTTCAGAAAAAGAATCAGGCTTCAGTTTGAAGGAGAGAATCATCAGATTGATTCACTCCTTGAAAAAATCACGGACAAGGTAAAAGAAGAGCTTCTCAGCATCAACGATACGGATCCGAAGGGACTTCTCAATGTCTCTGCGGCATTCTCCAACAGGACAAAGGAAGGAAGCACGCTCGACCATTATATCGGAGTAGCAGCTGAAAAGGACGGGTACGAAGGATTCGATAGCCTCAGCGTAGCTGAATCCGACTGGGCCATCTTCACCGCAGAAGGCAAGTATCCAGAGGCTCTTCAGAACACCTGGGCTTCAATCTACTCAGAATGGCTTCCTTTTTCTGGATACACACTGACAGGAGGACCGGAAATACTATGGAATGAAGATGAGGACAGGACAAAGGAGAATTTCAGAAGTGAAATCTGGATACCCGTCAGGAAGCGAGGATGATTTCATATTCCAGATAATATATAATCGGGAAAGGAGAATACAATGCTTGAAACAGGAACAAAAGCACCGGATTTCACTCTGCCGGATGAAAATGGTGAAATGGTATCGCTATCCTCACTTTCAGGGGAAAAGATAGTTCTTTATTTCTATCCTAAGGATAATACGCCAGGATGCACAAAAGAAGCATGTTCACTACGTGATTCTATCGAGGATCTCGGAAAGCTTAACGCAGCTGTAATCGGAATAAGTCCCGATTCACCAGCTTCGCATCAGAAGTTCAAAGCGAAGCACAATCTGCCTTTCAGGCTTCTATCCGATCCAGAGCACAAAGTCATGGAACTCTATGGTGCCTATGGGGAAAAGATGCTTTACGGCAAAAAGAGCATAGGCGTTATAAGGACAACGTATATCATCAGCGAAGACGGTACTATCGAGAAGATATACCGAAAAGTAAATACCGCAACTCACGGAGAGGATATAAAGAAGTATCTAGAAGAGACGGAATAACTGGAGGCAATGCCTCCAGTCTCAGTTCTTAAAGCTATGGACAGGGGCTGGGATTCTTCCACCTCGTGCAATGAACTCATCGCAGGAGAAATTGTTTACGCTCATTATCGGAGCATAGCCAAGAAGGCCGCCGAATGTAGCAGTATCTCCAACGCCCTTCCCTATTACAGGAATGAGACGTACAGCAGTGGTCTTCTGATTAACCATCCCGATTGCCATCTCATCTGCTATTATCCCGGATATCGTCGTGGCTTTTGTATCACCTGGAATTGCTATCATATCCAGTCCAACCGAGCATATGCATGTCATAGCCTCAAGCTTCTCGATTGTGAGGGCACCGGCATTCACAGCATTGATCATTCCCTGATCCTCGCTTACAGGAATAAAGGAACCGCTGAGCCCGCCAACGAAGCTGGAAGCCATCAGACCACCCTTCTTCACCTGATCATTGAGAAGAGCCAGAGCCGCAGTCGTACCAGGTGCGCCTGTCCTCTCAAGCCCCATCAGCTCGAGGATATCCGAAATGCTGTCCCCTATTGCAGGTGTTGGTGCAAGGGAAAGATCAACAATGCCAAAAGGAATACCAAGACGTCTTGATGCCTCTTTAGCAACAAGCTGTCCAAGCCTGGTAATCTTGAAAGCCGTACGCTTGACAGTCTCCGCAAGAAGCTCAAAATCACATCCCCTGATTCCCTCAAGGGCATGCTTTATGACACCAGGACCGCTGACGCCGACATTTATTACAGCATCGGCTTCGGTAACACCATGGAAAGCACCAGCCATAAAAGGATTATCATCAGGAGCATTGCAGAATACGACAAGCTTTGCGCATCCTATCGAGTCCCTGTCAGCTGTCTTCTCAGCTGTCTCCTTTATTATCCTTCCCATCAGTGCAACGGCATCCATGTTTATACCGGTTTTGGTTGATCCAAGGGCAACAGATGAACAGAGACAATCCGTAACTGAAAGCGTTTCCGGAATGGATTCTATAAGCATCTTCTCTGCCCTGGTCATTCCTTTCGCGCATAGAGCAGAATAGCCTCCAAGGAAATTCACGCCAACAGCCTTTGCAGCTTTATCAAGGGTCTTGGCAATAACAGTAAAATCCTCTGGCGTCTTACATGCAGATGCCCCTATTATCCCGATCGGAGTAACCGAGATCCTCTTGTTGACGACAGGAATGGCATACTCCTTCTCGATCTCATTTCCTGTCTTTACAAGGTCTCGTCCGACCTCTGTGATCTTTCTGTAAATATTCCCGCAGAGCTCATCAAGATCCGAGGAAATGCAGTCCAGAAGAGAGATTCCCAGCGTGATGGTTCTCACGTCAAGATTCTCTTTCTCAATCATCGCATTGGTTTCAATGACTTCCTTAAGATTAATCATACTCAGATCCTCTGCATGCTCTCGAAGATCTCTTCTCTCTGCAGCTTTATGATGCAGCCTATCTTCTTTCCAAGCGCATCAAGCTCATCGGAGATTGTAAGAAACTCCTTATTCGCGCTATTTGCATCGCAGATCATCATCATATTGAAAAAGCCATCTACGATTGTCTGGCTTATATCCAGAATATTCACATTGCTCTTTGCAAGATAGGAACAGACTTCAGCAATGATTCCTACCTTATCTTTTCCGACCACTGTTATTATAGATCTTCTCATAATAGCTCCAGCTCTGATTCTACATGAGCAGGCAAAAAAGATACAGTGTCAGAATCTGCCGACAGCTCGCCTGGCAATACCTCCGGAAACATAGCTGAATGCGGTACGCAGCGCTGTAGCTGCTCTAAGGATGTGGAAAAGATCATTCGATGGAGATGCCGCCTCTTTCTCATATTTTTCATGAAGTTCCGCCAGGTAGTCGCAAGCACCTTCCATAGAATCCGGAATGAAGGATTCCCTGCACACTTCAAGATAGGAAGAAAGCATATCATCAAGCACCCTCTCATATGCCATATGATCCTTAAGAGATCCGATGAAAAGGTGTGGATTATGGGGAAATGTAAAGATATCTGCAGCGTAATGGGTTATCTTTCCCAGAGCGTATGCAGCAGCTATTCCATCCGGCACCAATGATAATTCAAGCTTCCTGATTCTTGCCATTGCTGTTTTATAGTTGTGCCCGCGGCCTCTATCTCCAGGTTCAGTATTCCTGAAATAGGAAAAGAAGCATAAATCGGGTTCAATATTCCCGAAAAGATATGCTATTGATTCAGGCATTCCCATCGGGTGCTTTGACAGTATATGAAGAGACAGACGCAGATGACTTATTAATCTCACGGTTCAATTAGAAATCAGGTAAGTGAAATCAGAGTGTTAACCATATTAAGTTTTCAGGAATTTTCAACCGTTTTCCTAATGAACGGAAAACAGAATCTATTGAAAAGAGCAACAAATCTGCCAACACCAAGGAAAGCAAGGATAGTTCCGATTCCTATGCCAACGACCCCACCTGCAAACAAGAGGCCAAGGATAATCGACAGCGCCACATTGCAGCCATCAAAGATATTCTTGACAAGCCCGGTCTCCTTTCCTGACAAATCAGAAAGGGCCTGGACAATCCCATCTCCGGGATTGGGAACGATCCTCATATCAAGGGAAGCGGCAGCACCTATTCCCGTTGCTGCAATAGCGAAAAGAAGGGCAAGAAGCCTTCCTCCGAAAGTCCCGAAAAACTCCGTATCAGGAAGCTGATCCAGCTGCGGAATCATGCTTTCAAAAACATTCATTATCCTTGTGAAGACCAGAGAAAGAGGAAGCTGCAGCAGATCTTTGATAAGCATTGATCTTTTAGGGGGCAAGCTGTCTTTTCTGCAGAGATGAAGATGGATGCAAATCTCAGCAAGAACAAAAACCGAATAAAGGCAGAAAGCCGCATCCCCTATCGGAAAGGAAAGAACGACTGCAGCAACATGAGCTACGGAGATTATAGGAGAAACCCCGAGACCGGTCTTAACATTGAGAGTTATGCCCAATGCAAGAACCAGCAACCCCGAAAGGTAAACGATAATTCTTAGGAAAAGATTGCGATGCATGCCATTTTATACCGCAGATTCACTGCTTCGGACAATCAGAATTCCATGCATTATGAACAGCGGGCTCTGCACCCGCTGTCTGAAATCACTTCAGGAATCCTTTTATGATTCTTTCCTCAGCTTCCTCTTCGGTAAGGCCGAATGTCTGAAGCTTCAGAAGCTGCTCACCTGCGATCTTCCCGATAGCTGCCTCATGAATCAATGCAGCGTCAAGGGAATTCGCATCAAGCTGAGGAGAGGCGCTTACCTTGCCATTGCCTGTGAGAATAGCATCGCATTCACTATGTCCGGTGCATCTTGCATTCCCTTTTATCACAGAATGATAGGACTGCCTTGAATCATCTTTTGCCACCGATCTTGAAACAAGGTCAACAGAACTGCCATCACCCTGCATATCCACATCGAACTCGGTCACAGCAACCTGATCCTTTTCAGTAAGAAGCCTTTCATGGATTATGAAGCTGCTTTCCTTGCCGACTGTTCCTGATGTAATCCTCTTAGATCGTGTCACTCCTCCTATCTGCGAAGTATCCATCTCCATGACACTGTTTTCTCCAAGAAACACCTCTGTAACTGGATCTATCGATTTCTCGCCGCTTCCTTTACCAAGCCCCACATGCTTTTCAAGATACTTTACCCTGGACCGGTCCTTTATGAAGAAACGGTGTATTCCGTTATGGCGGGCAGGCTCACCGTTATCCGTATGAACACCACAGCCTGCAATTATCGTCACATCACAGTCAGAGCCTATATAGAAATCATTATAGACAAGATCATCTATATCGCCATGAGTAACGCAGGCAGGAATTGCCAGCCTCTCTCCCCTTGTTCCATCATCAATCAGGATATCAAGACCTGGCTTATCCTCCTTAGGTGTTATATGTATATGCTCGGTGCTCATTCTCTCTATGCTTTTTCCATCTTCCCTGATGGAATAAGCCCCGCAGAATGAATCCTTCCAATCAGATACGATCTTAAGTATTTCTTCAGTAGTGCTTTTCATGATTATCCCCTCAGTGTCGGAGAAGGACAGGCAGGACAGCGGGATGAAGCAACAAGCTGAGGAAGAATATCCTCACGCCTTCCCTCCCTGCTTATAGTTCCGTTTTCAATTATGATAATCCTATCGGCAACGCCAAGGATTCTCTCCTGATGGGAGATTATGATCTCTGCCCTATCGGATTTCTTTATCTCCTGGAATGCATCGATAAGACCGGAGAAAGACCAGAGATCTATTCCAGCCTCTGGCTCATCGAAGATAGTGAGCTTAGCGTTTCTGGCGAGAACAGAAGCAATCTCGACTCTTTTTATCTCACCGCCGGAAAGGGAGGAATTTATCTCCCTCTCCTCATAATCCCGGGCACAGAGCCCTACTTTCGAGAGAAGGGAGCAGAGTTCTTTCTCCCCAAGCTTGTCATCTGCTGCAATCTCAAGCAGATCACGTACAGTTATTCCTTTGAATCTGACTGGCTGCTGAAAGGCATAGCTGATGCCGATTCTTGCCCGGCTCGTCACATCAAGATCCGTTATATCCTCCCCAGAGAAGAATATCCTTCCGCTTTCTGGGGTTTCTATACCTGCAATGATCTTTGCAAGTGTCGTTTTTCCACCGCCATTTGGCCCGGTTATAACAGTCAGCCCCCTGTCCGGGATGGACAGGGACACATCGTTTATGACGCGTCTGCCATCTGGAGTGCTCCAGCATATATTCTTAAGTTCTAGCATCTAAAACTCCTTACCTAGAAGATAAGTAATGCCGGAGGAAAAGAAAACTCTACTTTCTACGCTTTTCCGCCTGCTGCTTCTGATGCTGTTTGCGGAATTTAAGCGGGGAAGTTCCAATCTGCTCCTTGAAAACCCTGTCAAATGTCTTAACGCTGCTGAAGCCAGAAGCTGAGGCAATACTTGAAACACTGTCATTCGTATTTACAAGCTGTATCTCGGCTTTCCTGATTCTGTAAACCGTAAGGTAATCATAGAATGTCATGCCAGTACATGTCTTGAAAACCCTGGAAAAATAAGTCGGCACATATCCGGAAGCCTCTGCAGCAGATGGAAGCGATATAGGCTCCATATAATGCTGTTCTATATACTTAAAGACATTAGCAATTCTTTCCCTGGCTTTTGAGCACTCAGAACGGGCACCAGCATCAGAGAGCGGATTATGATTCTCATCACCTATAAGAGCTGAAATACGGAAAATGGCAGAGCGGACAAGAAGCTCATATGCAAACGAACTGCGATCAATTCCTTCAAGCTCCTCAAGAAGCGCATGGAGCGCCTCTCTGTCCTCTTCTTTCCACTCAAGCGTGGTCTTGGAATTTCTTCCAAGCCTGGTTTTCAGCTCTGAGATTATTCTCTCGCTGTCACTGGTTCCGGAAAGAATGGATAAAGAAAAAATAATGGTTATGCATTCAGCATCCGAAGGTACTGTATAATGGCAATCCCCGGAATTTATGATTGCAGCATTTCCTGCAGATATATCAAAGGGCTCTCCATTGATGAAGATCCTGAGTTCGCCATTCCTGACGAAAATGAGCTCTATTTCATCATGCCAATGCATGGGAAATGCTTCTGTCTCTTTCTTATGCAAGAGGACGTAACGAAAAGCCGTCTCAGAGGTGCTAAACAAGAATGGTGTATACATGCTTCTATCCTCTCTCCAGGATTGCTCCTGGAAATGAATTCAGCACTTAATTTAACAGAAAATCAGACAATGGGCAAAATATTTCTACATTTTTCTTTGTTATATAATATCTGATACAGGAAACTCATTCAAAATGAAGCAGAACAGAACAATTTTAATTACCACAGAACCTCTCTGAGAGAGGCATGACTGCAGCACGGAAAAACAGAATCTGATTCAGAGAACCGATGGAACTGTTTTGCCCAGGAACGAGCTAAGCACATCGGCAATGAGCTGATGATCCTCTTCGCTCTTCATGCCCGAAACAGTTATTGAACCTATAACAACACCTGTATCAAGGATTATAGGGAACGAACCACCTTCCTCCGTGTAATCTAGGGAGGACAGACCTCTTTCAGCAAGAGGTCTTCCTTTTGCCCTGTTGATCATTCCATCGCGCATGGAGCTTCTTCCAGCAAGCTCAGCAGTATTCGCCTTGCGCCTTGCCCACTGGATATTGTTTCCTGAGGTACCATCCATAGCAGCAGCATAAACAATATCTCCTGCAACACGGATCATCACATAGACGCTTCCGCCTCTTTTTCCAGCTTCCTCAATAAGCGTCTCCCCTATTTTATGAAGCAGGCTGAAGGACACGCTGGTAAAACGGAGGCTCTCCTCCTGCTTCTCAAGTATCTCAGGAATCTCCATCTTCATCCGAACATCTCCTCTCCTGCAACGGGAACCGAGTACTCTATCCAGCTTGGATCGACTGTGAATACGATATCTGTATCGCTCCACTGCCATGCAGATATTATATCCTTCAGCATTGCCTTCCTGATTCCGTCGATAGTTCTCACTGAAAGATCCTCGCGCAGTATTATATGTATCATAGCCGAAACAGTACGGCCATGTTTTGAAGAGTATATTTCATAATCCTTGAAGCCATAACGGTCAGCATAAGATGAAACCACTTCATCAAGCCTCTCCTGGACCTCCTTCGGAGGTGCTGCATCAAGCAGGTCCTTGACGCCGGAAATGAGCTGCTTCAGAAGAGCAGGCAGCAGCGAGAGAGCAAACATTATCGTTATGATAGGATCAATCATCGCAGCAATATCAGAGCGCCCATAATGATCAAGCACTGCCATTACTGCAAATGAGATCAGGACAGAAACACTTATCAGCGTATCGTTAAGCCAGCTTCTTGACTCTGCCTTCAGCAGCGGAGAATGAAGTACCTTAGCCTGATGCCGCAGAAACACATAAACAATAAGGCATCCGACAATCGAAATAGCTGTGAAAGCCAGTGCAACAGTTGCTTCTACCCGCCTTCCCCCAGAAAGGAGGGCAACAACAGCACCACGTGCCAGAATTGAATTCATGGTCAGAAGGACAATAGTCCTCAGAACAATGTAGAATGGTTCAAAAGCCCCATATCCGAACTGGTAATATTCATCATCCTTTCGTCCTATCAGCCTGACAACGAACCCAGAAAGAAGGATGAATACTGACTGTACCAGCGAATACATACCATCGAACATCATCGATGATGATCCTGTGATAAGTGCAGCGGCAATACCGAGCACACCGAACAAGAAGCAGATCAGCGTAACTGCTCTAATGTAGATAATTTCCTTTTTCATATTGATTTCAGGACGGCTCATCCGAGGCGCCTCCCCGGTCCAGGCCGCTACCCCTCCTGACACCACCCCACAGCTGTGGGAGAAATGCCTTATGTTATTATATTAACAAAATTATAGGAAAAAGGCAACAATCTATATAATTATCATAGTATTACAATGAAACTTGGAGTCTCTGCACCCCAGAACTCCAAGCTTTCCGAACGACAATATTCCAATCTCTGATGAAAAAATCAGATTCTATAGATTCTCTCCGGAGAATCCGGATCCTGTCTGAAGAATACAGCTGTAAAACCGGTAATAGCAACAAGAGTTGATGATGTTGCACTTTCTAGAGAAGCAGAGATTTCCCTGACCCCATCCTTGTTTCCTGTAAATCTGACTTTCACAAGCTCATGGGATGTCAAAGCTGCATCCAGTGCAGCAATAACTCCATCTGAAAGTCCATCCTTGCCAACATACACGACAGGGTCAAGTGTCTGCGCCTTTGAGCGCAGGAATGCCCTCTGATAACTCCTCAATTCCATAGTATTGAAGATAAGTACTAAACGCATTCTTTGCAAGTATTGCTTCTGGGACTTTACTTTCACTCCAGAAGGATGAGGCAGTAGCACCCCTCACAGTATGCATATGTGAGGGGATTATCATCATAAATCAGTTAACTTGTGGTACAAATTCCCTGATAGTATAATCAGCCATTAATTTCTCAAGTGATGTAAATTCACCGGAATGTGCTGAAACACCATTTCCGAAATCAATATACCCCATACTACCGTCTGCAACAGGCCATTCAACTGGAAGTGTTTCATTATTCGGATCTCCGGTTTTAATGAAGCTTACCCATGCATCACACATTATGTCTGCGAGCTGGTAATCATAATCAGCCCACTCCCTGACAGAAGGAAGACCAGGTTTCAGAGAATCAAATGTATACCACATCTCTGACGAATGCCACGCCCACTGTTCAGCGGCAGAACGTGATGTTCCGATATCAGAAACGCTTTCTGGTGTAAAATGAGAGAATAGATAAGTATAGTTCTTAGTTTCACCTTCTGTTCTTTCTGAAATAAAAGCACCATATAAACGGTTTACCATAAGATTTCTTGAAACATTTGAACCTAGGCCATATGTACCGAGCTGCCTGGCCGTTGTCTGTGCAGAAACATCAGAGACCTTTATAAGGTTTTCAAAATCATAGGCATTATAAAGTTCTTCTCCTATTTCTGCTTTGAAACCCGTATAAAAAGATTCAGCCGTTGGGCTCACAGGATAAGAGCCTTCACCAAGATTAGTTCCGGAAAGTATCTGAACATTATCAAATTCTCCAGCCATAATAGCATCGAAATTGTCAGCATAAACAACATATTTGCCATCCTGATTCATAGCCTGAGGATAAGCAGAACTTGTATTGTCTATTAAATCTTCAGCTGGTATTGACCTTAGCTCTTCAAGAGAAATAAGTGGATCAATACCAAGATCTTCTAGATACTGTGTACCCTGAGCTTCTGCCTCGGCATTTGATGGATAAGATTGCCTGAACTTGAGTCCACTCTGCAGAATAAGACGATCAACATCAACATCCATTTCCGGGGAAATCAGCATAGCCATTGATTTTGTAGTTCCACCCGATTGTCCGCCTGCAGTAATATTCTCAGGATCTCCACCAAACTGTGCAATATTGTCCCGAATCCATTCCATTGCCTTTATCTGGTCCATAAGACCATAATTTCCACTCTGCCCCTGCTCCTCGGTAAGCTGCGGAAGAGAAAGATATCCAAAAGGACCTAGGCGCTGTTCAACAGAAACAACAACTATTCCACGGTTTGCCATCTCTGCACCATTAGCTTCCGGTTCAAATGTATAACAACTATTGAGACCACCCCCATGGAACCATACAAATACAGGCTTTCCACCTTCCTCTAAGTTTGTCTCAGTTGTCACAACATTAAGGTAAAGACAGTCCTCAGACATTTCTGGAATTCCATCAAAATAGAAATCCTGATCATACGGAGCTGCAGTTGCGCCGCCAAGAACCTGCATTGGTATAGGAGCATATTCGTCACATACACGAACATCGGTCCATGGCTCAGGATCTACAGGAGCCTTCCATCTAAGATCACCTACTGGTGGTGCCGCATAGGGAATGCCCCTGTACTCGACAACATCAGGAAGCGCAGCATCCGGATATATGCCCTGCACTGGTCCATATTCAGTCTGAACAACAGGTACTCCTGCCCCAAACACAGATGAAGCAATTGTCAGGAAAACCAGTAGAAATGAAAGCAAAGTTTTCATTTTTCCTCCTTTTTACGTATACTAAAACGGTTAACTATACGTTGTATTTTTATTCTCTCTAAGCTAAACATTTTTACGCAAATGAAGATTGTATGTAGAAAATATGTTAATAACATGAAGATAGTGCAATAAAAGACTAATCCTCTTCTACTTAGCAAAAGGAAGATCAAGTTCTGCAAATACTCTACTTTCACCAAATCCGTAGGAATGGATTTATTCAAGTATCTGGAAAGGATGAAACTGGCAGAAAGCATTGCAGTTCAAAGGAGAAGGGTTTTATTTTCTCCATTTTCTTGCCTCAGATATAACTTCTTTCTATAAAGAAAAAACAGGTAGCATATAATCCGCTTATACACTACCTGCATACAGAATTTACATAGCTAGAACGATTTCTGACAAGCTGGCATTAATCATACATTGCTCTTACTTCGAACCGCTTTATCTTCTTGGTACTTGTCATAGGCATCGGGGTGTCTGTGACAGTAATCTTCGTGATCTTCTTATAGCTCTGAAGCTCTTTATTGACCTCGGAGACGATCTCATTCATATGCTTCTCTATGATTGATTTATCTCCGCCGACAGAGTCTGAGTATTTCTTAGATGGATAGATTATGACCCTGATTCCCTCACTCTTCATCGCTTTATCAATCAGATAGCCAATGACACAGACCTGCTCTATATCATCGTAAAGCTGGAAGTGATCCTCAATCTCCTCAGGGAACACATTCTTTCCGCCTTCTGTGACAATAACGCTTTTTGCCCTTCCTGTAAGATACAGATATCCATCTGAATCCTGATGCCCTACATCACCTGTATTGAGCCAGCCATCAGAGGAAAGAACTTCCTCCGTAGCTTCCTTGTTATTGTAATAACCCTGCATGACCATGGAACCTTTGATATATATCGTTCCATTGCCTTCGCTATCCGGATCCACGATCTTAACCTCGCATCCAGGAATCTTCCGCCCTACTGATGTCTCTATATAAGCCTCTGTCGGATTGAGGTGGGTAATAGGAGATGTTTCAGTAAGACCGTAGCCCTGAACGAAATCTATACCCAGCTCATTGAACATCTTGAAAGTTGAAGCAGGAAGAGGACCGCCGCCGCAGATGCAGATTCTGTTCTCCTCAAGGGAAAGGTTTCTAAGAAGGAAGCCGAACATCTTCTTTCCGATGTTTATGCCGAAGACCTTCTTCACAAATCCAGAGAAACCCATCATTGCTCTTATAAGACCATAGACAGCAGCACCTTTCTTTCTCACTCCTGCCATGAGAGCAGCAATCATCTTGTTGAAAAGCATAGGAACAGCAAGGAACATCGTAACATGGCCTTCCTTCAGCTCCTTGAGTATCTGCGATACGACAAGCTTCTTGCCGAACACCGTCGCAGCTCCGACAGAAAAGGATTCAAAGAAAACTGCGAGCATTGTGTATGCATGATGTATCGGCAGAATTGCATAGAAGACATCTGTCGGGTAGATATTCATATTCCCCTGGGCAAGATAGCAGTCGGAGACAAGGTTCTCGTGGGAAAGCATTACACCCTTAGGAGTTCCTGTGGTACCCGACGTAAAGAGAATGGCAGCAGTTTCCTTAACATCTGCCTCCTCTCCCTCAGCCTCCGGTCCGTTCATATCAAGGACAAAGACATTGTCCTCTGAAGGTTCCAGTGAATAGATGGCTTTAAGACCGACGCTGCCATCCTGATCGATTTTTCCGATCCTTTCCTTGTCAATGAACAGCCTGGATACTCCTCCGAAAGCCATCAGATAATTCATCTCCTGATCTTTGAGTGCATAATCAAGAGGAACGACGATAGCTCCAGCATAGATTATCCCAAGATATGCAATCGCCCACTCCGGGCTGTTCTTTCCAGAGACTGCAATCTTATCCCCTTTCTTCACGCCTTCCGACAGAAGGAAGTATGAGACTTCCTTTATCTTCTTCTCGGCTTCCCTGTATGTGAACTTCTCCTCTTTCGGAGAGAACACATGGAAACAGAGATTATCAGGATATCTCAGGCATGAGATATGGAACATTTTTTTGATATTCGGCCATTTCCCTTCGAACTCCTTTCCCCGGAATTCATCAAGGAAACGCCATGGTTCAGTGGCCTTGAATTTCATAAAACCCCTCTTTCGTATTGAAATCTGCCCATGATTGTACGATGAAGCGAAGGAAAAAGCCTTAGTTAATATTCACTAATTGGAAAATACAGGCGCTTTATGCCGAGTTATTATTCATTATCAGGGCTTTCAGAGACAGAAAAGAAACGGGATTCCGCAGAACCCCGTTCCATCCAGATATCAGCCAGGCAATCAGAAAGCCGGGAAACGGATAGTGATTTCCGTACCTTCCCCTATTCTGGATTTCAGGGAAATAGAACCATGGAGCATCAGAGCACCATGGCGGACAATCGACAGGCCAAGACCAGTGCCGCCGGAAGCCCTGGACCTTGATTTATCGACTCTGTAGAAGCGCTCAAACACCCTGTCCTTATCCTCATCAGGAATTCCGATACCAGTATCCTTTACAGTGAGGATCACCTCCGTATCAGAACGAGTAACGCTGACAGTTGCTCTTCCGCCTTTTGTATTGTACTTGATGGCATTGTCGGCAAGATTCGTAATCATCTCATCGAGAAGAAGCTCTGAGCCATTGATGAATCCTGGATCTTCAGCTTTGAGCTCAAGCTGTACACCGAAGCTCTCAGCTCTCTTCCTGAGCCTCGAAACAGCATCGGACGCAATTTCGGAAACGGAAATCCTTGCCATTGTTTCCTCACCATCACCCTCATCAAGCTTTGAAAGCCTTATGATATCGTGGACAAGCGCTATCAGACGCTGGCTTTCCTCGTAGATCTCCTTGCCGAAATCCTTTACATTCTCTTCCGGAATACCGCCGTTCTTTAGCAGCTCTGCAAACCCGGAGATAGATGTAAGCGGAGTCTTCAGCTCATGGCTCACATTCGCCGTGAACTCCCTTCTAAGCCTCTCCCTTTCAGACTTCTCTGTGATATCCATGATGATGATCACTGCACCTGAAACATCGGCATCCTCGAATACCGGAGATCCGATTACCTGAAGAGTCCTTGTCTTATTATCTATGATAGTCTCTGCCCTCTTTCCTGAAAGTGCTTCCGAAACTATGGATGAGAAGGAGTCCGAACGGTTTATCGAAAGGATGGAATCGCCAGGATGGACCTCCTCAGCATCAAAGAGCCTGAAAGCCGCCCTATTGACCGAAAGAAGCCTCATTTCCTTATCTATCACGGCAAGTCCTTCAGACATATTATCAGTAATGATAGAGAACTCATGGCTTCTTCTCTCTGCGCTCTCTATCTGATCCTTGATAGTAGCCTGCTGCTTTGCGATCCTGTATAGAAGCGGTGAAAGCTCTTCATATTCCTCGCTGTTCTCCGGGTGCTCAAGATCGATTGAGTTGATAGGATCCGTAATCCTTTTCGCAGCTTTCATCGAGAACCACGCAAAGAAGACAAGAAGTATCAGGAGGATTGCTGCCATAGGAAGAAGCATCTCTGCGATGAAAGACAGGAGAGTATCGGCAGGAACGGCTAGACGGAGAATGCGTCCATCATCAAGGCGGACAGCTGCATAATGCAGGTTCTCAAGAAGAGTATGGCTCTTCCTTGTATCTGCGCCGAATCCGTAGATAAGGGCTCCCTGAACCTCCGGTCTCTCAAGATGATTCTCCATCTCCTCTGCTTCAGCATCGCTTTCATATAGGACCGTGCCATCCGATGAGATAAGCGTCACCCTGTGGCCGGGAATCGAGAGCGAAGAGATATCCGCCTCCTCATTATCTGCAATAGCGACAAGGAAACGCAGCTCTGCAGACAGATCTGACTCTATCCTATTTTCGTATGTAGTGTAGAAAACCGATATCGATACTCCTAGCACAAGCACAAGAGTGAGAAGAATCGATAAAAATACTGCTTTGAAAATCTTCTTATTCATCATGCCCTCTGAATCTGTATCCGACACCCTTGACGGTCTCTATCCTCTGTCCCTCATCACCAAGCTTCTCCCTTAAATGGCGGATATGGACATCTACAGTCCTGTTCTCGCCATCGAAGGAATAACCCCAGACAGTGTTGAGTATGCTGTCTCTATCAAGAACGATTCCTTCATTCTCCATCAGATAGAAGAGAAGATTGAATTCCTTCAGAGTGAGTTCAGCCTTCACGCCATTTACCCTGACAGTGTGGGATGTGGAGGAAATGCTTATTCCTCCCCATGTGATATCATCCTTCTGCTTCTGCCTCTCCGAGCGTCTGAGGACTGCCTTGATCCTTGAAAGGAGCTCCATCATCCCGAAAGGCTTCGCAATATAATCATCAGCCCCGCTGTCAAGTCCAAGAACCTTGTCATACTCAGTGCCTTTTGCAGTGAGCATTATGACAGGGATATCCCTCAGCGATGGGTCATTTCTTATCTCGCTGAGGATTTCAAGCCCGGACATTCCAGGAAGCATTATGTCAAGCAGATATAGCTCAGGCTTTGCCTTCCCTGCCTTTGAAGTCATCTCCTCACCGGACTCAAATGACTCTACATCGTAGCCAGCTCCCTTGAGAGCATAGCTTACGAGCTTCCTTATCGAGGGATCATCCTCTACAAGGTAAATCATCCTATTCTACCTTTACTGGGTTATTGATCCAGTCTCCAGAAGCATCAAGCGAGTTGAGGACCCAGCGTGCAAGAGAAGCTGCATGGTCTCCCATTCTCTCAAGATACTTGGCAATCATGAGAAGGTCCGGAGCTTCCTGTGCATCCTTATCCCCCTGCTTAATCATCTCTGTTACCATCTGCTTGGCTTCATCAAATGCCTTGTCAGCCTTGTCATCTGCAGCGATTACGGAGGAGGCTTTTGCGGCATCTGAATGGACAAATGCATCGATTGCGCCTGTAACCATATCAATTACAGTCTCTATCATCCTGTCCAGCCCGACTTTTACGGTTATATCATCAGAGGAGATGAATGGGATGATTTCCGCAATATCAACAGCATTGTCGCCGATTCTCTCAATATCATAAATCATCTTCATAGCCGATGATATCGTCCTGAGATCCTTAGCAACTGGCTGTCTTCTGAGGAGAAGACGAAGACAAAGCGCCTCTATCTCCCTGTCCTTCTCATCAATTGTATGGGAGATATCCGCAATTCCCTTAAGTCTCTCCCTTCCCTTGCCGGAAAGCGCTTCCTGCAGAACCGTAAGAGTGTCCTCAGTCAGAGAACCCATCTTTATCATGCTGACATACAGTGTCTCAAGCTCGCTGTCGAATCTTGTTCTCATATCAACCAAACCTTCCTGTAACGTAATCCTCTGTCCTGGAATCAGACGGGTTGGAAAAGATCTTTTCCGTATCGTCATATTCTACAACTTCTCCAAGGAGGAAGAAAGCTGTCTTATTTGCTATTCTGAGTGCCTGCTGCATATTGTGCGTAACGATGATTATCGTGTATCTGTCACAAAGGCTCATTGCAAGCTCCTCAACCTTTGCTGTCGAGATAGGATCGAGCGCGGATGTAGGCTCATCCATCAGAAGGACTTTAGGCTGGACTGCAAGAGCACGTGCTATGCACAGTCTCTGCTGCTGGCCTCCGGAAAGACCGAGAGCACTTTTTTTCAGACGGTCCTTGACCTCATCGAAAAGTGCCGCATCAACGAGGGCCTTCTCAACTATCTCATCAAGCTTCACCTTGCTTCTGATGCCATGGGTACGAGGACCGTAGGCAATATTGTCATAAATGCTCATCATGAACGGATTAGGTTTCTGGAATACCATTCCGACTTCATACCTTAATCCATTAACATCAACCTTCGGAGAGAAGATATTCTCTCCATTATATATGACCTCCCCCTCGATGCGGATTCCAGGAACAAGATCATTCATTCTGTTCAGAGTTCTGAGGAATGTGGATTTTCCGCATCCGGATGGCCCGATCAGAGCTGTAATGCTCTTCTCCTCCATACTGAGATTTATCTTCTTGAGAGCCTGCATGTTCCCATACCAGAGATCCAGGTTCTTTGTCTCTATAATTGTCACTGGCCGTTTCTCCTCTTCATCAGCTTGCCAAGATATGTTGTGATCAAGTTGATGATAACCGTAAGAATCATAAGTATTGCCGCGATGGCGAATGCTATATCGAATTCACCTCTCTCGCTGGCATAGACATAAAGCGCAACAGTAAGGGTCGCACCTGCGCTGCCCATTCCCTTGAAGAATCCATTCACGTTGTGAGCAAAACCCGCTGTAAACAAGAGTGCAGCCGATTCGCTGAGAATTCTTCCGATTGAGAGGATACATCCTGTTATTATTCCATTGATACATGTCGGAAGAACTACCGTCCTGATAACTCTCCACTTTCCAGCACCAAGAGCAAAAGCCCCTTCCCTATAGCTCTCAGGTACTGTCTTCAGACTTTCCTGCGTTGTTCTCATGATTGTCGGAAGATTCATGATTACCAGTGTAAGCGCACCGGCCATGAGCGATGTGCCAAGCGAGCAGAACTGAACAAAGACAAGCATACCTACAAGACCATAGATAATGGAAGGAATGCCTGAAAGAGTTTCAGCAGCAAACTCTATAAGCTCAACGACTTTCTTATTCGTCGCATATTCATTAAGGTAAATCGCGGCTCCGACTCCTATAGGAAGAACTATGAGAAGAGTTGTTATCACGATGTAGAGCGTATTGAGGATATCCGGAAGGATTCCGATAGTATGGCGGAGCATACTTGGGCTCGTGAAAAGAAGCTGCGATGTTATATGCGGAAGTCCACGGAAAAGAACGTAGATGAGCATGAAAGCGGTAAGAGCGGTGACAATTACAAGGGAAGCGATGCATAGTCCCTTGAGAACAGAGCACCATAGAAGTCTCTTTCCAGAAATTTTCTCTATCATTTCTTCTCTCCCCCTGTCTTAAGCATATTGAGGATTGCGTTGATGATCATTATGAAAAGGAAGAGCACAAGCGCGATTGAGAAAAGCGCCTCCCTCTGCAATCCTGATGAATAAGACATTTCAGAAGCTACAGCTGTCGTAAGGAACCTTACAGAGCTGAAAAGAGATGGCATATTCGCTACATTCCCCGCAACCATCATGATTGCCATGGCTTCACCGATTGCCCTTCCGATACCGAGAACTATAGCTGTGAAGATACCGCTTTTAGCAGCAGGTACTGTCACACGGAAGTATGTCTCTACCGCTGTTGCCCCAAGCGCAAGCGAAGCTTCTTCATATTCTCTTGGAACAGCCTGGATCGCTGTAAGCGACACATTGATGACAGATGGCAGGATCATTACAGCAAGAACTATGATTGCGGCAAAAAGCGTTGCACCATCAGGAACGCCGAACAGGACTCTTATTCCGGGAACAAGGATGGTCATACCTACAAGACCATAAACAACAGAAGGGATACCTGCCAGGACTCCAATGCAGAGTTCCATGACCTCCCTAACTCTCTTAGGTGCCATTTTAGCAAGAAATACAGCAGCGAAGAATCCAATTGGGACACCTATGATTATAGCACCTGCAGTACCATAGATTGATGTCAGGATGAATGGAAGGATACCGAAAGCCGGTTCCGAAGCCGTCGAGGCCCAACGTGTTCCGAAAAGGAATTCGATTGGGCCAATCTTGAAGATGGCCGGCAGACCGGAAACCACAAGGTAAATCGTGATAACCAGTACTGAGCCGACCGCTACAAGTCCGAGGACCAGGAATATCAAGTGGATCAGATCCTCCATCAGCCTACGGGGATTGCTTTTGTATCCCTTTGCGGTGATGAATTCACTTAGTTTCATTTCCTGAAACCTCTGTCTATTACTGTACTACTGGAACAGCACCAGCTCCTGCGATGATGGAAGCTGCATCTGCGCTTGTGCAGTAGTCGAAGAATGCCTGAGCTGCTGCTGAAAGCGGAGTGCTTGAGCTGGTTGCGAATACGAATGGTCTCTGGATAAGATACTCACCGCTCTGTACTGTTGCCTCAGATGGAGCTACACCCTCAACTGTAAGTGTCTTTACTGACTCAAGGTTGCTTGCAAGGGATGCATATCCGATTGCACCTGGGTTCTGTGAAACTGCTGTAATTACAGCACCAGTTGATGTAAGCTCCTGGCTGTACTTGCAGATATCCTCAGTTCCTGTGATTGACTCAAAACCATCTCTTGTTCCTGAACCAGCTTCACGTCCAACTGGAACAACTGGTGCATCTGAACCGCCAACTTCACTCCAGTTTGTGATCTCGCCTGTGAAGAGGCCGTAGATCTGGTCAATTGAGAGATCGCTTACAGGGTTGTCTGCATTTACGATGATAGCAATTCCATCAAGTGCGACGATTGTCTGTGTAAGACCACCTGCAATCTCATCATCCTTAAGAGCACGGGAAGAAAGTCCGATATCGCATCTGCCCTCAAGAGCTGCTGTGATACCTGTTCCGCTTCCAGTTGGGTTATATGTTACGTTCACGCCAGGGTTGTCAGCCATATACTGCTCAGCAAGAGAGAGGATAACCTGCTCCATCGATGTTGAGCCATCTGTTGAAACTGTTGCGCTCTCCTCTGATGCGCCACTAGCGAATACTGCAGTCATTGCAAGTGCTGCAACAAGCATGATCATAATAATCTTCTTCATTTAAGACTCCTATGGGCTAAGGCCCTTATTCGTTTACGAGTGCATAATAATGAATGAGGATTAAGTGATAAGCTTTTCTATGTTAAATCTAGGTAAAATCGGAAAGGAAGAAATACCAGGAAGCTACTTAAATATGAATATTGGTCAGGTTTTCTGTTTTCATCGTGTAAAAAAGGCTGAGACTGTGCAGCAGCAGCCTTAATGCTCGCCCCATGGGCAGGCTATTTCCATCATGCTTTCTATCATCGAATGAAGCAGCCTGGTCTTATCTGTATCTGCTGCCTTGTAATAGACTTCCTTCCCTCTTCTTGTACTCTCGATCAGACCGCCGCTCCTGAGCTGCCTCAGGTGATGCGAGACTGCCGGAGATGACATCTGCACCATAGATGAGATGTTTATTACGCACTCCTCGCAGTGGCAGAGAAGCCAGAATATCCTCAGTCGGCTCTCATCTCCCAGCTCCTTGTAGATATCAGCAAGAGTCCTGAAGCTCTCTGATGAAGGCATAGAATGCATTTCTTTCTCAAAAGGCTGCCCGTGGTCATGCGGAAGCGCTGGATAACTATCATTGGTCATAGCAAGAAATATAGCTTCTCTCCCCGATATTGCCAACTCTGCAGAAGCAGGCATACTCTCTTCTTTACATGCATCGTATGCTTTCTTCTATTTATCCAGATCCCTCGCTTTTGTGTTGACAGCACGAAGGTGAAGGGATATTATCAAATCAACAATTAAGCATTTGTTTAATTGTTATGGAGGATGAAATGAAAAAGACCTACGCAATCGAAGTCGACTGTGCAAACTGTGCAAATAAGATGGAAGCAGCAGCGGGAAAGACAGAGGGCGTAAGAGCATGCTCTGTCAATTTCATGATGCAGAAAATGACAGTAGAATTCCAGGATGGAGCTGACAGAAGCGCAGTCATGGAAGCTGTGCGCAGAAACTGCAAGAGAGTCGAAAGCGACTGCGAAGTCTTCATCTGAGGTCAACATGAACAGAAAGCAGAGGATAATGCTTATCAGGATTATCATAGCAGCACTTCTTATGGTTATCCTGCCGCAGTTCCAGGTAAGCGGAGCATTGAGATTCGCGCTATTCATGCTGCCCTATCTTATTGTCGGCTACGATATCCTGCTGAAAGCAGTAAAAGGAATACTCCGTGGCCAGGTATTCGATGAATGCTTCCTGATGGCCGTTGCCACAGTCGGTGCAATTGCGCTTGCCCTATATGAAAGAAGCGGAGATTACACCGAAGCAATTGCTGTAATGCTTTTCTACCAGATCGGAGAGCTCTTCCAGAGCTACGCAGTAGGAAAGAGCAGGAAGAATATCACCCAGCTTATGGATATCCGCCCGGATTACGCAAATATCGAGAAGGACGGGAAACTTGAAAAGGTCGATCCCGATGATGTCAGCGTCGGAACTGTGATAATCGTACAGCCAGGTGAGAAGGTCCCGATTGACGGGATTGTAGTCAGCGGGGAATCATCGCTTAACACAAGCGCACTCACTGGAGAAAGCATGCCAAGGAGCATCGGAGAAGGCTCTGAGATAATCTCCGGATCGATAAATATGACAGGTGTGCTGAAAATCCGCACAACAAAGGAATTCGGGGAGTCGACAGTTTCAAAAATACTGGATCTTGTCGAAAACGCGAGCTCAAGAAAATCAAAATCAGAAGACTTCATCTCCAGATTCGCAAGGATCTATACGCCTGCAGTCTGCCTCGGGGCACTTCTTCTTGCGGTTATACCGCCGCTTATCAGCCTTCTTCTTGGAAATGCTGCAGGCTGGGAAAACTGGATCTACAGAGCACTTACATTCCTTGTCATCAGCTGCCCTTGCGCACTTGTGATATCCATACCGCTTTCTTTCTTCGCAGGTATAGGAGGCGCCAGCAATGCCGGAGTTCTCGTAAAAGGCTCAAACTATCTTGAAACGCTTTCAAAGACCCAGATTGTCGTATTCGACAAGACGGGAACCCTCACAAAAGGAGTGTTCGAGGTAAATGGAATACACCACGGAACAGTCTCCGATGAGAAGATCCTTGAATACGCCGCACTCGCAGAGAGCGCTTCATCCCACCCTATTGCGAAAAGCCTGCAGAAAGCATATGGCGGACCGATAGACAGGAAACGTGTCTCGGACATCAGGGAGATAAGCGGAGGGGGCATAACAGCCATAATTGACGGGCACAGCATCGCGTGCGGAAACGACAAGCTCATGCACATGGTCAATGTCTCCCCCATTCCATGCCATAGCACGGGAACAATCATACATGTCGCCCTGGATGGGAAATACGCAGGACATATCGTAATAAGCGATGTTGTAAAACCGCACTCTGCAGAAGCGATAAAAGAACTGAAGAAAGCCGGAATTGCCAAAGTGGCTATGTTCACAGGTGATGCCCGGAGCGTTGCAGATAAGATTGCTTCAGATCTTGGAATAGATACAGTCTACAGCGAGCTTCTTCCTGCAGACAAAGTCGAGAAAACAGAAGAGCTTCTCAGAACAAAGCCTAAAAAAGCGATGCTTGCCTTTGTCGGCGATGGGATAAATGATGCTCCGGTTCTGGGACGTGCTGATATAGGGATTGCAATGGGGGCAATGGGCTCCGATGCAGCGATAGAAGCTGCTGATGTGGTCCTGATGGATGATGATCCGCTGAAGGTAGCAAAAGCTATAAGAATATCCAGGAAATGCCTCAGGATAGTCTACCAGAATATAGTGTTCGCCATCGGGATAAAGCTCCTGTGCCTGCTTCTCGGAGCACTGGGAATCGCAAACATGTGGCTTGCGATCTTTGCTGATGTAGGCGTCATGGTCATAGCCGTTCTAAATGCCATCAGGGCGCTATTCGTGAAGAATCTCTAATAGGTGAAGCAGAGCTGTATCTCAGCAGTCACACTGATACCACAGCTCTGCTTTTCCCAGCCTTGCGACATCTCCTTTTCTGAACCCCTTCTCCTCATAATGGCCGGTAATCGACCCGTCAAGAAGACCTGAGGAAAGACAAAGATAATCATGCACGATACCCTTATCTATGAGATCTCCATCATGGCCGATGGCAAGATGGTCGAAAGCCTTTTCATGTGACCAGATCTTCTCAAGCGTATTATGGAATCTCTCAATCAGTACAGGACTGTTATTCTTCTGCCTCATGAGTATGATGCTTTTATTTACGGTATCTCCGGAGAAAAGAATACGATTGTCTTCATCGAGAAGCGAAATGCTCCCATCTGTATGCCCTGGAGTATGGATTACTTCGAGAACCCTTCCTCCAAGATCTATCCGCATTCCATCCTCTGCATGCGTGAAGCTGAACGTCATATCAGGTTCGCTCTCTGGTATAAGCGAATACACATCCTTCATTACATCAGGGCATCTTAAAGGACCTCTTGTATCGAGATACATCTTCCTGAAAGCATTATCGAAACCCATTCCGGGGAATACAAGATCCTTATCAAGGCCATTCATATATACAGGACAATCCCTGAAATGGAAAATGCCTCCTGCATGATCAGGATGCTTATGCGTCAGGATTACAATAAGGGGCCTGGAGGTAATTTTCTCCGCTATCTCTCTTATATTCCCATATCCGCAGCATGTATCAATGACAGCTGCCCTCTCATTTCCTGCTGCTGCAAAAGCATTAACAAGCCCGAACTCGCTGATGCACCATGTGAAAGGTGCGATTTCCCTGACACTCTGCTTCAACATGTTTTTATTCTCTTTTCATTGAATTTGTTTGTCCATACATAAACAACACGATAAAATCCTAATATGGCAGAGAAGAAAGATTACAGAACAGCTGAACTAAACGTTATAGCGGCCTCTCCCGAAGCAATAATCTCCGGAAGCATGGATGAAGAGATAAGAGAGCGCATGATGCTCACTATAGAAGCAGAAGGACCAATCCTTGAAAGCCTGCTTTACAAGAGGGTCATAAACTCAATGTCGCTGAAGAAAATAGGCTCCAGGATCCTCCCTGTTTTCGATAGAGTTGCATCCGAGCTGCCTGTAAGAATCACATACGATGACAAGGAAAGAGTCTTCCATGCAGAGAATGAAGAGGATGTATTCCGGCCAACTCCGGACTCCTCAGTCCGATACTCCTACCAGATACCAACGGAAGAAGCTGTATGCTGCCTCAGATACATACTCCAGAGGGAAAACAGGATAATAACGAAAACGGAGCTTTCAAAGCTCTTCAAGGCTGAACTGGGCTACGACAGGATGGGTTCTCAGGTGGATGCTCTTTTCAAGAAAGCTGCAAAGAGCCCGGAACTGAAGCGTACTGGAAACGGCAGATTCACAATTTAAGAAAAACTTTGCTGTCTTTTTGAGATAATCCGCAGTTATTTCTTTACATTCTGCCAATTCCCTTTATACTCTGACACAGGAGGCAATATGCTTATCAAACTCAGGAAAAAGAACGCAATCATCGAGAAGAATGCAGCCAGATGCAGGGAGAAAGGCATTAAGCTCCCGACATTTGCTGAGATGAAGAATCCAGATCTCATCCCATCCGATGTCAAGGAAAAGCTGAAGAATGTAGGACTCTGGGATGTGAATCCGCTGAATCTGTATAGAATCAACTGGCATAATGAACCTAAGGAATCCGGCGGCGGTTTCGGCAAAGTCAATTTCATCGAGATTCCACGGTCGATAACAGGAACAAAAGCCCGTATTTTTGCGCTTGCAGGCAAATGGTTCCCATGCGGAGTTCATAAAGTAGGTGCTACATATGCATGTCTGGCTCCGGCCCTTGTCACAGGAAACTTCGATGCAACAGAGCAGCAGGCAGTATGGCCTTCAACCGGAAATTACTGCAGAGGAGGTGCATACAACAGCGCTCTTCTGGGCTGCAGCAGCATTGCAATCCTTCCTGAAGACATGTCACAGGAAAGATTCAACTGGCTGAAAACAGTAGCTGGGGAAATCATCGCAACACCAGGCTGCGAATCAAATGTAAAGGAAATCTTCGATAAGTGCCACGAGCTTGATGCTGAAAGAGGAACACATATCGTCATCTTCAACCAGTTTGAGCAGTTCGAGAACTATCTATGGCATTATGAAGTAACGGGATCAGCTATTCTTGAAGTGCTCAAGAATCTTGGAATCAAGAGAGATAACGTAAGAGCCTATGCCTCCTCTACAGGATCAGGCGGAACACTTGCTGCAGGAGACCATCTGAAGAAGGTCTATCCGAACATAAAGATAGGAGCTGGCGAAGCTCTGCAGTGTCCTACCCTTCTGAGAAACGGGTTCGGCGCGCATAGAATCGAAGGAATCGGAGACAAGCATGTTCCATGGATCCATAACGTAAAGAATACCGATATGGTACTTTCCATCGATGATCAGGATTGTATGGATATCTACCGCCTGTTCAATGAGGAAGCTGGCAAGGATTATCTTGCATCCATTGGAGTAAGCGATGAGGATATCGCAAACCTTTCGCTTTTCGGAATCTCCGGAATCGGCAACATGCTCTCTGCAATAAAGATGGCGAAATACTATGAAATGAATGAAGATGATGTCGTATTCACGATTCTCACCGATAGCTCAGTCATGTATACATCACGTCTGAAGGAGCTTACCGAGCAGCAGGGTGAATTCAATGCAGCAGAAGCTGCAAAAGTCCATGCAGCAGCCTTGATGCATCAGGGAATCGACAACGCTCTTGAACTTGGCTATTACGACAGGCTGAGAATCCACAACCTCAAGTACTACACATGGGTTGAGCAGCAGGGCAAGACTTATGAAGAGCTCAACAGGCAGTGGTATGACAGGAATTACTGGTCAGCCATTCCTAAGCTGACGCCAAGGATCGATGAGCTTATAACAGAATTCAACAGCATGATTGATAACGCCTGATTCAATGCCGGTGAAAGCCGGCATTCTTTTAGAGGAGATAAAATGAGATTCCATTACAGATGCTCTGACTGCGGAAAGGAATTCCACACAGAGGACTTGATGTATCAGTGCCCAGAGTGCAGCAGGGAAAATGACGGTTCACACTTTCCCAAAGGAAACCTTATTGTAGAACTGGAAGAGGATGTGCTTAAAGCTGCTGCTGCAAAGGAGCATGTCACGCCAGATGATTTCTATCCCTACCCTTCTGACGACAAGGATGCCTATCCTATAGGAATAACACCGCTGATGAAGCCTAGGAGGATACAGGAAAAGCTTGGCCTGCCGAATCTTTCATTCAAGCTGGACAGCCAGCTTATATCCGGTTCATTCAAGGACAGGGCAAGCTATGAAGTTGCGCTGCAGGCAAAAGCTCTTGGGGAGAAGAAGATAGTCCTAGCCTCCACTGGCAATGCAGGAGCAGCAGCCTCTGCAGTAGGAGCGGCGATGGGACTTGATATAATCCTATTCGTACCTGCTACAGCCCCGATAAACAAGCTGATGCAGTCGGTTCTGTATGGTGCCCATGTTGTTCCTGTAAAAGGAAGCTATGATGATGCCTTTGCCCTCTCAATCGAATATACAAAAATGCATGGAGGAATAAACAGGAACACTGCATACAATCCGATGACAATAGAGGGAAAGAAATCCATTTCCATAGAGCTTTTCGAGCAGATGGGAAGGAAAGCCCCCGATGCAGTCTATGTCCCTGTCGGAGATGGCTGCATTATTGCAGGTGTCGCAAAAGGATTCATGGATCTGATGAAAGCAGGGCTGATAGACAAGCTTCCACGTCTTATTGCATGTCAGTCCACCGCCTCAGATGCTATTTCAAGAGCAATAAACAATGATGATTACAGAGCAATAGCTGCAACAACACGTGCAGATTCGATTTCTGTAGATCTTCCAGCAAACGGTCGTATGGCAGCAGATTATGTAAAGGCATCAGAAGGATGGGCAGTAACGGTCACGGATCAGGAGATCCTCGACAGCCAGCTTGTGCTTACACGCCTGGGAGGAATCCTTGCAGAACCTGCTGCAGCATGTGCCTATGCCTCAATTGAAAAAGACAAGGATCATCTTGTTTCAGTGCTTGGAAAAGATGCTGAAATCGTCGTTCTCATAACAGGCTCAGGATTCAAGGATATGAAAGCCTTTGATGGAAGAGCTGAGATTCCTGAAGCAATCGAGAATTCTGCAGAGGAGCTGAAAAAGCTGAAATTCTAAAAAAAAGTGTCCGGGGCGGGTCAACCTCGGACACAAACTATAAGTAGTTTATACTATAGTGACCGTGAAATCCGTACTCCACACATCACCATCGCGGTCTGTAGCTGTTACATGAAGCACATAATCTCCAGCAGCAGTCCCAACTACCTTAACGCCCTGGACTGTCACAGAGTTTCCTGCTCCGACACCACGGATAGTACCGCTGCCGTTTAAGACAGAAAGGCCATCTTCACCTGTGACATCAATCTTTACGTTTCTGAGATCCTCAGTACCGTTATTTGCTATTGTAAAGGAGATATCAGCCTGAGTATTGACAGGAATCGAAGCGATATCATAATGCCTTGCCTTCGCATCCGAGAGCACTGCATTCTTCCAAAGTGCCTCAAATACTGCACCATTTCCTTCCAGTACTACAGTTGTCTCATCCGGGGCAATGTAATCACCTGTGGATTTATCTACCCAGCCTGCAAAGACATAGCTATCATCTGGAGCTGTAAGTACAGGAACATCTACTGTATCACCGCTTGCGACATCGGTAACAGTGTTCTCCATACCTGTTACTGAATCCGTGAACACAACCTGTGTTTCCCAGATTGCATACAGTGTCTGATCTGTATACGGAGCAGTTATAGCAGCACCAGGCTCATATGTAACTTCGTCAGGAGTTACTCCCCAGCCTACCAGCACACCGGATGCAGCATTGTTTACACGGATATCATTCTTATCAGGAAGAACAATCTCCGATCCCGGCGTAACTGATCTTGAAGATGAATAGCTGAAGCTGTAGTTATCACCAGAAGTATTCCATTCAAAGGAAATTGATGGATTGTAATATCTGCTGTTCTCCATCAGCCACTGGGCATCCTCTGCCCTCTTTGATTCATCTTCAGCAACTATCAGGGAAAGAAGCTGATCGGTTTCATCGCTTGTCATGCCATTATAGCCAACGCTCTTCATGTCATACCAAGCAGACCTTGCTTTAGGCATATTCCCTGCCTCAAGAGCTTTCTCGTAGCTTCTTGCGGCTTTCGTGTAATCTTTATTGGCCTGGGAAACCATGTCGTCATAACTCTTCATAGCCCCGCTGAGATCACCGGATGCAAGAGCATCGGTAAACTGGGTCCTGAGTTCTGCAACATCAGCTGCCCAGACAGCCATAGAAGCAATCAAAAGAACTGCAACTAGTCCTGTAATTTTTCTTCTCATTTTCCTTAAGCCTCCTGAGTACAATGTAACTTAAAATGTATGAAGAAAGGAAAAAGCATCTGTGAATCTTTTGAGGAGATATTACAAAGTCCAGGAAAACATTATTTAGCTCAGATCTGGAACAGCATTAAAGGCGAAGAAAGCTTCAGGCATATGATTAACAATCACAAGTGATACAATCACGGGTGATTGCTTTTCTTCATTCAAGATTAAATTTATTTATAGAAAAATTTGCCTCAGATGCCGAAACACCTGAGGACAAAAGAAAAACTTTTGGAAGATAGGTCTACGATGAACCTCTCTTCAAATAAAAATGTCTTTGGGAGACTTCCACTCCCCTCACCTTAATGGTGAATCTATATCAATCCTCCTGCGTCCAGAAGGAGCAATATACACCTTAAAGCCGGATCAGCCGAAGCTGACCCAGCATATCTTTATCATTCAGATGGAAAGAACCTTTCCACCCCTGTCCGCCCAGGAGATATCCCCTGC
>CALXLD010000031.1 GCA_944389105.1 uncultured Spirochaetaceae bacterium | reverse complement strand
TGCATGCTTAAGACGCGCCGCCAGCGTTCGTTCTGAGCCAGGATCGAACTCTCCGTCATTGATTCCGCCATCTCTAGGACGGCGGCTGTTTACCTAAGTTCTCTCCGTCGCTCGCTACGAACCGGCTCTTCCTTTCTGCCTTAGTTCGTTTTGAATTGACAGAAGCTTACAAGCTTCTATTCTCTCTTCTCTTCCCTTCGCTGATATAACTCTCAAAAATCTTTTGCAACCTTCTCGGCGTGCCTGAATAAAGTACATCAATGTTCCATGATTTGTCAACAAAATTTGAACAAATTTTTGTAAAATTTTTTATTTTGTTTCTCGGCCTGAAATTAAATCATTCCAGGCTCTTAACAAACTCTGAAAAGCCATCTCCGCCATATCCAGATGTTATATATTTAGGCAATCTGGTGAATGCTTCCCTGTTATCTTCAACGCTATGCATACCGATAGAAAGCGGCATGAAACCGAAAAGATCCTCATCATTTAGGCTGTCACCAAGATAAACCCCGTGCTCCTTAATCCTATCCCCTTTGATATCATAAAGAGCATCCAGAAAGAAAATAAGAGATGAACGCTTATTGAATGATCCAAAGCTTACATTTATATGGATGGAACTCTCACTCCAGCGTCCGCCAGCTGCGGCAATCATGCCTTTAAGTGTTTTCATCTCCTGCGGACTCAGGGTTTTCTTGTCATATGCAATATCATACATTCTCGCATACTGATCCGTTGAAAGCTGAAGACCTGCGGTAAGCTTCATCAGGCTTTCCTTCTTCTTCTGGAAAAGCGGATCAATCATGGGATTGAATTTATAAACGATATTCCCGCCCTTGCCGTGCGCAAGAATCACAGCACCGCTTTCAGCAATAACAGCATCAACGGGCCACTGCCGTATATAGACATCGCTCCACCCTGCAGAACCACCGGTGAGGAGGATTATCATCTTTCCCATCCTCTTGAGCTTCCATAGGCTCTGAAGCGCATTCGGATAGAGCTTCCCGTTCTTCGTTATCGTATCATCAACATCTGACACAACTATCTCAATGGAACCTTTTTCCTCGTCAGAAAGCCCCTGGAAAGGAAGTCCTCTTTCCTCTTCGGTCATCTAGTCATCCCACTAAGTGCACCGGATTTCAGCACAGACACAAGATAGGTGATAAAACTCAGAAGAGATGCGAGAGCGGAAAGCGAGAAGAGCACGTAAAGAACAGTCTCATATACTCCATTCCAGCTGCCGCCTGCTACGAATGCAGAGACAACAATATAGACTATTGAGAAAATCGAGGCTATCGCATAAAGCACGGTCTTGCTCTTTCCCCAGATATTCGCAGGCATTGCCTTACCTGCTCTCATCATCAGCATACGCATGAAAAGTATCGAGAACTCACGCCACATGATGATAATGAAAGCCCACACAGGCATTATCCCATAAGACATGAAGCATACGAAGAACGTGAGATGGGAAAGAGTATCGGCAAATGGATCCATAACCTTTCCCAGATCAGTTACAAGATTGTACTTTCTTGCAATCTTTCCATCCAGGAGATCCGAAAGCTCCGCAATAGCATAGCATACAAACATCATTACAGCTGAAATTACGTGAGCCGAAGGAACCGGGAGAAGCGAAATCATAAAAGATATAAAGAAGACAGGCACCATTATCAGCCTGAGAACTGTCAGTTTATTAGGTACATTCATAACAACCTCATATTCAAAAGAAAAGAGATAGGCTTCCCCGATTATATCAGTTCAATCTATCTCTGTCATGTTATAGGCAATTGCGTACCGGCATCATCAGCAGGCTGCCCTATCCCGGGCAGGAGATGCCGGCATCTTCTACATATTCTGAAAGTACAGGGAGAGCTCTTCAGACAGCCAGACCAAAGCGCTCTCCGCTTTTTCAGATCTGCTCCTTATTATCAATCACTCTATGCACTTCACTGATGAAATCGGCTGTCTTAACTCCATTCACCTGCTTACCTCCGCGATAACGGATGGAAACAAGATCATCAGACATTTCCTTATCTCCGATAATAAGCATATAAGGAGTCTTCATCTTCTGTGCATTGCGGATCTTTGCATTCATTCTATCAGCAGAAAGATCCGTAACTACCCTGAAGCCCTCTGCCTTCAGCCTCTTCTCAAGGTTCTTAGAGTACTCAAATGCTGACTCCCCGACTGGAATGATCGCAATCTGATCAGGAGAAAGCCAAGGCGGGAAAGCGCCCGCATAATGCTCAATAAGAACTCCGAAGAAACGCTCCAGAGAACCAAGAAGCGCACGGTGGATCATATAAGGTCTCTTCTCAGTACCGTCTTTATCAACGAAAGTAAGATCGAAACGCTCCGGAAGATTGAAATCGAACTGAACAGTCGACAGCTGCCATTCACGGCCGATGGCATCCTTGACCTTCAGGTCAATCTTAGGACCATAGAAAGCGCCGCCTCCTTCATCGATATCATACTTAAGACCTTCTTTCTCAACAGCTTTCTTAAGAGCCGCTGTTGCAGCCTCCCACTTTTCCGGGTCTCCTACGGAATGCTCAGGACGAGTTGAGATATATGCATGGATATCCTCAAATCCAAATGAGTGCAGCATGAACATGGAGAAACGGAGGACTTCTATAATCTCATCATCCATCTGTTCCGGTGTTACGAAAAGATGGGCATCATCCTGTGTAAAGCCACGGACTCTCATAAGACCATGAAGCGCACCAGCCTTCTCATATCTATAAACAGTACCAAGCTCAGCCCAGCGGAACGGGAATTCCCTATAACTATGCTTAGTATTCTTATAAATCATGATATGGAACGGGCAGTTCATCGGCTTTACGTAATAATCGGACTTATCCATCTCCATCGGCGGATACATTGATTCCTTATAAAAGCCAAGGTGTCCCGATGTCTCCCACAGCCAGCTGCGACCTACATGTGGCGTATACACGATATCATAACCGTTCTTGTAATGCTCAGCTCTCCAGAAATCCTCAATAGCCTGACGGATTCTCGCTCCCCTAGGATGCCAGTAAACAAGTCCAGGACCTGCCTCTTCGTGAAGAGAGAAAAGATCAAGTTCCTTGCCAAGCTTTCTATGATCCCTCTTCTCGATATCAGCAAGATAATCCATATAAACCCGGAGCTCCTTAGGATTGGTCCAGGCCGTTCCATATATACGTGTGAGCATAGGATTCTTCTCGCTTCCACGCCAGTATGCACCAGCGATATTGAGAAGCTTGAACGCATCAGAATGAAGCTCTTTTGTGCTCTTTACGTGAGGTCCACGGCAGAGATCCGTGAATGTTCCCTGCGTATAAAGAGATATTGTCTCACCCTCTGGAATCGCCTCAATAAGCTCCAGCTTATACGGCTGGTCAGCAAAGAGGGCCTTTGCCTCATCACGGGAGATTTCCTTTCTCTCGAAAGGTACTCCGGATGCGATAATCTCCTTCATCTTTGCGGAAATCGTCTCAAGATCCGCATCGGTGAGCGGTCTCGGAAGGTCGAAATCATAATAGAAACCATTTTCAATCGCAGGCCCTATTGCAATCTTTGTCCCAGGGAAAAGCTCAAGTACTGCCTGAGCCATAACATGGGCCATTGAATGACGGATCATTGATAGCTTTTCATTATCTGCCATAATCCACTCCTTATAGAAAAAGCCTTTCCAGTCTCATCCTCACAATAATGCAAGGACGAAGCTGCAAAGGCTCCGCGGTTCCACCTTGCTTCCCCCGTTACGGGGACGCTCATTATCCATTAACGCAGGGAACGGCATGGAATACTTGTCTCCTTTCCTCCATGCAGCTCTGGAGTGGTTTTCATATCGTAGCCCCAGGTATCTCTCACCCACCGAAGTGGATACCCTCTCAGAGGCGGCATCCGATATTACTCGTCTCCGTCATCGCCGTTACAGAGAGCATACTGCAAATAAAGAAGAAGCATCAAGATTAGAAACACACCATTTCTGAACTTGAAAATACTTTATGGTATAATAATGAAATGAAAATTAAAGAACGCGGTATACTATATGACGAATCCGATATCTATTTTTATACCGGCAACAACAAAACAAATACATTCTTCTATTATTTACTTTGTGCCGGTCATTTCTTCTGCAATGGACAGTACGCGGTAAAACAGAAGACACTTGACAGCTATCTGTTCATTTATGTGAAAAAGGGAAATGGCTATATCATAACAAACAATGCAAAACGACCTCTGACCGAAGGACAGCTAGCTATATTGAATGTCTATAATCATCCAAGCTACGGTACGACAACAGGATGGGAAATTCTGTGGGCCCACTTTGATGGACACAATATGCATGAGCTTTACAAGAATATTAACACAGATATCATCACAGCAACGCCGCCAGAAAGAATTGAAAAGTATTTCATGAAGATAATTTATCCTTTCACTAGAGGAAGCCAGCCACATGATGCAATTGTGAGCAAATATATATCTGATATACTAACCGAATTCTTCATTGCAGATTCTGAGGAATACATGGAATCCACTGGAAAGAAATTCCAAGCGGCTTATGATTATATAAACAATAATCTAGAATCCCAAATACAAATCGACACTCTTGCGAAAATAACGAATCTCAGCCGATTCTACTTCATCAGATCATTCAAAGAAGAAACAGGAATGACACCGCATGCTTATATAATGAAAACAAGAATCAATAGAGCTATATATTGCCTTAGCGCAACGCAGCTGACATTGTCAGAAATAACTTATAAATGCGGATTTTCAAATGAAAGCGCATTCAACAACACCTTCAAGAAATATACTGGGAAGACCCCAATGAACTACAGAAAAGAACTAAGAAATGAACGGGTATGGAAAAAAGGCAATGCGGCCCAGGATTGAGCCGCATTTAATACCATCATACCTCTTCCACTTTTACACCGAAAAGCGAAGCTATAGCCTTAAGCTGAAGGTATCTCTTTCCTTTCACAACAATAATATGATGTGAATAGTTCTTATCCATAAACCGTTCGCCATCAGGGACTCTAATCAATCCGCCATTTCTGAAATCTGTTCCCGGATAACCTATATATTTTTCCAGTTCTGCCCTAATCACCATCATACGGTCAAAATTATTGCTAAACTTACAAATAGTAATAGGTCCCGTTCCGATTTCAGCATCGATAGCTGTTGAATTTTCACCGACAAGCCACCCTAGTGCACAATCTCTCAGCATCCACTTATCGCACATCTTCTGCGGCAGACAACCAAGATAACCACAATGTGCAATCAACGCATGATCATCAGGATCCTCTACCTCTGGGAAAGCATCAAGCTTCTCATGATCCAAGGCAGGCTTACCACTGAGGAATGGATATATATTAGTCAGGAATACCGAATCTTTAATTGTATTCTCGGCAAGGAATTTCATCATAAGAGAAGCTGTATCGCCCTCGCAGATAAACGATATATCACGTTCCTGCTGAAGAAGATGCCAGGCAAGACAAGGAGTTGTATCTGTATAAAATGCCTCATTAAGACAATTTACACCACAACCAATCACATCCCCTTCTGCATCTATTTCTCTACATATCTGCATATAAAGCTTCATTGATGAAACTAAAGCCTGAGGTCTTGATACTGATGATGGAAATTTTCTTTTGTTTAATTCTGCAATCGCTTCCTCGTCAGAAATCTTCAGTGCATCTGCACCCAGCTTCTTAAAGCTCTTATGTACAATATTAACCCCGAATCTGTCATGCATAGCTTTCTGGCATTCGTCATTCCACCAGTAGAAAATCTTGAATTCCTCATCAATAAGCCCTTCTCCCTGGCTATCATGGAACATCAGGAATTTTCCCTTTTTCATTGTCCGCTTAAGGGTAAGCCCCTTCAAGATGGAAACAGCAAGCTCAACTGAATGAGGATGATAAACTTCTACGCCTTTTTCTTTAAGATAGTTTACTGATTCCCAGTCGAACATAAGAGAAACCCCGAACTGCGTGGTTATGACAAGAACAGGTTTGCCTATTGCCTTCAGTTCCTCATAATGAAAATAGACATCCTTATCCATTACAGGAATAAGGACACCATCACATTCAGGAACCTTCTCTCCGAGCACACAAGGAGACAAGAATGATGCATAGTCCTTATACTGTGCCTCGACAAGAGCCAACATATCATTAAATATCTTTTCTTCCGTACATTTGAATTTTATAGGTACGATAACTGCCTTTTCCATAGACACCTCCATTTATCAAAGAACCTTGCAGAATTCTATTTTTTCCCCACCTGGAGACCTTACCAGTACATAAGCCAAACCATTATCCCAGAATCCTGGAACAAGAACAGGGCCTTCAATTATATCCATTCCAAGCCTTACGGCTTCATCATGTGCTTTCTGTACATCATCAACTGCAAATGCAAGATGATCTATCCATCCTCCATTTTCAATGGCTTTCTGCTTCTCCTCCGAATTGTCCGGACGCTCAATGAGCTCCAGCATATTTCCATGTTCATCCTTCAGGAAACGAACATGGCTACCATCTGCTTCACGTTCGGAAACTACAGTATATCCCTGAGTTGAAACATACCAATCAGCGGCTTTACCCAAATCAGGAATTATTATTCCAATATGCTGTAATCCATTTGTTTTAATCATATGACCTCCTTTCAGCCTTTAACCGCACCATTTGTAACGCCTGCTTCAATTTTCTCCTGCATCAGTAAGTAAACAATGAGAATTGGCAAGATAGATAGAACAATAGCCGCGAACATAACGCCCCAGCTTGTGAATCTTTCACCTTTAAGACCAAGAAGGGTAACCGAAATTGTCATCATTGATTTCCTCTGAAGCAGCGTATTAGCGAATACAAGCTCATTGTAAACATTCAGGAATGTGAGTATTCCAGCTGTAGATATTCCAGGACCGCAAAGAGGGAAAATAACCCTGAATAAAGTCTGAGGAACAGTACAGCCATCGATAAGAGCAGCTTCATCGATCTCTCTGCTTACAGAATCAAGATAACCAATTATAAGGTACATGCTGATAGGGAAATTAATTCCCGCATACAGAAGAATCATAGGCCAGTACTTATCACGGAGTCCAAGCTGAGTGAAAAGCTTTACCATAGGAATGAGCATACCATATGCCGGGACCATCAAACCTATAAGATAATAAAGCTTAAGCTGCTTTGCACCCCTTATGATATGTCTGGAAATAGGATATGCTCCCATTGTTCCTACAATGACAATCACCAGTGTTGCCCCTGCGGATAGCAGAAAAGAATTCAATACTGAACGAAGTATCCCTACATTGAATATCGCATCCTGATAATTCAGCCATTCAACTTCTTCTGGAAGGCTGAACATCGTATACCATATTTCATTATTATCCTTAAAAGAGGAAACAACGACAAAATAAATCGGATACAGGAAAAGAAAAACAAGAAGAACTGCTATCAACCAATAGAAAATAGATCCAAAACCATGTTTTTTAAGATATTTTGCTTTCATAGATCAGTCCTTTGTCTTTTCAAAAAGTTTTGTAAGAAGAACACTCATTATAAATGAGGAGAATATCAGGAATGCTCCTACAGCATTTGAATAACCATAATTGTTATAAGTAAATGCATTCTTATAAAGAAGTGTACCGAACACTTCAGAAGCATACCCTGGTCCACCATTTGTTGTTACAAACACCATCTCGAAGGTTGTAATTGAACCGATAATGCAGTTCAGCGCAAATATATTAAAACTGTTACGCAGCAGAGGAAGCGTTATCCGGAAGAAAGTCTGCCTTCCATTTGCCCCATCAATAAGAGCCGCTTCATTAAGTTCCTGCGGAATCGAAGTAAGTCCAGCTGAGAAAATCAGCATGTTATAGCCGGCATATGTCCATGCATTTATAAGAACTATTGCATAAATAGCTGTTTCAGGTCTGCCAAGGAAATTGACATTCACATTTGTCAATCCAAGCAACTCGCACAAATTTGCAACCGGCCCACCATCTGGGTAAAGTACAAAATACCACATCAGAGCTATTGCTGTACGGCTAATAACCTGAGGTATAAAATAACAAGTCTTAAAAACTCTCTTAAGTGGCGAATTCTTCTGTATTACAGTCGCCATGAAAAGTGAAACTGGGAAAATAACAAGGAATCCAGATAGAATGAATATACCAACATTCTTTAAAGCTATGAGGAATCTTGCATCTGAAAGAAAAGCTTTATAATTCAGAAGACCAACAAACCTCATAGGAGAGGCAGGGATGCCATTCCATGAATAAAATGACATCCTGAAAACCTGTATTATTGGGTATATCAATACTGCAGAATAAAGCAGCAATGCTGGTAAGCTAAGAAACCATGCTTTAATTCGATCTGTCTTATCGATTCGCAATGCCATTGATATACCCTCCTATCTAATAAATACTGCGTTTTATCAATAATTGTTCATAGAACGCCATGTATCGACTTCAAGCTGGATAGCATCACCAATTGCCTGCGGCTCAGCACCAGTGAATATTGTCTGAAGGTTAGTTCTGACAATATCAATCAAAGAAGCCATTGCATCATATTGCTCTATCTCACCAATCATATCTGTAGCGTTGGAATAGTAAGAATTGAATTCATTGGTAAGTCTGTCAGCCGGAATTGTCTCATCGAATGTAACAGGATAAGTTCCGCTTCCATTGCAATATTCATACTGTCCCTTCAGATACTCATAGCTTGTAAAATATTTGAGAACACGAAGAGTTGCTTCATAATCAGGATCTCCTGGCTTTGATGAAATGGAAATGAAGCAGTCTGGACCTCCCATCCAATCATCCTTATGCTCAGGCACAGATTCAAAATACGGGAATCCCATGCAGACTAAATCATCAGCATTGCTAAAAGCATTTACTGCTGCAAGATTCCATGATCCTGTGAAAATTATTGCAGCCTGCTTATTCTCCAACCTTGAAAGCTCTCCATCAGCGTTATATGCCATATTGTTTTCGCCAAATACACCAATATCATAGAGATGCTTCATATATGAGATTAAATTAACAGCCTTTTCTCCATTCCACTTCTCTTCTCCGCTGATAAGAGCATCTTTGAATTCCGAGCCATAGGCTTTCATAGAAAGTGCTGTATAGAAATGCCCGCCTCTGTAGTTTTCCATTGCTCCAAATGCCATTGGAGTATATCCAGCAGCAAGCAGAGCTGGTGTAGCAGCTTCTATTTCTTCCCATGTTTCGGGGAGAGGAATACCCAGCTCATCGAAGATAGCCTTATTATAGAAACAGCATACGCCATATGGATCTATAGGCATTCCATATATACCGGAAATACCAAATTCGTCATACCTTACAGGCCCAAAAAGGTTATCCTTATACGCTGCTACCCACTCTGGATCAGCCTCCATCTCTCCAGAAATATCTGTAACAACACCATCTCTTACATAATCAAGATTTGCGGCATATCCGAGGAAATTGAAAACTTCGATAGGATCACCGGATGCAATAGATGTCTTGAATCTTGTATCTCTTGATCCCTCATCCGAAATGGAGAGATCCTGAAGGTCTATATCAGGGTTCTCTTCATTAAATTTTGCAACCATATCCTGGAAATATTTCTCACGAGGGTTACCTGGATTGCTGAATCTGGTAAGGATTCTGACAACAGTCTTGCCATCAGAGGCTGTATTCTCTTCGTTTCCACTTGCCATAATCGGCATCATACTGATAAGCAGCATGCAAACCACAGCCAATACAATATTCCTTTTCATGGTATCATCCTCCTTTTGATGATATATAAAGTCTCTTCGATGTTCTTCTTGTTGTAATTATTAATTATTGCTCTAAAATTTAGCAAAATTGCTGACTTCTATATTGATTCTTGCTTATCTGAAGAAGGGAGAGAACCATGATTCATCTCCCCTCTTAACAGTTCATATAAACTTCATCAAAGCCGAACCATATCGCGAATGAATTATTGCTCCAAACAAAGTCGGAAGTTCATTCAGTGATTTCTCAAAAGCTTCTCTGGCCTTTTCATTATTTCCCAATGCCATGTTTCCCAACGCAGCGAGATACCAGCAATGAGCCCTATTGCGTCTTGTCAGATCATCGTTCCACAACTGGAGATCAGGCAGAGATACAGCGAAGTAATCGTAGCCAACAGTATCAAATACATGAGTTTCACCATAATTGACCAATGCATAGAACTTCTTTCTTGCCCCTTTATCATCTCCAAGCTTCTGTCTACACAATCCCTGATACAAACTCATGTCAGCAGGCTGATCGTTATAGTACATAGGATTCGAAAGCACATCACTTCCAAGAATGCCCAATTTATATTCATCTGCTGCCAGATCAGGCTTTCCCATCTGCTCATATGCAACACCCAAAAGGAAATGAATATCATTATCCTTATCGCCCTCAAGTTTTCCTTCTCCAAGATTCTCAGGATATGAAAGAGCCTTTGATAATACGGAGACAGCTTCTTTGCACTTTCCTTCACCAAGAAGGCGGATTGCAATCAGCTTGATTGAAGCCTCATATTGCCCTGTGACTTTTCCCTCTCCACCTTCCCAGGGATGGAAATGATGGCACTCTATCATCTGCAGAGCTTTATCAGGCTGATCAGTCAAATTAAGGAGAGTAACATATATTGTGTACAGATCATCTCTAAGTACCACAATATCCATATGCTTCTCAAAAAGCCCGAGCCTGTCTTCCACTGTCCATCCTGTTTTCTCATGAAGCTGATCAAGTTCAAGAAAGATTCTGGCATCAGACTCATCAAGTGCATATGCTTTCTCCAGAGCAGCAAGAGCCTTTTCTTTTTCATCCATTTTATTGTAAAGGACAATACTCAGATTTCTCCAGGCTGTAGGATATGACGAGTCAAGTTCAACACTCTTCTTCCAGCACTCATATGCCTCGGAATATCTTTTCTTATCATATTCCAGACACCCGAGATAATAAAAAGCTTTCGGATCTGTGGGTTTTCTGCCAATTACATAATCAAGAACAATAAAATCATCTATGCTATTTGGGAAAACACAATATGCCGATGCTTCCATACCATTTTTCAGGAATTCTTCTTCTTTCTGCTTATCGCCGATTAAACTATACTCTCTTGCTGTATAATAAAGTGTCATTGCAGTCTGAGTTGATCTTAAAGCTAACAGGGAAATTGCAGCTTGATGCTCTCCCCAGTATGAAAGATCTGCCGCACAAGAAAGGTAGTTAGAAGCATGTTCACCCATAATCTTTCTGGTTTTCTCTTCATCAGCTACCCCTGCAAAGAACAGGAATGCAGCTATATTCTGACCGAATGGGAAGCGTCTGCTTTCATTAATTGCCCACTCTTTTGCCTCTTCAGATTTTCCAAGACGGAAAAGAATAAAAGCCTTCAGTGCTAGAGCTTTCATATTATTCGTATTGCAGGAAATAGCTCTATCAACAAATTCAAGGGCCTTCTCATATTTATGCTTTGCGGACATTATGCACGCTAAATTATACCATCCTATTCCACTCTGTTTTTCTGACCATGTTGCCTTGTAGAAATAATCATAAGCCTCATCTATCTTCCCCTGATAAACCAACGAAAGTGCAAGATTCTGCATTGGTTCGCTATCATAAGGATTAAGTGTCAGCATAGTCAGTCGTTCTATTGCTTTTCTAAAGTATTTTTCGGCTTCAGAAAAACAGCAGCGCCTAAGAAGAAGACGGCCATAAGCATTATTCAATCTTATATCACCAGGATCTCTTTTCAGTCCTTCAAGATAATAAGGATCCGGATCAAATGTTGCATGCCTATATTGTTCAATATGCTCGCCTATGAGATACAGCTCTTCATTTGTCGAAACATCTTCAGGATTCTTTACTGCAGTTGCAGGAGAGGGAACTGGCTCCAATTCCTTTTCTTTTCCGACTTCTGATATGATTAATAATCCATCATTATCAAAAACAGAAAGCGTCAGCTCTTTAGCGTGATAATCTGTTGCTACATGAAGTTCCAATCCTTCTTCAACTGTAAGAGTTTCAACCTTACGGAAAATCTCTACACCATCTTTCAATAAAACTATAGCCGCGTTTTCAATGCGGTGTGTTGGATAAATGACGAGTTTAACACCTTCTGCTTCATCCTCGATATTCAAAAGAAGATTTATGCAGGCATTTTTTACATAACCAGCTTTTTTATATGGCATGAAATACTGGGTAAATGATTTCTCTTCATATGGCATCAAAAATGTAAAATCCGGCTGATTATCCGTATAAACCCCAGTCATTAATTCAATATAAGGGCCATCAGCATCTGTCAGATTGCGATCCCAGGCTTTACCGAAGTCCCCGCATCCCCATGTCCATTGTTTCTTTCCAGGAGAAACATGATGATCGGCTATATGAAGAATGCCGGCATTCCTGCCATAATCATATCCACCAACAAAATCATAATTTGATTTATATGCCATATAAGATGTTGGTACTGGAATATTCTTATATCTCGAAATATCAACACCTTCTCCATAATCATGTTTGTAATAGACGCCAGTCGCAATCGGGAATCTTGAGACATCCCTCTTTCCATGATCAAAAACTGCATTTACATCAGGAGGAAAGACTGACTGGGTATCATCATTTACAGCAACAGCAGGATTAGCCCACCACAGAAAAGTCTGAGGAAGCGGAGTGCCATTGTAAAGATTTGCTTTGATTTCAATATACGCTTTTCCGGGATAAACAGTAAAAACTGTCGTAACCTGCGTTCCATACATATCATCAACATCCCCAATAAGACATGAAGCTGATCCATCAGCATTTTCCCGAAGTTCATAACTTACTTCCATGTACGTCGTAGGACGATGATGCTGAGGCCAGTTGAATTCGATTCCACCGCTGATCCAAGGTCCTAAAAGCCCTACAAGAGCGGGTTTGATAACATGATTATGATAAACAAAATCGTATCCGTTTGTCTTATCATAAGCAGTCTGAATACGTCCGCCAAAACAAGGCAGAATCATAATGCGGATATATTCATTCTCAAGAAAAACCGCCTCATATTCTACATCTTCTTTCTCATCCAGAATCTTATCGATTACAGGATATGGATACACCTTTCCGCTTGATCCCTGATAAACACGCTTCTCAAGGAACATTGGATTCTTATCCGGAGCTCCTACACCATAAGTCGGAATAACTACTTTTTCCTGATAGACTCTTGCATACGACTTTTCCATATTGATTTCTCCAATACAGAAGTAGGTTAATAGCAGAAATTGCGCCTCTCAATTCCTAGAATTGTTGGATTATTGCATAAAATTGCTCTTTATAAGAATTGGAAGCTGGTATAGGAACACTGATAAAAAGGTTTGTATAGAGAAAATGACCCCCATTAAATGCTTCATAGGAGAACAATCATGATATTCGGATAAAACGATTAGCCATATACTGAAAGCACTCCCCCTATTCAACTAAACCAATTGCTGCCACAAATCAAGAATCGGGATACTGGATATTCTTACGATATATCCTTCTATCTATAGGTTCTTATATGCATGATCGCCTAACATAATTATAGACCGAGGGGACGCTTCAGAATTGCCTTTGAGAATTTATAGACAGGCTGCATTATTCCACGCAATAATGCAGCAGAACACTAAGTCTCAATGTAGCTATATACTCTCGAAAATCCCTTTCTCCTTATTCTTCCTCACGGCATCGGCTTTATATATCTTCCCTCCCATAGTCACGTAGACACCTGGAGTAAGAAGCTGGACAGCAGTTATTGCACAGCCAAGATTGAATACAGCATCACTATCTTCAAGTGCGTAAGGAATCATTGCGCCGGTAAAAACATACACATGCCTATCATTATCAGGAAGTCTGTCCTCAAGAAGCTTTGCAGTCTTCACCATGGTATCTGTTCCATGGATTATCACAACAAAATCCTCTATTGATGAAATTGCATTATCAGCAATCTTTATCCTCTGCTCCTCGGTCATTACAAGGCTATCTACAGCAAAAAGGGAATCAAGATGTATCGGGAGAGTGACCCTAGACTGATTAAGTATTCTCGGCAGATGGCTCTCACGGAATGTAAGCTCACCTTTCACCGCATCATAATGCTTATCAAAAGTCCCGCCTGTGGTAATTATCCTTATTGTTTTCTCGTCCATATGTCCACTATACCATTCAAAGGCAAAAAGAGGAAAAGAAGTAACATATTAATTAAGCGAAATTAACACTGCAAATCTTGCGCTATGCTCTGATTATCCTGAATAATAACCGGAGTAAGGGAATTTTAGCGGGAGGATTATCGTGAGAAAGAAGTTTGTTTCCCTTCTTTTCGTGCTTTTTATTGCTTTGACAACTATCGGTGCTTTTGATATCGGCGGAGGCTGGACAATAGATGGAACAATTGACCAGCATCCAGAAATCCTCATAGGTTTCATTCCAACATACGGAGAAATAACTGTTGGCTATGCTGGCCTTGAGCTGATGGAAGGAAACCGGACTGAAATCCAGCTTACAGCAGGTGCAGGATATGTAGAAAGGCGTTTCTGGATTGATCCTGAAGACGGATATGAGAAGCGGGAGATGACAAATCCGCTCACCTTCGATGCACTTCAGATCGGATGGGGACTTAGATTCAATCAGGGTTTTCTTGAATCTCCTGTAGGAGGAAAAGATCTCATAACACTCTCTGTAGGATATGCAGGACGATATGAGGATGCGATGGACTCCATGGTAAGAGGCGGAACGAAACAAGCCTGGGGAGATGAGACAGAAGTCTTCTCCATTTCAGACTTTCTCAGCACAAGGCCAGAGGGATCCAGACTATATCCAGATCTCAGGGGAGACAACCAGTATCTTGGTTCAAGCCTTTTCTTCAGCTTCTATCTTGATGCGATGGAGGATACACTCTCGACAAATGATGGATACTCCGTTGAATTCCAGGCGGACTGGGCTCCTTACGGCCTCAATTCCGCACTGGATGGAAAAGCTGAGTTCTATCAGTTCACGCTTGAAGCAGTGGGTGCAAAGACTCTTTATCTATATCGTACAGAGAAAATGAACTGGTTCTCTGTTGTACTGATTGATCGTCTCAGAGCCAACTGGCTATCTGGCGAACTTGTCCCAACATATGTCCAGAAACTTGGATCACTTGGAAGGCAGGTCAGAGGATACAGCAATTATACCTATGGAACTGAGTTCTATATCGTAAACAATTTTGATATAAGGCTCACCGGTCCGGATATGGGAGTCGATGGTCTCTCTCCAAGAATAAACCTCTTCTTCGATATGGGATACGGCTGCGGGAATTACTTCAATACAGACCATTATGGTTCAAATTTCCTTGCATCCACAGGAGCACAGTTCACTCTCTCCATCTTTGATATCATAGATCTGGGATATCAGCTTGCATACCTCATACCAAGCGATACATATAATTACGCACGGGGAGATACAAGGCTGGTAGGATCATTCACATTCTTCCTGGACTTCTGATACAGCAGGAAGCGGCCGCAGAAAGGCCGCTTCTGCTTTTTTAATATAGTTACCAATCAAGGCTTTATGCTAAAATGCACTTCCGTGGGTGTATTGCTTATAAACGTCAGAAAACAAGGTGAGAATGAAAGACTTACAGAACTGAGAGAGGAAGAGACCAGAAGCCTTCTGAAGACTTTATCACTGGAAGTTGTTTTTTCCGTCACATATACAATCAAGGAAATTAATACATCGACTTTCATTGGTTCCGGACAAGCCGAGAATGCATTGGAATGCATCAGAGCCTTTGAACCTGAGGAAATCGTCATAAATACATTCCTCTCCCCTCGTCAGGAAAAGAACCTTGAGAATCTGTTTGGTATACCTGTTTCAGACAGAGAAGCCGTCATCCTTTCCATTTTCTTCCAGAATGCCCATTCCAGGGAAGCAAGGCTGCAGATAGAAAAAGCTGAAGCTGAATACCTCAGACCAAGACTGCAGAACAGAGAAGCGAATCTATCACAGCAGCGAGGAGGAGTAAGAGGAGCAAAGGGCGAAGGAGAAAGGAAGATCGAGCTTGAGCGCCGTCTCATAGACCAGAAGATACGGTCGCTCGACAGGGAAATAAGCGAAGTGCAGGCCATACGCGAAACCAAGAGAAAAGAAAGGGAGAGAAACGGAATCTTCTCCTTTGCATTGACTGGTTATACCAATGCAGGCAAGTCAACAATACTGAACACGCTGACAAAAGCCGGGGTCCTTGCAGAGGACAAGCTCTTTGCGACGCTTGATACCACAACAAGAGCCCTGAAGCTTCCTAACAGCCAGAAAGTCCTGCTCTCGGATACCGTCGGATTTATATCGGATCTTCCGGAGGTGCTCATTGAAGCTTTCTCATCAACGCTGGAAGAAGCACTATCTGCGGATGCCCTGATAATAGTAGCAGATGCTTCCCACCCTGATTCCTATGGCTGCCTTAAAAAGACCAAGGAAACTCTTTCGGATCTAGGAGCACTGGATAAAGTCAGGCTTCTGGTAATAAACAAGACCGATGATATCTATGATGAAATAGCCTATGCTGCTCTGAAACGGGAACCGTACACGATAGTCGAGACAAGCATGAAAGAAGGAAAGGGAATAAAAGAGCTTCTTGATGCAATGGCGGCAATAACGGATGAAAACTATACTGATATAACCGTAAAAGATGAAATCGGATCTGACATCATAGGAAGACTTTCACGTGATGGATCAATACGAACGATATCCTATGATGAGGATTCAGTAACAGTTACAGCAAGAATAAGAAAGGAAATGATACAGAAATACAAAAGGGACTAGAATGTGAATCCAGTCCCTTTTCCATGTCTGGCAGAATCCTACTCGAACATCCAGAGTACGCCGATATAACCTGCAAAAGCAAAATTAATATTAACCTGCGTATTCTCCATAATAGAGATACCAGGAGCAAGACGTACATAAAATGCAACTGGAACATCTGGAATCTGATATTCGAGTCCAACAGGAACAACAAGAGCAAGATCAAATCCAAAATTATCTTCAAATCTGAAATTCATCTTTGCACCAAGTCCCAAAGTTACTGGCATGTGATGAGGTCCCTTGATGTCGATATCATAAACTTCATATGATACAGCAACATCCCCACCAAGCTTGAAACCATTTGAGCCAATATTAAAATCTGCAAGACCAACATTAGCAAGAATATCAAACTTGCCCATACCGAACTTCATGCCAAGACCGGTATTAGTACCAAGGTTAAGACCAATTCCAAAAGAACCATCACTTGATGTTCCCCTTGTACTTGCTGCCATTGCCGGGGCAATTGCCAGAACTGCTACAAAAAGGAGAACGAGCACTTTCTTCTTCATTGAAAAGCACCTCCAAATTATTCAATATAATCGTAAGGTATGATACATAAAAAGTACAGCTTGAACCTTAAAAATACACAGGATGAATAAAAACGGGCAATTCCAGGCATTCCGAAGCTCTCTGTTTCCCGCCTGCATTCATCATGCGGCTCAGTTGTTTTCAGGCTGAATACTTTATAAAGAGAGATTATTCGTATAGAATCCGCGCCATGGATAACAGAAAAACACCTTTGACAGCAAGAGGACTTGCTATAGGTATAATCGGGCTGATAGTTATCACTGCATCAAGCATGTATGTCGCTCTCAGAATGGGAGCACTTCCGTGGCCCACGGTCTTTGTCACAGTACTCTCAATGGCAATACTCGGAAAAGCAAAGAATTCCACCCTTGAAGAAATAAACTGCACGCATACACTGATGAGTGCGGGTGCAATGGTTGCTGGCGGCCTTGCATTCACCCTTCCCGGCCTCTGGATGACAGATCCGTCCGCGTCCCTTTCCACTATCACAATCCTTGCGATTTCCATAACAGGAGCAGTTCTTGGAACAGTCTTCACCGTAATATTCAGAAGAACATTCATCGAAAAGGAAAAACTTCCCTATCCGATGGGAGAAGCGGCTTACAATACTCTGATTGCAGGCAAAGAGGGAAAAGGAGCCCCTATTCTCTTCACATCCCTCGGAGCCTCGGCAGTCTTCACATTCATAAGAGATGGACTTGGCAAGATTCCAGCTGTACTTGGGCTATATGGAGGATCTACCCTCTTTCCGTCCCTTTCAATCTGGGTCTCTCCAATGGCTCTGGGAATCGGTGCGATCATAGGACCTGTCTTAGCATTGATGTGGTTCGGCGGTGCAGTTCTCGGATACTTCATACTTACGCCAATCGGCCTTTCAACAGGACTTTTCTCATCAATAGCTGATGCTGATGCTTTCAGAAGCAACCTTGGAATAGGTTTGATGATAGGCACTGGAATAGGAGTTGCAGTCAAGGCTGTTATTTCCCTCTTCACCAGAAAAAGAGAAGAGAAATCCTCTCCAATACCAAGGAATGTCATAATAGCTATCGGAATAATCTGCATCTTTGCCATTATAATCCTGTCTCTTACAACGGAAATAACAATTCCTGAAGGAATCCTTCTTATCGTTGGCGTTTATCTGACAACATATCTTTCGGGAATGCTGACGGGCCAGACTGGAGTCAATCCGATGGAGGTCTTTGCAATCCTGGTCCTTCTTGGAATTTCTGCAGTAATGAGCCCTTCCCTTGCAGCTGCTTTCGCAATAGCAGGTGTTGTTGCTGTAGCCTGCGGCCTGACGGGGGATGTAATGAACGATCTGAAAAGCGGTTCGCTTGTCGGTACAAAACCCCGCTACCAGATAATAGCAGAAGGCATAGGAGGAATAATCGGGGCTGTTGTAGCGGCTTTTGCACTCATAGTACTCAGAAATTCTATGGGAGGATTCGGAAGCCCGGAGCTTCCTGCCCCTCAGGCAGCGGCAGTTGCAGCTATGGCAGGAGGGCTGTCTGACCCGGCAGCATTCTTCATTGGAGCAGCTACAGGTCTTCTCCTGTACCTGCTGAAAGTTCCTTCAGCGACCCTTGGCCTTGGTGTATATCTTCCGACCTACATCTCTTCTGCAATGGCTCTTGGAGCTGTTATAATGGCAATTGTAAAGAAAGTCTCAAAGAATAAGGCAAAAGCAGACGAAACTGCAGCTCTTATCTCATCGGGATTGCTTGGCGGCGAAGGTATCACAGGTGTGATTATCGCGATAGTTTCAATGTTCTGAGGTATCAATGGAAAGCCTATTCTGTATTAACAATGAAAAGATGATGGCCATTCTTGGTCTGGAAAAGCCATTCCAGGCTAAGATAATCTATCAGAATCTTGTAAAGGGAATCATTGATTTCAATACAATGACGTCTCTTCCAAAAGCTCTTCGCGAGCGTTTATCTGAAGAAAGAGGAAGCGCACTCACTGGGCGCATCATACGGAAGGAAGAAGCAGATTCAACGGTCAAGCTTGCTGTAGCTTTTCCTGATGGCGATATAATTGAATGCGTAAGGCTTTCCGACGGAGAAGGACGATACACAGCCTGTCTTTCAAGTCAGGTCGGCTGTGCGATGGGCTGTGCTTTCTGCAAGACTGGAACAATGGGACTTGTACGGAATCTCACTGCAGGAGAGATAGTCGAGCAGTTTGCTCTGTTATCATCTCTTGGAGAGAGAATCAGCCATATAGTCTTCATGGGAATGGGAGAAGCGCTTGCGAATTTCACAGCTGCGCTCGATGCAATAAAGGAACTGCACAGAGAAGATGGCTTCGGTATTTCATACAGGAAGATGACTATCTCCACATGCGGTCTTGTACCAGGGATAAGAAAGCTTACAGAGCTGGATATCCCAGTGCGTCTTGCTGTATCCCTTGTCAGTGCAGATGACGAGACAAGATCGGAGATAATGAAAATAAACAGAGCCTACCCTCTTTCAATGCTGAAATCATCACTGATTTCATTCCAGCGCCATCAGGACAGAAGGCTCACGTTTGAATACTGCATGCTCAGCGGCAGGAATACATCTCATAAAAGCGCAGAGGATCTGGCACAATTCTGCAAAGGACTTGATGTGCTTGTTAACCTGATTCCATGGAATCCGATTCCAGAGCTCGGGTTCAGGGCCCCTGATGAAAGAGAGATAAGAACGTTTGAAAATGATCTGAAGAAGCTTCGCATTAATTACACGATAAGACGTTCAAAGGGCCAGAGCATCAGCGGTGCATGCGGACAGCTTGCGACAGAAACCAGGTCATCGGAATAAGAAAAAGCCCACGGCTTCCTGATATGCCTGTGGGCAAAAAAAGGGGAGATTTCCCAGAAACAACTTTACCATTCAATAGTGCTCAATACAACCTTAAAGGTTTGATTTTCACAGATAAATCACACCTTTAAGTTAATTGTTAATCTTACAAGGCACTTATACACTCCTCTATGTGAAGAAGGAAGCAAGTACACCAAGCTTCGCAGCAATTACCTTCGGAAAGAATCTGCAGAAGCTGCGGATGGAGAGAAAACTAACACAGGAAGAACTGGCAGAAGCGCTTGATGTAACCCCTAAGCATATAGGCGATATGGAAAGAGCTGTCTCCTTTGCACGTGGAGAGCTTATGGATAAAATTGCTGCCTACTTTGATGTAAGACTAGAAGATCTTTTCAGTTCTGAATATGACAGTGCAACCATTACAAACAAAGCAATAAGAATGGCCTCGGAGCTGCTTAAGAAGAATTCTCAGGATTTTGATAAACAATACGGAATAGAAATACATATAGAAGAATAAGCGTCAAACTGAAAAATTTCCCCGATTTCTTAGCCAGAATCCCCTTCCAGTGCGTATTGCTTACAGGAGGCAGCAATTGGAAGAGGAAAAGAGAAAGAGATTCTGGGATTCCCTGTGCCTTGCAGACGACGCGGCATTCTCCA
>CALXLD010000030.1 GCA_944389105.1 uncultured Spirochaetaceae bacterium | reverse complement strand
TGCATGCTTAAGACGCGCCGCCAGCGTTCGTTCTGAGCCAGGATCGAACTCTCCGTCATTGATTCCGCCATCTCTAGGACGGCGGCTGTTTACCTAAGTTCTCTCCGTCGCTCGCTACGAACCGGCTTCTTCCTTTCTGCCTTAGTTCGTTTCGAATTGACAGAAGCTTACAAGCTTCTATTCTTTCTCTCTCTTCCCCTTCGCTCATGCTGTCAAAGATCGCCCGTCTCCGGGCTTGCCTGTCCAATCTAGCACCTTCGCGCCAGCCTGTCAAGCTCCTCAGTGCCTCAAGCACCGAGGCTGTATTCTGCACATTTCCTCGCCCCTTGTAAACCCCTTTACGCGCTTTTTTATGAACTTTTTTATCAGAAAATATCTATCTCTTTGCAATAGTTGTATTTATTTTTTCAAAAAAATTTTCATAGAAAATAAATCTCATGGATTTATGGGTAAAACATGGATTTTCTGGAGCAATGGAATTAATTCTGTGTCTGAAAAATGAAGAAGAACTAAAAGCGAGGCTGGGTCCCGCCCGTATTACAAGCGGCCCAGCTCTGTGACACCTCTTCGGAGGAGGAAAATGCGAGGGATTTTCCAGAGGAGCTTATGTGCATTATAGCCCAATCCTCTCAGAAAGGGAATAATTTTGAAAATTGAGTTTTACCCTCCCTTCATCATCATAGAGGATAATCAAAGCACTTGAATAAGCCTCCATGGAAAGGGAAAGCCGGCCATCTGAAATAGCTGGCAATGCATTCCCATACCAGACAGCAGCATTCTCCTTAGGCATTGCAAAAAGAGAAAGAGACAGATTACGGGCTCTTGGACATTTGTTGATTACAGCAACAGCTGCCACTCCGGAAGCTATTCTGGAAATCGCAAAGGCATCCTTATCTATTGCCTCAATGCGAAGAGCCGAATACGGGAAGAAATCGAACTTCCTGAGTTCTGCCATCTTCCTATAAGCCTCATGAACCTCAGCATCCCAGCGCGATTCATCCCAGCACATAGGATATCTTGATGCTTCAACTGACCCCATCTCGCCATCAAGAAGATTTTCATCTCCGTAATATATGGATGGCATTCCCGGCAAAGAGAAATAAGCAAGGATACAGCCAATGTAGAGAGCTTTATTGAAAATCGCCCTGTTATTATGAAGTCTTGGAGTATCATGGCTATCCAGGAGATTCATCTGGAAGAATGCCATCTGATCCGGAACAGAAGAAACTGCATCATGCAAAGCAGCCGCAGTCTCCTCCCCGCTCCATCCGGCTTCGCGTTCAGGATCATGCCCCCACCCTCCAGTGAGGAAGCGGTCCCTCTCACCCATCCAGGACCGAAGAGGCCGGGATGAGCCATAGTAGTTCATCGTCGCATCCCATGTATCCCCCTGCATATACTCAGCACTGTCATCCCAGTCTTCTCCGACAAGATAAAGATCTTTCCTTATTGCCTTCAGGCTCTTTCTGACCTCCCTCCAGACTTCTTTTGTGAACTGATCAAGACCTGAGCGGCCGAGTTCAGGAGCAACATCAAGACGCCATCCATCCTGAGAGAAAGGAGGAAGGATGAACTTCTGCATCACTGACCCTTCTTTCCGATAGATGATGTCCCTCAATGCCTCCGATCTGTAATTAAGCTGCGGCAAAGTCCTCACCCCCTGCCAGCATCTCGCTTCATCGCCATCAAAATAATAGAAACCTCTCTCAGCGGAGTCTTTATCCATAAGAGCTTTCTTAAACCAGAGAGCTTCTGTTCCAGTATGATTGATAGAGATATCAAGGATTACACGGATACCGGCCTCATGTGCCTTCTCCACAAGTTCTCTATAAGCTTCATCGCCACCGAGCTTAGGATCGACATGGAAAAAATCAACAGCATCATAGCGATGGACGGTTCTCGAATCATTTATAGGATTGAGATAGATTGCGGTTATTCCCAGTTCTTTCAGATAAGGCAGCTTCTTTATTATCCCGGGGAGATCTCCGTTGTAGAAATCAAGGCACCGCGCCTCGGAAAAAGGTTTTGGAACAGAATCAAACGAAGGCGTGGTAACTCTTCCGCCATCAAACTCGTACTCCCCATCCCTGGCACCGAGCTTCTCATCACCGCGGAAGAATCTATCCGGGAATATCTGATAGCAGGTAGATCTCCCTACCCATTCAGGAGCATCTAAAGAAGGGATAATCTGGAAGCGGCTGCTTAGCTTCGGGACATTCCTTGCGATGCCATCCTTTGAATAGTACCAGCTCTTTCCCTCATCGAAGAAAACAAAGAAGAAATGAAAGATATCAGGAGAAACAGTAACAGGAACTTCCGCGCTATATAAAGGAAAGCCGTTGAAGTCTCCTTTTCTCCTCATACCATAAGTCCACAGAAGACCGCTGTCCGAATCAGCCCTTACAAAAACACTCTCAGGCTCTTTCGAGAAAACTATAGATAACTCCGCAGAACTTCCCTTTGCAGGAAAAAGCGGTGAAACAAACGGCTCTGAATAGGAAAAAAAGACTCTCATTGTCCGCCTCCAGAGATAATATACACTCTGAAGACGGAAATGAGTTAGATTATCACGCCTTTAATGCAGCAATAACAGACGAAAGAACTGTTTCCGGGGATGGGGAAGCATCGATATCGACAATCTTTCCGTGCTCCTTATAATACCCGATAAGAGGAGCAGTCTCAGCCCTATAAACCTCAAGCCTGTGCCTGATAGCCTCCGGCTTATCATCATCTCTCTGGATAAGAGGTTCCCCTGTCTCATCATCAATACCTTCTCTCTTAGGCGGATTAGAGACGATATGATAGATTTTCCCAGTTGAAGGACACAGACGGCGGCCGGAAAGACGTTTGACAACTTCATCATCCTCAAGCACGAAATTGATTACAGCATCAAGCTCTGCCATCTTGCCAAGCGCCTCAGCCTGCGGAATCGTCCTCGGAAAACCATCAAGAATATAACCATTGGCGGTATCAGGGTTACTGAGCCTGTCGCGTACCATTTCGATAGTAACCTCATCAGGTACAAGACCGCCTGATGCAAGAATTCCCTGAACTTTCTTTCCAAGCTCCGTCCCGTTCTTGATATTAGAACGGAAAATATCACCAGTGGAGATATGCGGGACATTCAGCTCAGTCTTAAGAAGAGCTGCCAGAGTTCCTTTACCAGCCCCAGGAGGGCCAAGAAGTACAATATTCATTTCTCACCTCTTCTATGAGTATAACAGAATAGACAGCCAAGCAAAAAGAGAGAAACACCGAAGAGGAAAGCAAACGGGAAAAGAAAAGAGTCAGATGCGATGCAAGACGAGAACTTCCCAGCCTTAATAGCCATAGACCTGGAAAGACTTTTTCCACAGCGGCTCGCAGCAAAAATAAGCCAGACGCAGAATTCAGATGCAGAGACTGGTGCATCTTTCCCAATAGGGATAAATTACGGTATTATTATACACTAATATGAACACTGTCACTCTCCATGCTTCTGATTTAGATGGCTATCTTACGGATACAGATAAGAAAGATATCGATGAGATATCCGGTCTCTACGATTTATCGCTGGATCTTTTCGGAAGAATAGACGGAAATGATAAAAGCAGAGAAGCTGAAGAAGAACTTACGGAGCTCTCAATCAGAATCGGTCACAGGCTTGAAGAAATAACGGCCAAGAACAAGAGGATCCATGTCTACTCATTTGAAACCCCAAGGGAGCTGCATGGAGAAGCATCGAGGATAATCGCAAAACTCCGCAATCCGGGAACAGGTCATGAGGAATTCCTTTATTATATCCAGAGGGCATATGAAATCCTTTTCTCAAGTACATTCGCAGATAAATGCCTGAACAGGAAAAGGACAATCATCGAGAAGACACCGGTATCAATACCTGTACAGAATTATGCAGTACACAGGCTTCCGGATGTTGATGAGCTTGTGCAGAACTCCGTCATGTGCGTAATGCTCAGAGGGGCGTTGCTTCCTTCCATGATAATCTCTAAGGAGATCGAGGATTATACAAGCAATGGCTATATAACGCCTTTTGCCCTGTTCAGAATAAAGCGCGATGAATCTAAGAGCGAATCGGACATGGCTTATGTGCTTGATCTAGGCAAATCATTCTTCAAGCCTGAAGAGCTTGATGGGAAGGACCTGATTTTTGCAGACCCTATGAATGCAACCGGAGGTTCTCTCGTCACAATCATCACATACCTCAGACAGCTTGGTATAAAACCAAAATCCATAAAGTTCATAAACGTAATAGCTGCGCTGAAAGGAGCGCTGAGAATAACAAGGGCAATAGAGGATGCAGAGGTGTACACTTTGTGGATGGATCCGGTACTCAATGAAAGCGCCTATATCCTGCCAGGTCTCGGAGACGCTGGTGACAGGCTTAACGGGAAAGATGAAGGAGAGCCGAGAAACATGATACAGCTCATCGCTGATTATGGTCATGATATAGTTAATCTTTACAGGAATCAGGTGAGAGAGATTGAAAAGACTGTTCTGCATTAGTTTTATTATCCTGCTGCTCTCCTCCTGCGCGACAAGGACTGCGGAGGAAATCGCAAACCCATTCATCGAGAATGGTACAAAGCTTTCCGGCGATGAGGCAGCTGAAATCTATATCCAGGGACTTGGAGAGATAACAACCCCTTCGCTTTATTACAACCTGGCATATTCATATCTGGAATCCGGCGATTATGAAAAAGCAATAGCAACTGCTGAAGAAGCCATTGAAATCTATCCGGAATATCTGCGCTTCAGGTATCTTAAGGCATTCGCGCTGAAAAGCGAGATGAAGCTCTATGCATATGAGACAGCACTGAAGGATATACTGGAATATGATCCGGGAAACAACACAATAAGGAACATGCTGCTCGAGCATTATATGCAGATCGGGAGGAAGCAGGATGCAGCAGATATTGCAGCAGACCTGATCCTTTCTGACCCATCAAATGAAAACGCCATAAGAGCCCTAGCCTACTTCAGTCCTTTCTTTGAAGCCATTGCACCGAGCGCTTCTACCTCGGTTACGGAACGGGAAAGACTCTGGACTGAGCCACCTTCACTTTATATGCCACTGGGCATCCTCAATGGTGACAGGCTTCTTTCCGGAGGACTTAATACAGCGCTGGATGTAAGTGCAGAAGATATTGCCGCTGAAGAACCAGCAACGGCAGAAACCAGTACGGATGCAAACGCAGATACATCGGCCTCAGATACTGCCAATCCTGACGACAGCACGGCAGCCGCTGAAAGCGGAACTGTATGATTACGGCTTCAGTTTCTTCCATTCTGCCACTGCAAGCTTATCGCATCTGTTGTTATACTCATTCTCAGCGTGGCCTTTCACCCAGATGAAATTCACGCTGTGCTTTCGTATAAGCTCCAGGACCTTTTTCCATAAATCAGTATTCGGAACGGGTTTCCGGTTCTTTATAAAACCAAGTTTCTCCCAATTGAAAAGCCAGCCCTTGCTTATCGAATCAACAAGATATTTTGAATCAGAATAGAGATCAACTTCACAGGGTTCCTTCAGAAGAGATAGCGCAGCGATAGCAGCCATGAGCTCCATCCTGTTATTCGTTGTGTTCTCTTCTCCTCCGGAGATCTCTTTTTCCACTTCCCCGTATTTCAGGATAGCACCCCATCCACCAGGACCTGGATTTCCGGAACAGGCACCATCGGTGAAAATATCTACTTTCTTCAACCTCGTGCACCTGCCTTCTTTATGATGTGGTACCCGAATTGCGTGTGGACAGGGCGTGAAATAGAACCAGTCGGCATCTTACGCACCGCATTCTCGAAAGGTGCAACCATCTGCCCCTCGGAAAACCACCCGAGGTCCCCTCCTTTTGATTTTGAAGGACAGGTAGAATACTGGCGAGCCAGTGATTCAAAGCTCTCCCCTTTCTTTATACGCTGATACAGCATCTCAGCTGTCTTCTGGTCCTTCACGAGTATATGACTTGCTCTAAACTCCACCTTCTTTCTCCAGTATCATTTCCCTATACGAACGGGATTCATATCGATCTTCACTGATTCCTGCCTCTGAAAGCAGCAAGACAATCTCCTGTCTGGCACGCTCAGCTTCCTCCGGCTCTGCCTCAAAAGGAAGAAGAATCTCAATCTCAAGGAACCAGCCAAGAGTATTTACCGACAAAAGCTCTACATGAGCTCTGCCGGCATACCACTCATATCCATCCTTTTTCTTCACAAAGAAGTCTTCAAGTCCAAGCGCATGGAAGAATGCCGTGGCAGCTCCAGCCTGATCTGGAAGCGCCCTGAACTCATATTCCTCATTATTCTCACCATCAGGACCTGAAGATGTCTTCTTAGCTGTGAGTTCAACCTTCCCGTCAAACTCCCTGATCCTCATTGCCTGGATCCTCTCTCCGGGACGTCGGAAATAATGGTCCAGTTTATGTACTGGATGCGGCACTCCGCATAGCGCATCAAAATGGGCCTTTATCCTCTCTGGATTATCTGCCCAGGCTTTTATCTCAACTTCTCTCATCGCCTACTTCCATGGGAAAATCATCGATTTCAGCGATCTTGGCCCGACTTTTTCCCTTTCATCATAAAGCAGATCATCCCATGGGATATGCTTCATATCCACATCCGGAGTCTCCTCAAGATAATCATACTTGAACATCAGAAGCTTCATCGCATCCTGAGATGCAAGCTGCATACCGACAAATCCAGGAACAATACCCAGCGTAAACAATGAAATTGCAAGGCAGACAATACGGTAGATAAGATAGAAAAGCGTGAATCCCATATTGCCGCCAACTATCAGAAGACACTTCTTCAGGGTCTTTCTGGCATTATCTCCAGGAAGAAGATTCATCAGCGGGAAATAGTACGGAAGAGCAAGAGCAATTATGATTTCTATCCAGATCATTATGACAGCTAATATATAGCCCACAATATTACCAAAGCCTGCATAGAATGGAATGATCAGAAACAAGTTCGCAGCAAAGAGCAGAAGAATAAGGAAATAAAGCACAGAATGCCTTATGTTTCTTTTTACACCAACTTTGAATGCGCTCCAGGATTCCCGCTTGTAATCTGAATAACTGTGTGCAACAGATGCAGTTCCACCCATCAGAACGGAAAAAAGGAACAAAAAGGCAACAAGCACTGCATATCCAAGCACCCAGTTAGCCTGTCCAACTGTCATGGAAGCCCAGAATGCGACAAAGAGCACAGCAACATACCCTATATTGAAGAGTACGATTCCAATGAGATTATCCCAACCATCAAAAAAAGCTTTCTTTATGAAGAAACCAACCATATATCAAACTGTAAGCAATCGAAAGACCATTTGCAACTATCTTCACGAAACCCATACAAGTTTTATGTCATTTCTTAGCAAAACTGTATTTACAAATGAAAATTGTCATGCTATTTAATAATCAGTGGCTTAAATGGTGCTGCCAGGTTGCCTAGAAGAGGGACTGCCATAGACGTTACGGAGGATGTCCGTGGCGCAAATCCCCAGTGGGCAGAGCCGCTGGGGACGTTTTTTTATCTATCAAAAATTATTTATATGCATATATTCCCACTGATTTCCCCACTTTTATGAATAAATATGCAAAAATCTATTGAAAACATTACATTAATATGCATAATAGCAGACATCTAGGAGATACTAAAATGAAAGAAAAAATCATTCTTGCATATTCCGGTGGACTGGACACATCTGTAATCCTCAAGTGGCTGTCAAACAAAGGCTTTGATGTCATCGCATACGTTGCAGATGTCGGGCAGAAAGAGGACTTCAAGGCTGTAGAGGAAAAAGCCTATGCAACAGGTGCCTCCAAAGTATACATCGAGGATCTGAAGAAACCTCTTGTCACTGATTATATCTTCCCTGCGCTCAAAGCTAACACAATATATGAGGGAACATACATGCTTGGAACATCGCTTGCCCGCCCTATTATTGCAAAGAAACATATAGAGATCGCGAAAAAAGAGGGCACAAAGTATGTGGCTCATGGTGCAACCGGCAAGGGAAATGACCAGGTAAGGTTTGAGTTCGGTTACTACATGAATATGCCGGACGTGAAGATCATCAGCCCATGGAAGGACGAGGAATGGCTTTCCCAGTTTGAAGGCAGAAGCGATATGCTTAAATATGCGGAAGAAAATGGTATCCCTGTCAAGGCAACAACAAAGAAGCCTTATAGCGAGGATGAAAATCTTATACATATATCACATGAAGCAGGAATACTCGAAGATCCATCAAAGAGATGTCCTGAGGATGTCTATTCTCTTACGCTGTCTCCTGAGAAAGCAAATGACAAGGAAACTATCCTGTCAATTGTCTTTAAGGACGGAACTCCGCTTAGCGTGACAAACGAGAATGATGGAACTGTTGTCACCGATCCAGTGGAAATGATCCTCTACCTCAATAAGATGGGACATGATAATGCTATCGGAAGAGTCGATATGGTAGAGAACAGGTTCATAGGAATAAAGAGCCGTGGTGTATACGAGACACCGGGCTGCGAAATCCTCTGGAAAGCTCACCACAATCTTGAAGGGCTCACAATGGATAAGGAGGCAATGCATCTCAGGGATATGCTCTCTCCAAAGTACGCCGAGCTCATATACAACGGATACTGGGGAGCTCCTGAATTCAATATGCTTACGGCAATGTTCGAGCAGAGCCAGAAGTTTGTTACCGGAAAGGCAACTGTCGCTCTTTACAAAGGCAATGTAATCAATGCTGGAATTGAATCAGACTATTCCCTCTACAATGAGGATCTTGGTTCAATGGACAAAGCTGGCGGCTACCATCCAATCGACTGCAAGGGATTCATAAATATAAATGCTATACGTCTGATGGCTTCTTCAATAAGAGATGCAAAATCAGATAAATAAAATATATAGGAGGGAATGAAAAATTCCCTCCTTTTTCTATCAAAGAGAGATTATTACAATACAAATTACCTATGATTATGATTGTTGATTTATATAATTAAGATATATGAATTACTTGATTCAAAAAGCAAGGAACCACGCAGGCATATATTTAAATTTCCGCTTTCATTGTTTTTTGCGCGATGGTGTATGTTCCATTATTCCACCAGCATAGCTGCATAGGTAATAAAGATGCAATTATATAGTTCTCGTTATTATCTAAACATTCATCATCGGATGGCATTATCAGGAATTCTCCAGAAAATAACAGCATCCCGAATTCTTATTGCTCATCACTGATACCCTCTGCCCTGCCCATCCATTCAAGCACGATTCCATCATCAGGGGACCATGAACCATAAATGATTTCATCTTCTTTGTTCTTGCTTTTATCTTCTTTTGATTCTTTCTCTTCAGACATATCAAGACTATAACACCCAATGACGTGCTATGATAGTGTCATGCATCGCGTAAAAGAGAGACTTCAGTTGGCATTTACTGTTTTCGCATTGTTCTTTGGAGCAGGTAATCTTATTTTCCCGCCATTTCTTGCATGGCAAAGCGGAGAAAACCTTTTACCGGCATTCTGTGGCTTCATAATAACAGCAATAGGCTTTCCGGTTCTTTCCCTGATAGCCATAGGAAAAACAGGTTCTCTGGATAAGCTGTCGTCGCGGGTGCACCCTCTTTTCAGCAGGATATTCACGATAACCATCTATCTGGCAATAGGTCCATGCCTGGCTATTCCGCGTACAGCAAGCACAAGCTATGAAATGGTGAAAGCAGCAGCTGGGATAGAATCCCCTATCTGGGGGCTTTTATATTCTGCGGTATTCTTCATCCTTGCAGGAATAATTGCATTCCATCCGGAAAAGCTCTCAAAGAGCCTTGGGAGAATTCTTTCACCGCTCCTTATTCTCCTTATCATAATACTGTTCATCGGAACAGCCGGAACAATGGCTGCTGCAGGCGAAGCTTCTGCAGGATATGCCGGCCATCCATTTGCAACTGGATTCCGGGAAGGATACCAGACAATGGATGCAATAGCAGGTCTTGTATTCGGCATAGTTGTTGCAATGAATGCAGCAGCATTCGGCTATAAGGAAAAAGAAGCCGCAAAAGAGGGGATGATAGCTTCTGCGGGAGGAGGAATTCTTCTGCTTGCAGTATATTCTGCCCTTACGATGATAGGTACAAAAGCAGCTGCATTCGTCACTGGTCCTGAAACAGGAGCCGACATCCTTTCGGGAGCCGCAGCATTCATCTCAAGCGATTACGGACGATTTCTTATTGCGGCAATATTCGTAATTGCCTGCTTCAATACATCCGTCGGGCTTCTGTCATCATGCGGTGAATACTTTTCAAGAATCATCCCAGGAATCTCAAAGAAAAAATGGATTATCATATTCGCCGTCATATCTGGGATAATAGCAAATGCAGGGCTTGGAACTATAATAAGCATCTCCTCTCCTATTCTGGAACTGATCTATCCTGCCGCTATTGTCCTCATTCTTCTTGCTTTCTTCCCATATTCAGAGAAATACAGATTATGCTATGTTCTTTCGGTATCGGCAGCCCTTATTTCATCATTTCTATCGATGATCGGAATTCCCCTGCCTTTCTCATCTGCTGGTTTTGGATGGCTGCTGCCAACATTGGCTGCAACTGTTGCAGGATATGCATATGGCTATGTTAAAAAGTGATTTCCCAGAAAACATTCAGCTTTCAATATAAGAGCTGCTGATAATATAGAATTCCTCCTGGCTTGGAGTGTGCTTTCTCTCCATCTTCTCAAGAGTATTATCATAGGCCAGTGCTTCTTCTTCGCTTACTTCCATAACGGGGCTCTCTTTATAAATCCATCTGTGTCCGGAAAGGGCATCAGGGACAAGTTCCTTTACCATCATCGCCGCAGGATACTTACCATTTTCAAGGGATACATTATGCTTTCTGCAGCTTTAGAATCCCATAGTCACATAATTTGAAGGACTTCCGAATATGACTACCGTATCATACCCAAGGCAGGAAGCTTTTGCCAATGAATGGTTTATCAGAAGTTTTCCATATCCCCTTCTCTGATAAGAAGGATGAATGCATACAGGACCGAAAGTAAGGATTTCCTTCTCCCCTTTATTCTCATCTATAAGCATTGCCCTGGTGTACATGATATTTCCTATTATCTTCCCATCCTGTTCAAGGATGAAATCCAGTTCAGGGATGAAATCCCTGTGGTCCCGCATGATATGGACAAGATAATGCTCTATACAACCGGGCATGTACAGATTGTAAAAAGCCTTACGCGTGAGATCTTCTACTTCCGCATAATCCTCTGCCCTCTCGTTCCTGATTATCACATTCTTCATTCTGACCTCTGAAAAATACCCCTCCAGCATTCCGGCTGAAGGGGCTAAATGAATCCGTAGCTGTATCAGCGATCGTATCCAAGATTGATACGAACAGTGAAACCATCAAGTCCGTAATCTCCCGCGGTCTCTCCGAATTCCTGTCTGTAATATGCAACATCAACCTTGAATGCCCACAGATCAAGTCCAAGACCTATTGACCAGTATCCCTGGCTAAGACCTGCTCTGATATCAAGGAAACTGAGGACTCTTACCTCTGCTCCGATATTCAGGTGATACATGAAATCACGGAAGGTGAAATTATCTGTCGTACACATTCCGACGATATCTCTGAAATCAACAGCTATTGTCGGGCTGAGATACCAGGTGTTATAAGACCAGCCAACTCCTGCCTCAAGGGACCATCCGCTATTGAATGAGAATCTTGTGCCGCTTCCGCTCTTTCCTCCGAATGGATCCTGACCATATGCTTCAAACCCATCAAAGCCTGTCATATAGTAGCGACCATTCATATTCCTTGATACAACACCAACGGAGAAACCAAGCGGCATGTTCACGTTGATACCAACATCAATAGGAACGGAGAAACCTGCCATGATAGGAGTCTGGCTAAGATCAAATCCCTCCATATCAGAAAGAACAGATGCATTGAAAGTATCAGTATATGCAAGATAGCTGAAGCGGACCATGGCACCCAGATCAATCGAGAAATCCTGCGGAAGCTCGAAGCGATAGCCATAGCCAAGGGAAATCGCAGCTCTCAGCTCTCCGAAAAGATCCGACTCAAGTCCATATCTTTCACCATCGGCAAATGTATTGATACCAAGAGTTGCGTTGATTCCAAGACCGAATCCACCTGCTGTAAAAGACATCGAGGCATCCATATCCATAAGGCGGCCATAACCTGACTGGATACCATTTGCCATATTAAGAAGAGAACCTGCGCTGAAAAGGTTTCCACCGCCTTTGACAGCATCGTAGAAGTGATAAGCTGTAATCTGCAGAGAGGGAACAGAAAGCTGGAACCTGCCTGATGCAAGAGCAGCTGGGTTCATATAGAAAGTATCACTTCTTCCTGTCACAGCAACGCCGGTTGTACCCATACCGCGAACACGTGCAGTCAGTGGCTGATAAGGAGTCAGGAGGGATGCGAATGCGTTATCCGAAGAAGGAGTATCTGCGGTTATGTCAAACGGCTCTGCCGGGAGCATCGAGATTGCGATGAAAACTGCAAGAAGTATAGCTATAACTCTCTTCATGCCTGTACCTCCTCACCAGATGACTGATTTGCTGAGGCAATCAGGGCATCAATTACCGGGTTCAGATCAATATTCCTGAAAGCGGTTGAAGATTTAATTGTATTGAACATCCTCAACGCTGAGTTCGCAGTTGAAATAAGCTGCTCTATCTCAGCAGACGAAGGAGAACCATTCTGCCCTATTCCTGAATCCTGGAACATCTCGACAAGGGACTTTGCAGCCTGAATGATGGCAACATCGCCCTTTGTAGGATTATAATCCCCTTCCGTTCCCGCAATCTTCTTAACAGCAGAAATTGCTTCATCAGCCACACTCTGGACTTCGGCAGGAAGAGATGAAGTATCAATCTGATCGAGCTGTCCTGATAGATCATTTACTGTATTTTCTATGGTGGAAACAGCTTGCTCCGAGGCTTCCTGTGAAAGCGTATCTATAAGCTTTTTCTCCGTGTCAGGGTTTCTGCTGGCTTTTACAACCTGCGTGACAAGCTCATCGTAATTGGTTATTCCCTGCTCAACCATGTCATTAATCTGATTCACTGTCTCCTCGGAATCAATTCCACCCAGGACATTTGCACCAAATCCCCTGAGGAAAGACTCCGCATCACAGGACGGAATCAGAAGAAGTACTGCAGCAACAAGAAGTGCAGTTATAGAACGCTTGGCCATTGTTCCCTCCAAAACTGATTAAACGCACGCGCTATTGCAACTATTATTAAAACACATAATGCAAGAAAAGGTTACAGCAATAAATGCTCTTGAACAAGTCTCGATATTGTGCGATAGTCACAAAGACTGCGTTTATCGCAGATTTTCCGCTCGTATGGGTGAGATATAGTGCTGGAGACGCCAAGCGTCAAGCGTATGGAGGATTACTATGGCAGTAGTAACCATGAAGAGCCTGCTGGAAGCAGGTGTACACTTCGGACACCAGACAAAGAGATGGAATCCGAAAATGGCCCGTTTCATCTTCACAGAGAGAAACGGAATTCACATTATCGACCTTCAGAAGACATCGGCATGCATTGTCGAGGCTTATGAAGCAGTCAGAGCACAGGTAAAGAACGGCAAGCAGGTTCTTTTTGTAGGAACCAAGAAGCAAGCTCAGCAGGCTATCGAGACAGAAGCCAAGAGATGCGGCATGCCTTATGTTTCAAACCGCTGGCTTGGCGGTATGCTCACCAATTTCACAACAATCAAGAAGAGCATCGCAAAACTCAAGAAAATCGAGAGAATGGAAGCTGACGGAACTTTCGAGTCACTGACAAAGAAAGAAGTCGCGCTTTATACAAAAGAGAAGAATAAGCTTGAGAAGAACCTTGGCGGTATCAAGGATATGAAGGAACTTCCTGGCGCACTCTTCATTATTGACACAAAGAAGGAAGCTCTTGCAGTAGCAGAAGCAAAGAGACTCGGAATCCCTGTTATCGCAGTTGTTGATACAAACTGTGATCCTACAGATATCACATATCCTATTCCGGGAAACGATGATGCTATCAGGGCAATCTCCCTCTTCGTTGAGATCATTGCAAATGCAATCATCGATGCAGACAGCGAAGCAGGTATCCAGATCGTTGAGTCTCTTGATGACGAGGAAGAGGCAGCTATCGAAGAAGGTCCAGTAGAGGATAAGGATGAGGCAGATGATGATGAGCCTGTCGATTATTCAGACTACGAGCCATCTGAGGAAGAAGCAGCAAAAGATGAAGACGAAGCTTCCGAAGAGGAAGATGAATACTTCAACAACTAAGGAGAAGGAATATGGCAATCAGCGCAGCAGACGTAAAGAAGCTCAGGGATGAAACCGGAGCAGGAATGATGGACTGCAAGAAGGCTCTTACAGAGGCTAATGGCGATTTCGCACAGGCTGAGAAGATCCTCAAGGAAATGGGACTTGCAGCAGTTGCAAAGCGCCAGGACAGAGCTACAGAGAATGGCCGCGTATTCGTCAAGACCGGAAACGGCAAGGCAGTTGTACTTTCCCTTTCCTGCGAGACGGACTTCGTTGCTCAGAACAAGGACTTCGCAAAGCTCGGAGATGACCTTTGCACAGTAATCCTCGAGAAGGGATATACAGAAATCAATGCAGAGCTTGAAGAGATGGTAAATGCTCTTATCGCAATCATCAAAGAGAACATGCACCTTGTTAAGTTCACAGTATACGATGTACCAGCAGATGCATACGCTTCAACATACATCCATGGTGATGGAGCTGTAGCAGTTCTTGTAATGCTCAAGTCAGATAAGCCTGAGATCTTCAAGGAATCCGATGTTGAGGAGTTTGCACACAACCTTGCTCTCCACGCAGCAGCATTCAAGCCACAGTTCCTTGATGAGAAGGCAGTAAGCAAGGAATATGAGGAGGAGCAGCTTGGTATCTTCCGCAAGCAGGTTGAATCGGATGAGAAGCTTGCTTCCAAGCCTGAGCAGGTAAGAGAAGGAATCGTAAGAGGAAAGCTCTCAAAGCTTTACAAAGAAGTCTGCTTCCTTGATCAGGCTTATGTAAAGGATGATTCCAAATCAGTAAAGCAGATGCTTCAGGAGACAGGAAAGGCTCACGGAGCTACACTTACAATCACTGCATATGAGGTCTATCAGGCTGGTGTTTCAGCCTAAGGAGGAGCAATGCAGACAGTTATCGATAACTGCAGTGCAAAAATGAAGAAATCAGTTGAGGCGCTTTCGCAGGAATTCGCCTCACTGCGTACAGGTCGTGCTTCTGCACAGCTTTTCGACAAGATCAGAGTTGACTACTACGGCGCAGAGACTCCCCTTTCACAGGTCGCTTCAATAAGTGTACCTGAGGCAAGGCTTGTTGTTATCCAGCCGTGGGATAAAAGCGTTCTATCTGCTATAGAAAAAGCAATCCAGAAATCAGAGCTTGGACTCAATCCAAACAATGATGGAAAGCTTATCCGCGTTGCTTTCCCGCCTCTTACGGAGGACAGAAGAAAGGAACTTGCAAAGAATGCGAAAGCAACAGCAGAGAATGCACGTGTTGCAGTCCGCAATATCCGCCGCGATGCAATGGAAGATCTCAAGAAGCTTCAGAAGAACGGCGAGATAAGCGAGGACCAGCAGAAAGAAGGAGAGCAGAAGATCCAGAAGCTCACTGACTCCGCAATTGCAGATATCGGAAAGATTGCAGAAGCGAAGGAAAAGGAGATCATGGAGATCTGAGTGAAAAGGATTTCTCACCTTGCACTCATAATGGATGGCAACGGGCGATGGGCTGAAAAGAGAGGTCTTCCCCGTTCTGCCGGACATCTGGAGGGAGGGAAAGCCGCGGTAAAGGTTATCAGAGGCTGCCTCTCTCATTCCATTCCATATCTCACGCTGTACTGTTTCTCGTGTGAAAACTGGAAAAGACCCAGAGAGGAAGTGAATTACCTCATGGGTCTCTTTTCATCGCGCATTGTGGCGGAAATCCCGAGAGCAAGGAAAGAAGGAATAAGGATACTTCATCTTGGACGGCGCGAGGGACTGCCAGATGATGTGCTGGAAGCAATCGACAGAGCAGAAAAAGAAACAGCAGAATGCAGCAATCTTATATTGCAGCTTGCAATAAATTACAGCGGAACAGATGAAATCGACAGGGCTGTAAGAAAAGCAATTCAGAATGGCGAAACAAGCTTTGATGAAAATACACTTCCCATCTATTTTGACAACCCAGAAGTCCCGCCTCCTGATTTCATAGCCAGGGCATCCGGGGAAAAAAGACTTTCAGGTTTTCTCCTTTACCAGTCAAACTATGCAGAATTCGGATTTTATGATAGACTCTGGCCGGATTGGGACGAATCGATGATTGAAACCATTGTTAATGATTTCGAGTCGAGGAATCGGAGATTCGGAGGAATTTGAAAAATGGGCAGTCTGAAGCAAAGAATACTTACAGCGGTTATAGCTATCCCACTCCTTGTTTTAATTGTTGTTTTCCTTCCTTATCTTGATTATCTTGCATTCTGTATTCTCATAATGGTCATTACGCTCCTTGGCTCAATAGAAATGCATTCGCTTCTGTCTAAGGATAAGGAGAAATTACCGATAACATCATACGGCGGAGCGCTTCTACCTCTTGCCCAGTATGTTCAGTTCAGATATTTTCCGGGAATCGAGCTTACTTTCTATACATTGATGTTCCTGATAGGACTTACGCTTTTCATGGAAATATTCACAGGCGTAAAAGATAATTTCCATGGAACCTGGGAAAGAAACAGCAAGAGCGTGCTGAACATAATATATCCAGGGCTTTTCGCCTCATTCGTAATAAGAATCGCATTTATACACAATGCGGCATGGTACATTCTTTTCTTCTTCCTTCTCGTTTTCGGTTCCGATACATTCGCCTACTTCTTCGGAATCGCATTCGGCAGGAACAATAAGGGAATCATAAAAGTCAGTCCGAACAAATCTGTTGCTGGTTTCATAGGAGGAATCCTTGTTCCAGCTGTTTTCGGAATGCTTTCCTCATATATCTTCCCGGAGATCTTCTCTTACACAATTGCAGAAGGTTTCCTTGTCGGCGCCGTCACAGCAGCGCTTGCAGCCGCAGGAGATCTCATTGAATCCTCATTCAAGAGATCTGCTGAAGTAAAGGATTCCGGGACAATCGTTCCAGGGCGTGGCGGTATCCTTGATTCGGTGGATTCAATAGTAATGGCAGCACCTGTTTATGTTGCTATTCTCACTATTATACTGGGTGTATGACACGGCTTCTTATACTCGGAGCAACCGGTTCAATCGGAACAACAGCATTAAATGGAATCAGGGCTGGCTTATGCCCTGATGTTTCATTAGCGGGAGTCACAGCCTCCTCTTCCCCGCTTCTGGAAGATATTTCAAGGGAATTCTCAGTCCCATCCGCATATATCGATGGAAATGATGAGTCAGCTGTTTCCAGCTTCATCGACAGGACAGAGCCGGATATCATCCTGAATGCAATAAGCGGCTCAGCAGGGCTTCCTGCAACCATAGCATCAATAAAGAAGGGAAAGGATATTGCACTGGCAAATAAGGAATCGGTTGTCATGGGAGGCAGCTTCATGCTCTCTCTGGCAAGAAGCCAAGGGGTGAGAATAATCCCTGTAGACAGTGAGCACAGTGCTATTTATCACCTTCTGCAGGGCAAGAAAGCCAGCCGGCTTATAATAACAGCATCCGGAGGGCCCTTTGTCGATAGATCGGATCTGGAAAACGTAACGCTGGAAGAAGCGCTGCATCACCCTACATGGAAAATGGGAAAGAAGATCACCATTGACAGTGCAACTCTTGCAAACAAGGGACTGGAAGTAATGGAAGCGTCCCTTCTGTTCTCTTTTCCTCCCGAGAAAATAGATGTAACGGTGCACAGGCAGTCGATAGTACACTCAATGATAGAAACTGAGGAGGGTGCTTTTTATATGCTTGCCTCCCCTCCCGATATGACTCTTCCGATTCTTCTTGCAATCAAAGGAGAAGGAAAAGGTCTCAGGAACATCGTCAGGCCACTGCCATTATCTTCAGCTCTCACCCTGACATTCGAGGGATGGGATAAATCCAGGTTTCCAATGCTTTCGCTTGCCTATGATGCGCTGCGCCTTGGAGGAGGATACAGAATAGCATACTGCAGAGCTGACGAAGCTACTGTCAATGCGTTCATAAATGGCAGAATCTCCTTCTGTGATATCCCCAGGATTGTCAAAGCTGTGATGGAATGCGGTTTTCCAGAAGAAGAACCTGAGTCATATGAAGAGATTATGGCCATAGACAGAGAGGCAAAGGAAAAAGCTGAGGCATTATGCTGAGATACTTCTTTTTTCTTGCCATTGGATTACTTGGAATCGGATTCATAATATTCCTTCATGAACTTGGGCATTTTGCTGCAGCGAGGTTTCTCAAAGTTGATGTCGAGGTACTGTCTTATGGGATGGGACCAAAGATCTTCTCAATATATGGAAGAAAAACAGAATACAGAATCTCTGCAATCCCCTTCGGCGGATACTGCAGGATGAATGGCTCGCTTGATCTGATGAAGGCGCTCAAGGATGATGCGAAAGTCTTTGATAAAACAGAAGCTGGGTCGTATTTTGCGACAACGCCATTCGTCAGATTCCTGATATACCTTGCTGGACCGCTGATGAACTATATAATAGCTATTCTGATGCTGTCGCTCTCTGCAGCAATCCCCGTAGAAAGATTGTCAGATCCTGCCGTAATCACTCCGATAACAGAATATGAGGATCTTTTTGGAAACACAGTCCGGCAGGAATCAATCAGAAAAGGCGATGTGCTGGTTTCCTCGGGCAATCATACCTTCATCGACTGGCAGGATGCAGAGGATTTCATCAGAGAGCACAGCGGAGAGGCTATTCCCATTGTCCTTCTAAGGGACGGAGAAACAGTGAGTACTGAGATAATCCCCACCCAATCCGAAAATGGCTATGTTTATGGAATCACGAACCTGCAGGAATGTGTTATCGGTCGTTCACTTTCCGCTGATTTCCTTCCTGATGACAGGATAGTGATGGCCAATGGAAAAGAGATAGAATACACGCTTGATCTCTACTCAATTGATGAAGATGAGCTGCATCTTGTGATAGAAAGGGATGGAAATCTCATCGAAAGGACCGTTGTCGATGGAAATCTTCCTTTTTCATGGAAAAGCGGAATGCGGAGCAGTCCGGAAAGCAGCCATCCATTTCAGTACGGAATCAGAAGAGCAACAGAGATGGGGATATCTGCTCTGAAGGCTCTGGGAGCGCTCCTGACGCTTCATCTGGAAGATGCACTGGAGGTAATCACAGGGCCTGTAAAAGCTGCAGAAAGCATTGGTAACATAACTGTGCTGGCCTTTTCCGAAAGTGCCTTCAGCGGCCTCAGGACAGCTTTGATGCTCCTTGCCATGGTATCGCTCTCAATAACAATCGGAAATACTCTGCCGATTCCTACATTCGATGGAGGGCAGATGCTTATAAACATCATTGAGATGATAAAAGGCAAAGCACTGTCACCCCGGACTTATGTATCCCTTCAGATAGCCGGGATGATACTTGCCCTTGTAATAATAGTCATGATGTATTCCCTGGATGTCAAAGCTTACTTCTTCTCGTAGCCACGCTTCTCCGGAGGTGTCGGTTCTATGAAGTCAGCAGTCTGCACAACCTGCTCAAACGAGGTTGTAGTTGCATTATACCCTACCTTGAACTCTCCAGTTTCTCCGTTTCTCTGCTTTGCGACGATTACCTTGGTAACCTGAAGCGTTGCCCGTCCTTCGCTGTCTTTCGCATTTCTCTGCTTTTCCTCCTCTGAAAGAATTCTCTTTCTATGAAGGAACATTACGATATCAGCATCCTGCTCAATTGATCCGGAATCCCTCAGGTTTGACAATATAGGGGCTTTCTCCTCGCTGTCGCGGGAAACCTGACAGAGAACAATGATCGGAATCTTCAGCTCACGGGCAAGACTCTTGAGAGATCTTGATACAGTTGCGATAACCTCATGCCTTGGTGTCTGAGGACCGAGTCCGGGATCAATCAGGCCGATATAGTCTATCATTATCACCGTGATATCCTTCTCTCTTTTCAGTGCTCTGGCTTTTGCCCTGAGCTCATTGAGGCGTATATTAGGAACATCAATAATATAAAGCTCTTTTGAAAAAAGGATATCCGCAGCATTCATGACACGTTCAAAAGCATCTTCTGCTGATAGGTCCGCCTGTGCGATGTTTCTCAGATTTACATGGGAGATATTGGCAAGAAGACGCTCTGTGATCTGGCTGGCGGGCATTTCCAATGAGAAGAAAGCAACACGCTGCGGTCTGTCAGTATCCCTTATCATGTTCCTGATCATTGATACACCGAAGGCTGTCTTTCCAATGGAAGGACGTGCAGCCACGACTATGTAATCCTGGGGCTTGAATCCTCCATTCGTATATTTATCAAGAATATCAAATCCGGAAGGAACAGAGTCATCGGCAAGGGTTCCGTCCATTTTTTTGATAATCCTATCAACAACAGAGCTTACAGATGTGGAAATCGAGTAATCGGTTTCCCCTCTTGCCCCTGTAAGCGAAAGCTGCAGCATCTCGCTCTGCCCCTGATCAAGAACTTCCCTTATATCAGAAGTAGGATCCATAGCCTGCTCGGAAAACGAAGAGCTCATTGATAGTACAGAACGCCTTATAGACATTTCCTTGACTATCTGAGCATACTGCTCCACATTCGATGTAACATTGACCGCTTCTGTCAGAGAAGCAATGTAAGCGACTCCTCCAGCTTTATCAAGAGAACCTTCCTTTTTGAGGAAATCGATAAGCGTTATGAAATCTATCGCACGGTTAGAAGTCTCCTTCATCTTCGTGATAGCTGTATAGATGACACCATTCATCGGTTGATAGAAATCTCTGGAATCTATCACTTCTGAAACGATATCATAGGCATCTTCCCTCATAAGAAGCGCGCCAAGTATTGCCTTCTCAGCCTCATCATTGTGCGGTAGTGTTTTCATCTCTATTCTCCAGGACGAGATTATAACATGTTTCGGATGGTATCAGAACTACAATACAGAAGACTGGCTTACAGATTTTAAATGATTGGCCTTTCAATGCGATATGACGCTTTATGGTGTCAGAATGCAGACAGTATCTTTCATTCTTGTTAAGCCGGGTTTTTTATGGTTTAAATATCATGGAGCACACTATGACATATATTGCGGATATCTCCAGATACGGAAATATGGAATACAGGAAATGCGGCTGCAGCGGACTGAAGCTTCCTGTAATGAGCCTTGGCCTCTGGCATAATTTCGGAACAGATGCACCATACTCTAACTGCAGGGAAATGATACTGGGCTCATTTGACCTTGGTATCACCCACTTTGACCTTGCAAACAACTATGGACCTGTTCCGGGAAGCGCTGAAGAAACATTCGGCCGTATTCTTTCTGATGATCTCAAGCCATACAGGGATGAAATCATCATATCCACAAAAGCAGGATATGATATGTGGCCCGGTCCATATGGAGATCATGGAAGCAGAAAATATCTTATTGCCAGTCTTGATCAAAGCCTGAAAAGGATGAAACTGGATTATGTTGATATTTTCTATCATCACCGCCCCGATCCTGATACCCCTCTGGAAGAAACAATGGGAACACTCAGAGATATAGTTAAATCAGGGAAAGCCTTATATGTGGGCATAAGCAACTACGGTCCAGAAGATACCAGAAAGGCTATACGGATGCTCAAGGATATGGGGATACATTGTCTTGTACACCAGATGAGATATTCCCTGCTGGACTGCAGCAATGACAGAGTGCTTTCCGTCCTCAGGGAAGAAGGTGTTGGAGCTGTTGCATTTTCACCTCTTAAGCAAGGAATACTGACGGGAAAATACCTTTCTGGAATTCCTGCTGATTCAAGAGCAAATGGACATAGCCAGTACCTGAAGGAATCATCCCTAACACCGGAAATAATGGAAACAACAATGAAGCTGAAAGAGATTGCTGACAGACGCGGCGATACGCTTTCACACATGGCACTTGCATGGGTACTGGCCCAGGAGCAGATGACAGGGGTAATCATGGGGGCAAGAAACCTTGAACAGATCAAAGATAATCTGAAGGCACTGAACTGCAGTCCATTCTCTGATGAGGAAAATAAAGCAATAGATGCACTTATCGGAAGATGATTCTGCGAAATGAAAGAGCCGGGATTTTCTCCCGGCTCTTGCGTCATTACTGAAGACTCAGTTTGCTTCAGCTGGAGCTTCCTCTGCTGTCTCTTCAGCAGGAGCTTCTTCTGCTTCTGCAGCTGCTTCAGCTTCTGCTGCAGCCTTTGCAGCTTCTTCTGCTGCCTTTGCTTCAGCTTCTGCCTTAGCCTTCTCTGCTGCAATTTTCTCAGCCTCTGACATAACAACAAGCTTGATGTGTGAAAGGTCATTCTCATAAAGATGAACTACAACTGTATATGTTCCAGTCATCTTGATAGCATGTGTAGCGACCTCAATCTTCTTCTTCTCAATCTCGAAGCCAAGCTTCTGGAGCTCTGCCTGAACCATTGCTGATGTGACAGAACCAAAGAGCTTTCCTGACTCGCCTGCTGGAACAACGATGGAGAGAGAAACACCATCAAGTCTATCCTTGAGAGATGCAGAAGCAGCTCTCTTCTCTGCCTTTCTCTTCTCAATAGCTGCAGCACGTGACTTGAAAAGCGCAGCATTTGCCTTGTTGTAGATTACAGCAGTCTTTGTAGGAAGAAGATAGTTGCGGGCGTATCCGTCCTTTACCTCTACTACATCTCCTTCTTCTCCGAGATGTACAACGTCCTGATTAAGAATGATCTTCATAACCAATTCCTCCTAGTTTCTTCAGATCGAAGAAACTCTCAAGAACTCCGGCAAGCGGAAGTCCTATGAGAACTATTAGATTTATCCCAGGGATAAGCGTGCCAAAGAACAGCACAAGAATAAGAAGGGTCATGCTTCTTAGTGACGCTATACGTCTGCGAATACGGGAGAAGACTACGCAAAAGCCCTCAATCGCATAAATCACAGTCCATATACCAGCTACATTCAGTACTGCTATCTCCAGCAGCAGGGGTGCTGATACAAAGCGGAAGAGGAGAACCAGAGCCCACGAAACAATAAAGCCCCAGACCGCATCCGGAGAATACTCCAGACGCATGACCTTCTCCTCCCAATCGCTTTCTCTTGAATGCAAAGCCGTCTCGAAAATGAAACAGCTAGCACAGATGCCGCAGAGAAGCACCGGAAGCAGCAGAGATAAAACCGTCAGCATAGCGATGTAAGCAACTAAAGCTACATCAATGCCTGGAAGCAGAATCTCCAGCATCGGACCCAGCAATGCAGCAAACGCATTCTCAAAAGCCTCTATAAGAGTTGTGAGAAGCGCCCTATCAGAATAAAAGAACGCAGCATAGCCCAGCGCAAGAACAAGAGAAGGAAGAAGCGCAAGAAAGAGCCTCTTCATAACTCCATTCCCCTTAGTACTCAGCCACACTATCCCAGCCGCTGACAGCGACAGGGGAAAATACATATCAATCATCAGGATAGCACACCCAAGTTTCCCCTCTCCTATGATTCCGCCTCGAAGAATATCTATAACAAGGGAAATCAGGAAGAAAACGATAATCAGACCGGATGCGCTTTTCCTGCCATGACGGATTGCAAAGAACATAAGCGGAGCAACGGCAATAAGCGAAGCAAGTCCGATATTGGACATTACAATGCTTAAAAGGAGAAGCAGGATAGCTTCCCCCACCGTTCTCAGCCTGCTATCCATCATTTCTTCTCAAATGGAAGGTATGCGAGAACTCTAGCTCTCTTGATTTCCCTGTTAAGTGCTCTCTGATGCTTTGCGCATGTTCCGGTGATGCGGGCAGGAAGGATCTTGCCGCGCTCCGTAATATAGCGGCGGAGCATATCAGGGTTCTTGTAATCAGCAGGTGCCGCTCCCTGGCAGAACTTGCAGACCTTCTTCTTGAAGCCAATTTTCCTTGCACCCATCTTTCTGTCTTTGAGTGCACCGTCTTTCTCTGCGAAATCCTTATCTTCGTGCATTTCTTATCTCCTATCAGAATGGAATGGAGTCATCTTCAAATGACTCTGGACCTGGTCCCGGAACAGGAGAAGGCTGTACAACCTCTCTCGTGTTCTGAGGACGCTGTGGATACTGGCTGGAAAAATTCCCGCCAGAAGCCTGTCCCTGATTTCCACCGGAAAGCAGGGATAGCGTACTGACTACGACATCGAGCTTTGATCTCGGCTGTCCCTCGCTTTCCCATTTGCTCTGTCTGAGCTCTCCCTGAACTGCAACCTGCTTTCCTTTAACCAGATACTGGCTGATTGACTGGGAATTCTGTCCGAAATACACGCAGTCGATAAACGAGGCTTCATCGCTCCATGAGCCGTCAGCATTCCTCTTTGATCTGTTGACAGCAATGGTGAAGGACAGAAAGCCTGAACCAGAACTCGTGTATTTCAGCATCGCATCGCGGGTGAGGCGTCCGACAAGGACAACTGAATTGATATCGGTAGCCATAACTGCTTTTACTTCCTTTCCGGATTAACGAACAGGAATTTAAGAACAAGCGCTGAAAGCTGGAAGATATTGCTCATCTTTGCAATTTCCTGTGTATCAGCCTTAAGCTCAAAATAGACATAGTGGCCCTTTTCCTGCTTGTTGATTACATAAGCAAGTGTCTTCACTCCGAGATCCTCTTCCTTTGTAATCTCTACGCTGGAGCGCTCGAATGTGCTCTTCACAAGCTCAAGGCCCGCCTTTGTCTTATCTTCATCTGCATCGAAGATGACTGTGAACTCATAATTCTGAATCATGGTTCCTCCTTGTGGTCTTTAGAATCGATCCAGGCATACGCCCGGATAAAGAGGTCATAAGCTTATACCATTTTAATGCCAGCAAAGTCAACCAGAGACAGCAATCTTTTCTATTTCTGCAAAAAAGAAATACCTGGTATGAAACATGCTGACAATAACGGGTTTTGAAACTATCATTCTGCTATGTTCGATGCCCATGCACATCCAGGAGCCTCAATAAAAGATAACGCACTTGTCTGTTCTGTTTCAGGAAGTGAATACGCTGCCCTAGCCTCTTATAAATACAGAGCTGCGGGTACCTTGGCTCTGAGCGGTGATTCTCCAGATTTCACACTGATGGAAAGATATGCCTCATCCGGCTTCCATATAGGAGAAATCGGGCTTGACAGAAGATATCCGGATGAAGATAAGCAGGAAATGATCTTCAGGCAGGCACTTGAGATTGCAAGAAGATATGACAGACTGGCAATAATCCATACTGTCAGAGAATACGGGAAGACGCTATCAATATTAAAAGATATGAAGATAGGGAAATTCCTGCTGCACGGGTATACAGGATCCGCTGACATGGCAAGGCTTTTCATCAGGCTTGGCGGAATCATATCACTGGGGCCAGGTGCGGAGAGAACCAGAAGCTTCAAGGCGCTCCTGACACTGCCATTTGTCACAGAAACAGATATGGCTGTGGGAGAAGAAGAGGAAAACGTCCTCATTGGATGGAACAGGAAGCTTTCGCTGCTTACTGGAACGGACACAGGGGAAAGAAGCGAAAGAATCATGAAGGAGGTTCTTGCTTGAAAGAGCAGTTTATCAGGATAAGCAGATTCATCGGCGAGGAAAATGTCGAGCTTCTCAGCGGGAAAAGCATCGCTGTTGCAGGAGTCGGAGCAGTCGGAGGCTATGCAATAGAAATGCTTGTACGCTGCGGCATTGGGAATATAGCAATTCTCGACTTCGACACGGTTTCCGAAAGCAATATAAACAGACAGATAATAGCACTTCACTCCACTGTAGGAAGATTAAAGACAGATGTAATGAAGGAGAGAATCATCGACATCAATCCTGAATGCAGTGTTACCGCAATTCCGGAAATGCTTGATGATAACAATATGCAGACTCTCCTTTCTGCAGATATAGTTCTTGATTGCATAGATAGCGTAAAAGCCAAAATCGATCTGCTTGAAAAAGCATACAGGAAAGGTGTGCCTATAATCTCATCAATGGGTGCTGCGCTCAGAAAGGATACATCCCTTATAAGAACCGGTGATATCATGGATACATTTGGCTGCCCGCTTGCAAAGCAGGTAAGAAGCCAGCTCAGGAAAAGAGGTGTCGGACGCGGCATTGAATGCGTGTTCTCACCGGAGAACGTTGATTTCAGATATATCCAGCCATCGGAGGACCCGGAAGCGGAGGACGGAGAAAACGGAAGGAAGCGGATCGTCCTCGGATCTCTTTCCTATGTTACAGCGATCTTCGGAGAGAAGATGGCAGAGCTTGCCCTGAGAAAGCTTCTCCCGGAATCGGTTCTCACCGCCTCTTCTGCCGGAAAATGAAGAACCACCGATATTTCTACCGGTGGCCTTTAAGATAGCAAGAAGATTATTTCTTCTTATGTCTATTCATTCTGAGTCTTTTCTTTCTCTTGTGTGTTGCTATCTTATGCTTCTTTCTTTTCTTTCCGCAAGGCACAATGCTGCTCCTTATATCCAATTGGATTAGTGTAATTACCGGTTCATTGTGCTTTTTTGGCATTCCGCTGTCAAGAGCTTTGACAAAAACTTGCATAGTATTATCGGATAGATACTGTTTAGTGATAATACACTATCCGAGGTTTTCCATTTTTCCTTTCCCCTGAAGGTATTTCTGTCTATAATCTCATTTGTGAGAGTCCTTATCCTTGGCCTTGGCTCATCCGGTGGTGGAGCTGAGGCAGCAGAGTATTATCTCAAGCTTGGGCATAGAGTGGAAATCATAGGCTCATCCCAGAAAAGAGAAAATGAAATGATGGCACAGCTCCTTGAAGAAAAGGGAGCTGTGTTCATCACGAAAGAGCAGATCATGGACTCTGTAGAGAACGCAGATCTTGTCGTCAAGATTCCAGGTGTACCTATCCCCTATCTTGTCAAGAAAAAAGCAAAGCATATAACGAATGATATAGCCGCGCTTCTGGAGAATCCCAAAACGGAAAGAATGCTCAGGATCGTGATTGCAGGATCAAAAGGAAAGACCAGCACCGCCTCTGCTCTTTCCGATGCACTCAACTCACTTGGAGTGAGGGCTACATTCTCTGAAGGACTTGGCTATTCCGCATTCCATCTTCTCTCAGACATAGAGAACGATGACAAGCTCTATGATGCTGTAATCATAGAAATGTCTGCATGGCAGGTAAAGGACACATTCTCCTCTCTTGGATATACCTGGCCAAGAATCGATATAGCGGCAATAACCGACACGATAGCAATCCCCACATCGCCATCTGATATGACATCCGAGGGATCCCTTTTCATAGGCCCGTGGGTCAGAAAACTGATAATCCCTCGTTTTCTGAAAGAGAAGATGCTTTTTTCCGGGATCATCCCGAAAGCCAAGGTAAAAGGATATCCATCAATCCGGAATCCATATAAAGCCAAGGCAGGAAAGGAACTTGCATGGGAATGCATGAAAGCACTTGGCTACAAGAAGAAAATAATCGACAAGGCATTCAGAAGCTACCGCGGAATCCCAAACAGACTGGAACTTGTCGCTCTATCCGACGGGATCTCCTTCATAAATGACTCCGCATCAGTCCTGCCTCTTTCAATATCGTTCTCGATGAGAGGAATGAAAGGAACCCCTGTCCACCTGATCGTGGGAGGAACTGATAAAAGCAATATAGATATCGCAGAACTCCAGGTTCCGCTTGATGAGGCGGTTTCGATAACGCTTCTTTCCGGAACCCTTACAGAGAAACTGATACCATCTCTGCGACGCGAGGGACTGAAGTTCTCAGGCCCTTTCAGCTCAATGGATGATGCAGTCAGCAACGCATATGAAGCAGCCCTTGATCACAGAGGGAAAAAAGATACCCCTGAGATAATCTTATTATCACCAGGGGCATACGCTGATGAATTCTACACCAATGAATTTGAGCGAGGTGCCGAATTCAGGAAAGCTGTCCAGAAAATCCTCTCAGAGAAGAGATGAGAATCTTTCAAGCACGATCCTTGCCTCTTCCTGTTTCTTGTCGTTCTTCCCTACCATCGATGAAATCGCATCTTCAGATACGAGAAGAGCTACTTTATGGAGAGCAGACTTAGCTGCGTTAATCTGAACAAGGATCCGCTCAGCACTATCGCCTGAAGCAATCATTCTATCTACAGCGGCAATCTGCCCCTGTGCCTTTGCCAGTCTTACATGGATTGAATCAAGATCAAGTGCCATACTCTCCTCCTCAGCCAACATTTCCATTAATATACTTCGATACGCGAAGGAACTTGCCATCATAACCAAGCTTCTTTCCCTCAACCGTAACATATCCGTCAATTGTCTTCATCGGAAGAGCAAAGAAATGATCCGGCTTGATATATGTCGTGACCTTCTCTACCTCCCCCTCTCCTTCGGCCTTAAGCACGGTACCCGGCTCGATATCATCACAGAAGATAACTTCACATGTTGAATGCGGGTCCTCTGCTGTCGGATCAGATGCAGCCAGAAGCATACCACGGCTCTTTACTCCGCGGAAATTCGCAGGCTTCAGGTTAGATACAAGAACGATATTGCGGCCAAGAAGCTCATCCTCTCTGTAGAACGGAACGATTGATGATACAATCACTCTTGGTTCTTCCTCTCCGCAGTCAAGCGTGAGGATATAAAGCTTATCTCCGCCGGGGTGCTTCTCAACCTTTACGATCCTGGAGACCTTAAGGATAACCTTGCGTGCAAACTGATCGAGGATGCTCTCCTCTGCTGCATTATTTTCCGTCATTTTATTTCCTTCCTTCGGAGAATCTGCGTTCTCCCTTTCCATTCTTTCTTTCTGAGAGCCGGAATAGCGTTCTCTGAGTTCTGCAATGCGATCATCTTCAAGCTTCTGGAAAAGAAGCTCGGATCCCACAACTTCAATTCCTCCAGAGAAATTGCCGACAGAAGACCAGTCGGAACCTTCTTTTCCGATAAAAGACAGGATTCTCTCGCCGCTCATCGGCATATACGGAGCAATCATCACGGCAAGATCACGGATGAGATAAAGAAGAGTTCTGAGAAGCTTTGCGGCACTCTCCGGATTCTCCTTCCTTGTCTTCCATGGCTCGCCATCCTGGAATGCTTTGTTACCGATATCAGAGAGCTCGAATATAAGATGGATTGCATCGCGCTCATCAGATCTTTCAAGAGCTTCTGTTATCGCCTGCTCCTTCTCTTTTGCTGCCGCAGCTATTGCCTCATCAAGCTCTCCGTCACCAAGCTTTCCATCGTAGAATCTCTTCACGAAAGTCAGCGTACGGTTAACGAGATTTGAAAGATTTCCGATCAGTTCCTTATTAACCTTCTCCTGGAAATCTGCCCAGGTGAATGTAAAATCGGACTTCTCCGGCCTGTTATAGAACATATAGAATCTCCAGACATCGGCAGGAATGCCTGTCTCTTCAACATCATTTCCGAAGATTCCTATTCCTTTGCTCTTTGAGAACTTCCCACCTTCATAGTTAAGGTATTCCGTAGATGACATATGATAGAGCATCGTCCACTTCTCGCCAGTTGCCAGCTGAGAACAGGGGAACACTACTGTATGGAATGGAATATTGTCCTTTCCGATAAACTGGTAAAGCTCTGTATTCTCAGGATCTCTCCACCAGTATTCCCAGTTATCCGTCTTATTTGCCGTTATCGATATGTATCCGATAGGAGCATCAAACCAGACGTAGAATACCTTGTTCTCATAGCCGGGCTTATTCACGGGGATACCCCATTTCAGATCGCGTGTTATACACCTCTCCTGCAACCCATCGCGGAGCCATGAAGAAGTGATCTGCACAGCATTCTTTGCCCAGAAACCATCAACGGATGCCTTGTCCATCCACTGCTTGAAAACCGGAAGAAGCTTCGGAAGATTGATATACAGATTCTTTGTCTTTTTCAGTACAGGAGTTGCTCCGCATACAGAACACTTAGGCTCTACAAGCTCCGTAGGATCAAGAAGCGTGCCGCATTTCTCACACTGGTCTCCGCGGGCTCCATCATATCCGCAGTGCGGACAGGTACCAGAGACAAACCGGTCAGCAAGGAATCGCTGGCAATCCGGGCAATAAAGCTGTTCTGTTTCCTTCTCAGTGATATATCCGTTCTTATCGCACATTTCGAAGATATGCTGGACTATCTCCGTCTGCAGCGGCGTACTCGTACGGCCGAAGTAATCAAATGAAATGTTAAACCACTCATAGATTTTCTTATGTATCTCATGGTAGCGGTCGCAAAGCTCCCTAGGAGTAACGCCCTCCTGAAGGGCTCTGGTTTCGCTTGCTGTTCCGTATTCATCTGTTCCGCAGATATACAGTGTCTCATAACCGCGGGAACGGCAGAAACGAGCAAAAACATCTGCTGAAAGAACCTGCATGAGATTCCCGAGATGGGGAATATTATTCACATATGGCAATGCTGAAGTGATCAATCTCTTTTTCATAGCTATGAGTATAGCCACCTCGGGGATTATCAGCAACCATACCCCGGTTGTTTATTTGTTCTATTTCAGCCAATCTGATACACTTTCTGCCGTGTTCAGGAAGCTTGATTACATGATTACGGAAGAACTCGCCCTTTCTCTATCAGAAAAAGGTGAAAAGCATCTGTTCTTCGCAAATAATCTGATTGACTACAGAAAAGAGGAAGAGTTTGGGATGTACAGCAATGGAAGCCTTTATGCAGCAGTCTTTCCGTATTCAGTTCTTATCGATGCCGAAGACAGCTGGAAACCGGAAAAGGAAGAATACGATTTCATCCTTTCCCTTGATAAATCTCTTATTGCAGCTCCGGAATATATTGCAAAGACTCTTCTGCCATCTCTTCCGCATTATAGAGCAGAAAAAAGAAATATGATGACAATTACCAAGGATGATTTCATAAAGAAAGAACGCGATGCACGGCTGAAGGTACTTAGGACAAAAAGCGATTTTCTCTCTCTTTTCAGGCTTTACAGGAAGACTCCGGAAATGAGGGATGGCTTCTCAGCTGCAGAGGATGAGATAAACATGGAAAACTTCATGTCAAGGCCGTATCCATTCGCTGCAGTTGCCCTAGTTGAAAACGGAAAAACTCTTTCTGGAGCTTATCTCAGCAATGAAGGAAAACGGAATATAATGATTTCCGGTGTAGCAACCGATCCCCTGCATAGAGGCAGAGGATATGCATGTTCTGTTGTTTCCGAGCTTATCGATATAGCCCTGAACGAAAACATGGTGAAAAGGCTTTCGCTCTGGTATATAGAAGAAGAGACCGGGAGGATTTACCGCTCACTCGGATTCCGGGACACGGGAAGCTGGATTTATCTTAAGAAGGAGGAATGATGAAATACGTAAGATTCGAAGCTAACGGAAAAGACTTCTATGGAGTTCTTGAAAATGGACGCATAAGGACAATTGAAGGAACCCCATTCCAGAAACCGCTTCATTTTACAGGAGAGGAACACAACTATGAAAATGTAAAGCTTCTTCCTCCTGTACAGTTTTCAAAAGCTGTCTGCATTGGTCTGAATTACCGTGATCACGCAGAAGAATTCGGCCTTCCGATTCCGGAAACTCCTGTAGTTTTCCTTAAGCCATCAACCTCTGCCGCAGCTCATTCAGACAATATAATCTACCCTGCCCTCTGCCATCGTCTTGATTATGAGGCAGAGCTTGCTGTGGTCATAGGGAAAAAAGCAAAGGATGTCAAAGAGGAAGAGGCAGCTGACTATATCCTTGGGTATACCATCGCCAATGATGTAACAGCCCGCGACCTCCAGCCGAAGAACGGACAATGGACAATCGCGAAAGGCTTTGACACATTCATGCCGTTAGGTCCATATATCTCCGATGAAGTCAATCCGGAAAATCTCATGATTACAAGCAGGGTAAACGGAAAGACAAAGCAGATGTCAAACACTTCCAATCTTATTTTCAGGATTCCATACCTTGTTTCTTATCTTTCATCTGTAATGACACTTCTGCCTGGCGATGTAATCTCAACAGGGACTCCTGGAGGAATATCCGGAATGAACAAAGGGGATGTGGTTGAAATCGAAATTGAAGGACTAGGCATACTTAAAAACACTATTGCCTGATTATCTTCCGCTCAAGATATCCGTATCCTGAGCGGATTCTGCCTCCGGAAAGAAGGAGTTCCTTTGCTTTTGACGATAGCGAAGATGATGGTATGTACGCTGAAGCATCATCGAGGACAGTTCCGAAAAGTCTTTCTTCTGCCTGTCTGTCATCATCATATCCAAGTATTTCAAAAAGCGACGAGAAATACCTTATTGCTGAATTATCTCCAAGCATCGAAGAAATTTCCGGAGAAAGAAGCCAGGAATGTGTGATGAATGAGGCTTTTTCCGCTCCAAAGAAATCCAGCGCCCGCTGAAACGAATCCTCAGCCTTCCTCAGCATGGCCCCTTCCGGTATATGAACCGAATATACTGGTAAGCATATATTAGAAGCCCATCTAGGAATATTATCACCAATTTCGAACTGGAGCTCTCCTAGACGGAAAATCCTTCCCTCTATATGTTTTCTCAGCCAGTTAATCCTGTCCAGCCCGACCTTACCAGTATGTTTTTCATACCACCGTTCCCACGTCATGATATCTGCGAAAGTCGCAATCTGGACTGAAAGCGGAACTTCATCGGATAAAGCATTATAGGCAAGAATAATATAGGCAGATAAAAAGAAAAGACCAGGATCATCTTTTGCTCTCCCTGCATCCACAAAAGATTCAAATGACTGAAACAGGGCAAGATCTTCCTTCTTTAAATGGTAATCCATGACTTGATGAAGAACATGTCTTCCGCCGATTGCAATAATGAAATCTTCAAGATCCATAGATGAAGTCTATTTGAAAAGGAGATTAATTTGAACTACGCAAAAGCCAAAAGATATAACTTTAGGGTATCCAATGCGAACCGGGAGAAGAGGATTAAATCACATCAAGTATTATTCGGATAGATTTCCAATCAGTAAACCTGTACCAGCTATTACATCAAGAAAAGCCACAGCGTCAGATGATTTGCAGGAATTATCACAAACTCTTTTGCATTGATTATCTATCATACTTTTTGTTTTTTATTCAGGTAACCATTCAATCAAATATCAAATCACATTAAAATACTAGAATTCTTAATTTATATTATATAAATACAATATCATAAAATTAAATTAATGTATTATTTCATGTAGTTACATAATGCTTATCATGCATATTCAGCTGGAAACAAAACAATTTCATCTAATAAACAACCTAGTAACAATAGTATTTTCGATAATAACCTTATAATTAACATGATAGTCATATACAAAATCGAAACATGCGTAAATTCATAAAAAAATCCCGAAGATAAATCTCCGGGACTATAGCGAGAAAGGGACTCGGACCCCTGACCGAGCGGATATGAGCCGCTTGCTCTACCAACTGAGCTATCTCGCCATTCAGTTGCATTTCGCAACAACGAGAATCTATCAGATTATTGCATCCGATGCAAGTGGTTTTTTAAACTTACTTGTTTTTAATCCATTCCCTATTCTTCTTAGTTCTTCCGTGACCAAAATAGTTCATCCGATTTCCAAGTGATGTTATCTTCTCTCCACTCTTAAGTACCTCGTCGAAATTGTGATAAATATGAGGCAGAGACGGATAAAGCAGATTCATAAGAGCAGCGCCGACTATCAGAAAACTTCCAGCCACATCAATACCGATTGATCTTCTATATGTCCAGAAAGCGCGATTACCCTTCTTCTGTTCCAAATGGAAAAAGTGACTTCTGGAATAAATATAATATCTTTTTATTTTATCTGATCGCGTTAATAATCTTGATATGGGAAAACTGCTGATTATTTTGCTTATAACCATTCTCCTGACAGTATTGCTTACTGTGTCAATTGGTACATTCTTCGTAATGTTTGCTATAAAACGTAAGGATGAATTCAGTGCAGTTATACTTCCGGAAGCAGAAAAAGAGAAACTGAATGAAAAGAGAAAAACCATCATAAAAGAAAACAAGGATAAGTTTGAAATATATACAGAGGAATTCACAAGAAAGCATCCTGCTGAAATCAGAAATATAAGATCTTATGATGGACTGAAGCTTACCGCGGAACTCCATAAAGCTGACAGTCACCGGTATGCGGTGCTTATCCATGGCTACAAAGGAAACCGTTCACAGATGAGGAATATAGCAGCGGTGTACGGAACATGGGGGTATAACACGCTTCTTCCAGACAATAGAGCACATGGAGAGAGCGAAGGAAAATGGATAGGAATGGGATGGCTCGATAAAGAAGACATTGTCTTATGGATTGAGACCATAATAAACAGGGATCCTGAAGCAGAAATTATTCTGCATGGCATATCAATGGGAGGAGCTGCTGTCATGATGGCCTCAGGATTAGATCTGCCATGCAATGTAAAAGCAATTATCGAGGACTGCGGCTATACTTCTGCATGGGACATCTTTAAAGATGAGCTAAAGGCCCTTTATCATCTACCCTCTTTTCCGATTCTCTACATGTATTCTGTAATGTCTCGCTGTCTTGCAGGTTATTCTCCCAAAACAGCCTCAAGCCTTAAAATGCTTGAAAAATCAAAGGTTCCGATGCTTTTCATACATGGAGGAGATGATAATTTTGTCGGCACATACATGCTCTCTGAGAATTTCAAGGCAAAGATATACGGTAACAAAGAGATTTTCACAATAGAAGATGCAGGACATGGAGAAGCATATTTAAGAGATCCAGAAGAATATTTCAAAAGAATACATTCATTTATTGAAAAGCAGCTATAAAGCAGTTAAGAAATCTTATTTAGTTTTCTTATCAGCTTTCCCAAAATTCTACCCGCTTCAGTCCAGATCAAAATACATCATTTAATAAAAGGGTGCCTAGCATATGCGCAAGACACCCTTTTTCAAAGCTCTAATCTATTATTTCCAAAGGAAATTAGCAAAATAGTCGTTGATTAGCTGTGGCCATACAAACCAATCATGTGCACCAGGAACGATGTTTATTGATCCCTTGCCGTTATAATCAACTCCAAGATCATCAAGCAACCAGGACAGACCGATTGTCGAGGACTGAGTCATTATATCAAATACACCTGGCCTAAGCAGAGCCTGATCCGAGAAACCTGCACCAAGGTATACATTCACGCTCTGGAGAACTGCAGGGTCTGTATCAAGTGAATATAGGTTGCAGGAACCACCAGAAAGAATTGCATAGTAATCAAACAGCTGCGTTTCTCTGAGGAAAAGATATGATGTTATCTGCGAGCCTCTGGATAATCCGCACATTGCTCTACCTGAAGAATCCTTTACAACATTGAAGTTCTCTTCAACATATGGAATAAGGTAGTTTTCCATATCATCTGCAATAGCTTTGAATCCAGTTCCGCCTGTGGATGATGAGAATATGGCATTCTCTACTGCCACAATAATGAATGGCTCAACCTTTCCGTCCGCAATCAGTCTGTCTGCAATATTATTTGCATTGCCCTGATGGAACCAGTCTCCCTCAAATCCGCCACCACCATGTGAAATATAAAGTGTCTTATATGGTTCAGGTCTTGAAGCATCATATCCAGCAGGCAGATATACCTGTGCAGGTCCCATAGAGCCATCAGCTCTTACATATTCAATGTAAACAATCTCACCTTTCTTTGTTTCATCTTCGATTGGGAACAGGAATGTCCAGTCATCCCATGGATTCTGCTTCTCTGCATCAAATGGTACATAGAACTGCGATCGCTGCTGCGGATTCATCGACCATGCATTCTGTGATGGAACATTCTCTGGATCGGTTACAATAACCTCTGTCGCACCATTGTCGTATGAGACTCTGTATGTATAAAGATAAGATGCACATGGAAGCTGCAGAGAACACGTCCAGGTATCACCGTCCTTAACCATCTCAAACGAACCGCTTTCGTCTGCAATGTGTCTCATATCCTTGCCTTTTGCCCATGCATCCGGTCCATAGATATAATTATCAGGATTATCGTTCACGCTGGAAACTGCAGCACCTCTGGCAAACACATGCATATCATTGTTCTCATAAAATGTAAATGAGCCAACAAGCCTGACATTCGTTGCTTCTGGATCTGTGTACGTGAATGTCGTTGTGTATCCAGTTGGAGAAGAAGCATCCTGTACAGTTTCTACTCCAGCACAAAGTGCTGAAAGTACAAGAGCCATGACGAGAACGAAAGATGTTGTTTTCTTAAGCATCTTTTCCTCCTTTTTGTGTGTGCTAAAACGGTTAACTACCCGTCGTATCTATATTCTTTTCAAGCTAAACATTTTTACGCAAATGTAGATTATATGTAGAAAGCATGTTGAGAATATGAAGAAATTTTTAGCAATAAACGAACAAAGATCCCCCAAAGAACAGTATTCTCGAAATCCTAAAAGCCCCTTGTGAGTTTAACGAAGGTATTCCAGCTTAATTCAGACCAGTACCGGCTATCAGCAGCACCTTTCCACCTCATCTTATTATCTTCTCTGCTAAAATCAAAACAACATATAGAAATGAATCAGTACAATCCAACAGGCATGCCTTAGGAATAAAAAATCCTTTCGGTAATCTCTTAACCGAAAGGATTCTGAGTGCGGTCGACTGGACTTGAACCAGCACAGCTCTCACCACTAGCACCTCAAGCTAGCGTGTCTACCAATTCCACCACGACCGCTCGACAGACACAGAATTTAGGTTATTTTGGGGTTTTCGTCAATAGAGTTGGCGATATTTTTTCCAAACTTTTTCATTGCTAAATCCTAAGTGTCTATACCACAAAAATTAAAGGAGAGAAAAACCTTTTTCTGCTGCCTCTTGTCTTGCCTCCTGAGGCCATACAGAAGCCTGAACTTCTCCTACATGTGCTTTGTGCAGAAGGAACATGCACAGTCTGGACTGTCCAACACCACCTCCGATGGTCTGAGGATATTCCCCTGCAAGAAGCCTTTTATGCCAATACAGATCCTTTCTCTCTTCACAGCCTCTTATCGCAAGCTGATTCACTAGGGATTCCCTGTTTACACGGATTCCCATACTTGAAAGCTCAAGAGAATCATTTCGTACAGTATCCCACACGATGATGTCTCCATTCAGACCGTGATAGCTATTGATGGTCTCTGTTGACCAGTCATCATAATCAGGGGCACGGCCGGAATGAGGAGGATTGCCATAACCTATGCCAATAAGGAAAATCGCTCCATATCTGCGAGCAAGCTCCCTTTCCCTTTCCTGAGGAGTAAGATCGGGGAACTCAGCAGCAGCCTCTTCTGTATGAACAAATGTTATAGATTCAGGAAGAGTATCATGGAGAACAGGATAATCCTCTTCAAGAAGGAATGCCGTTCTTTTAATAGCACCATATATATCACGTACGGTGCTCTTGAGGTAATCAAGGTTGCGTTCCCCTTCATCCATTACCTTTTCCCAGTCCCACTGGTCAACATAAATCGAATGGATAGCATCTATATCATCATCAGGACGAAGCGCATTCATATCAGTGTAGATTCCGCGTCCAGGCTTCACTCCATAGTCAGCAAGAGCCATTCTCTTCCACTTTGCAAGAGACTGTATGATCTCCATATTCTCGTTCCCAAGATTCTTAACGCTGAAACGAACAGGATTCTCAACACCATTCAAATCATCGTTTATTCCTGATCCAGCTGGAACAAACAGCGGTGATGTTACCCTCGAAAGCCTCAGAGCACCTGAAAGCGATCTCTCAAATGTATCCTTTGCATCCTTTATTGCCTTTTCTGTCTCATGCTGAGATAAAAGCGGTTTATATCCTTCAGGGAAAAACATATTGCCTCCTTCCACCGATTATTGCATTTTACAAAAACATTGTTTAGTAGTATGAACTAAAGAGCCCTGAAACAAAATACAATGGTTTTATTGTTAACTTTTTGTTTAATTAAAAAGAATTATGATTATAATATAAAAATATTTTCTAACGGATATTGACAATCAGAATCACTTTTCCCATTATATTGGCGACAAAAGCGAGGGATTCTTAAGGAGTCAGAATGACAGAAAGCGAAAGGATCCTGATACATAAGATTGCAGGAGACTATATCCAGGGAGAGGATAAAGCACTCTGTGGAAGCATACAGAGCTACAGAATGGCAATGCGCCATAAAGGTAGGAATATTTCGTTCAGCAAGGCTGCAGAAGAATGGGACGAGAATATCTTCATTCCTATAATCTCCGAGCTCAGGAACAACAAAGCAATATCAATTGCGATAGGCAGGAATCTGAACGAAGCTTTCTTCTCATCGCTATATGCGATAGAGAATGACGGATTCTGTTTCAGGAAAGAGACCGTTGATAAGGAAGCAATGAAGAAAGCACACGGAATAAGAGGACTTCTTTCCCATCTCGTACTTATAAATCAGCCTCGGATCAGGAAAGCAATTTAAGATATACACCAGCGGCAGATTGCCAGGACTTCCGCTCGTGAATATCTGCCGGCATACATGCCATGGAAGCTTCAGGACGTAGAACACGGGCACGAATTATATACATGCAGCTTCTCTGAAAAAGAAAGAAGCGCTGCATACAGGAATATACATACGCTTCCTTTTCATAATCAGTGATATCTATGCTTTTCTAAGCAATAGCGGGCGTTTACTCACTCTTTGTAATAGATTGCAGAACGGACACTCTCAGAACTTTCCTTTCCTTTGAGCATTTCCACAAGCTTCAGGCCCAGATCGAAAGACCAGCCAGCGCTTTTCCCCGTCACGATATTCCCATCGACGACAATACCTTCTGATGAGAAAACCATATCAGGTGCATAAGTCTCGCACCCAGGGAAACATGTCGCATTCTTCCCTTTGAGAAGACCAAGCGGTGCAAGAACAACAGCAGGAGCTGCGCAGATTGCAGCTACTATTCCTGTCTGTGCTGTACTGACAAGGATTTTATTCACCTTCCATGACTGAGAAAGGTTTACGCTGCCAGGCATTCCTCCTGGACAGAAAGCAGCAGAAAAGACCTCATCATCGGGAATATCCTCAAGATCCGAATCCGCTTTCACAACAACCCCATGGGATGATTTTATATATTCACCACCAACACCAGCTGTCACTACATCAAGACCTGCCCTTCTCATCACATCTACAGGACAAAGCGCCTCAGTCTCCTCGAATCCCTCTGCAAGGAAAACAATAACTCTCATAGTATCTCCACCTTTCCGCCATTTTCATTTGCTTCTCTTACAAGATCTGCGGCATTTTTGATAATCCGCTCAGTCTCTTCCCATCCTATGCATCCATCTGTAACGGAAACTCCATACTGGAGCAAGGAGAGGTCCGCTGGTATCTTCTGTGATCCCTCATTGATGTTTGACTCAAGCATGAATCCCCTGATTGATTTCTCACCCCACCTCACCTGATCGATGACACTTCTCAGAACTCTCTTCTGCCTTCTGTAATCCTTATGGCTGTTCTGATGGGAGCAGTCAATGATGATGCTTGGCTTAAGACCGCTTTTCTCCATCATAAGGGATGCTTCTTCGACATCATCCTCATAGTAGTTTGGACCCTGATCACCGCCACGCAGGATCAGATGCGCTTCATGGTTTCCTGAAGAGCGGAAAACAGCAAGCTTTCCATCCCTTCTGACACCAATAAAAGATGCCCCGTTTGAAGCCGCTTTTGCCGCATTGACAGCTGCTGTAAGATCACCGGAAGTGCTGTTCTTGAAACCTACGGCAACGGAAAGTCCAGATGCAAGCGAACGATGGGTCTGGCTTTCTGTCGTACGGGCTCCGATTGATGACCAGCTCATGAGCTCATCAGTGTACTGAGGAACAATCGGATCAAGTACTTCACATCCTACAGGAAGACCTATATCCGTAATAGAAATAAGAAGACGGCGTGCAAGCTTGAGTCCCTTCTCTATATTGCAGCTCTCATCCATATCGGGATCGATAAGAAAACCTTTCCATCCAAGTGCTGTCCTTGGCTTCTCGAAATAAGTACGCATAACAACGAAAAAGACATCTGATACTGAATCAGCCAGCTTCTTAAGTCTTTCAGCGTAATCAAGAGCAGCTTTCGGATCATGTATGGAACAAGGTCCGACAATGGCTAAAAGCCTCCTATCCTCACCATGGATAATCGCATTCACGGTATTCCTGTATGAGGCTATTCTCTCAGCTTCCTCCTCGGAAACTGGGCAGATTCCCTCCATTTCCGCAGGAGTGGTAAGAAGCTCTATAGATTTTATCCTTATATCCTGAATCTTCTGCATGATCAGGATTTTACTCTTTTTCTCCGTCCTTGTCCTCTTTTCTACGGGAATAAAGGAATCTCTTTATCTTCTGCGTCGGAGTCCTTTCAAAGGGTTCTTCCTGAAGCTCCGTACTAGATATTTTAGAGAAGGCAGAGAGCTCGGAGTTCACATTCTTCCTGATTGAGGCAAGATACTTTTCGGCTTCCTTCTCCGCCTCCTTTATAGATATCTTCATTTTCTCAGCCATCATGTTGATATCAAGCTTAATCAGCGCAAGAAGTCCTCCATTATCCGGGACAACCAGAGATTCCTCGACAAAATCCTGGTTGTTTATCAGGGATTCGATCATCTCCGGATAAATATTCTCTCCGCCCGGGCCAAGAATCATTGTCTTCACCCTTCCGCGTATAGACAGCCTTCCCCTGCGGTCAAGATATCCAAGATCGCCTGTAAGGAAATAGCCATCTTCCGTAAATACCTCACGAGTCAGATCCGGGCGGTTATAATAGCCTTTCATGACATTGATACCTTTGACAGCTATCTCTCCAACACCCTCTTCATTCTTATTGATAAGCCTGACGCTATCATCGCTCACAACAGGACCTATGAAACCTGGCTTCTGCATAGAATGCTTCGAGCCGCATCCAGCAACAAGCGGAGAGGTCTCAGTCAGGCCATATCCGATTGCATAAGGGAAATGGGCTCTATGAAGAAAAGCTTCCACTTCGCTGTCAAGAGGAGCTCCACCTATTCCAAAGAACTTCAGCCTGTGGCCAAAGGTCTTTCTGAGCTTTCTTCCGATAGTCCTCATGACAAAGCTTCTTGTCAGAGGATTCTCTGCAAGCCTGGCTATTCTGCCCTCGCCCTTCAGTACAGGAAGAACAGCTGATTTGTAAACCTTCTCTATCAGGAGGGGAACGGAAAGCATTACATGCGGCCTTATCTCCGCAAGAGCTGGCAGAAGTATCGATACAGCAGGCTGGCGGCCAAGGAAGTTTATCTCCAGTCCCTTCATCATCGGCAGCACCTGTCCGATCGTGAACTCATAGACATGTGCCATCGGAAGGATTGACAGGACCTTCTCTCCTGGATTGAGCCTGACATAGACATCGGTAGCAAGATCAGCTGTCCTGAGAATGTTGATATGGGACAGTTCAACGCCCTTCGATGTTCCGGTAGTCCCGGAGGTATAGATTATGGATGCAGTATCATTTTCCTCAGGCTTTACAGCTTCAAGTTCCTTTTTCCTTATCTTCTGGGCCTTCAGGGAAAACCCCGGAGCCGAAGCAAATGGAACCTCCGAAACAGACGGGACATGGACAAGATCATCAAGCCTGATAAGGAAAAGATCTTCCATTCCTTCTATCTTCTGATAATGCTTCGTGTTGACAACAACACCTTTTGCTCCGCTGTCCTTCAGTATCGCAAGCATATCCTTTGAAGGAAAATCAGGAAGAACAGGCACTGCAATTGCACCGATCATGACAATCGAAAGATAGCTGATCATCCACTCGGGGCAGCTCTCCCCTATGATTGCCACACGATCTCCCTTCTTCACGCCGAGGCCGAGCAGATATGATGCAGCTGCCTCCGCATACCAGTTCAGCTGGCTGTAGCTTATATCATTCTCCTCACCTGTACGGAACACACGATAGCATGTCCTCTTTGCATATCTTGAGGAAACCGCTTCAACGAAATCAGGGAATGTATAGCCCCTGACAGTCTTCATCCGCAGCCCATCCGGCCTTTTTATCTTCCTGCATGATTTTTCAGCAAACTTCTTCTCCATCCTGGAATCCTTCAAATAGTTCCCCCCTTTCGCATACCTTGCAGAATATCCCCGAAGGTATCTCCTTCCTAGCCATCTCCCTGACAATCTGAGGAGAATTGTTATTCGCGCTCAGATGAACGAAATAAAGACTATCCCCATGACGGGAAGTCTTCTTTGCGAAATCAATCGCATCATAGTTTGAAAGATGACCGTATTCTCCGCTTATCCTCCTTTTTAGGAATTCCGGATAAGGTCCAGAGGATAGCATCTCCTCATCATAGTTTGATTCTATGAACTTGACTCTGGCCTTTTCAGCAAAAGCCCATGCCGCTTCAGGAATCAGACCGGTATCGGTCATGAGAAAATAATCCACCCCTTCTGATCTGAAAGCATACCCTGCCGACCCATCTGAATCATGACTTGTACTGAAAGGTATTACAGAGAACCCCGGAACTTCGATGCTTTCACCGAAATCATATGTTAAGACATCATCTATCTCGATTTTCTGCCTTATCATTATGCTTTCATTCTTTTCCCTGGAGATGGATGAAATGAAAACAGGGATACCAAGCTTACGCTGAAGGACGCCGACGCCTTTTGAGTGATCAGGGTGAAGATGCGTCAGAAACAAAGCCCTTACTGTGCTGATATCAATTTCATGCTCAGCCATCTTCTCGGTTATCTTCTTATATGTAACACCATCATCAATGATTATAGTATCCTGGCCTGTTGAGAAAATATAACAATTACCGCAGCTTCCTGTGGTAATCACAAGGTAATGCATTATCCCTCCTTCTTTTCAGATCCATGAAAATAATAAAGTCTTAACCATGGGACGGACAACTATATAAAACTGGTATTTTTTCATCATTTTCCATGTAATAGCTATCTATTACTACTCAGATTTCTCCCTGTTTATTGCAATTCATCGCCTGAGTGAGCATAATCCCAATAACCTAGGAGAATATGATGCAGGATAGAATAAAGTCGATACTCCAGATGGAACCATCGGAGAAAACTGTCAAAGCTGAAGGATGGGTAAGAACCAAGAGGGATAGCAAGAACGTATGTTTTCTTGAGCTCAATGATGGTTCATGCCTGAAAGGACTGCAGTGCGTTATTGATAAAAACGTGATCGGCAGCGAGATTCTGGACAAGATCAGTACAGGTGCAAGTGTCATAGCTGAAGGAAAGATTGTCCCATCACAAGGTGGAAATCAGAAGACTGAAATGGCTACAGAGAAACTCCAGATAGTCGGAGAGTGTCCTGCTGACTACCCTCTTCAGAAAAAAAGGCATACTGTTGAATTCCTGAGGGAGAAAGCATATCTCAGACCAAGGACGAATCTCTTCGGAGCTGTCACCAGAGTAAGGAATACTATGGCATATGCCGTACATTCCTTTTTCCAGGAAAATGGCTTCATATATGTAAACACTCCGCTTATCTCAGCTTCGGACTGTGAAGGTGCAGGAGCTCAGTTCCAGGTTACGACCCTTGACCTTGAGAATGTTCCAAAAACAGAGGACGGGAAAGTCGATTATTCGAAGGATTTCTTCGGCAGGATGGCAAACCTTACAGTCTCCGGACAGCTTGAAGGCGAAACATATGCCACAGCAATGAAGAACATATATACATTCGGACCGACATTCCGCGCAGAGAACTCAAACACTGCCCGTCACCTCGCCGAATTCTGGATGATAGAGCCGGAAATGGCATTCTGTACGCTTGAAGGTGATATGGAATGGGCTGAGAAATTCCTCAAATATGTATTCTCAGCAGTTCTTGAAAAGAATCCGGAGGATATGGAATTCTTCTCATCATTCGTCCTCAATGGCGTTGTCGATACGCTCCGCCATGTCATAGAAAGTCCTTTTGCCCACATGACATATACAGAGGCAATCAAGGTACTCGAACCGGAAAATGACAGATTTGAATTCCCTGTGAAATGGGGTGTTGAGATTCAGAGCGAACATGAACGCTTCCTGACCGAGCAGGTCGCGAAATGCCCTGTCATCGTTACTGACTACCCTAAGGACATCAAGGCTTTCTACATGAAGATGAATGATGACGGCAAGACTGTAAGGGCTATGGATGTCCTTGCTCCGCGCCTTGGTGAAATCATCGGAGGATCTGAAAGAGAGTACAGATATGATGTTCTCGTCAGCCGTATGACAGAACTTGGTCTGAAGCCCGAGGATTACTGGTGGTATCTCGACCTCAGGAAGTATGGAACTGTACCGCATGCTGGATTCGGCCTGGGATTTGAACGTGCTGTGCAGTATGTCACAGGTGTTGCAAACATCCGTGATGTCATACCTTATCCAAGATATGTAAAGAGCTGCGAGTATTAAGCTCAGCTTCAAGAAGGGCATAGAGCATCAGCTGTCCTGAAGAAAGGAGTCCTGTTTTTCTCATCAGCTTCTCCTTCATTCTCCGGACTGAGCGCTCAGACATACCTAACCTGAGCGAAAGCTCTTTGCCTGAAAGACCATAGGCAAGCTCATGAAGAATCCGCTTCTCCTCATCAGTGAAGCGGATTTTCCTTCTGTTTTTATGATTGAATAGCATCGGGATTGTTATATTATTCCCATCAAGCACATTGGCATCCGGAAAAACAGCTTCAAGAAAGACTCTCCTATACTCCTCCGCAATTATTGCAAGAACGATATCAAAGCCGCTTTTTTCTATTGCCCTGATTTCCTCTATTATCTCGCCTATTGATGGCTGGAACATCACGATTGCAGATGGCTTTCCCTCAATCACATGGCCGGAAAGCTCTCTCACCTTATAGCCAGGGCTGTATTCCCTTAATGAAGGGATATCCGTACGGAGTATTATTTCTCTCATACCTACTATACCCAGCTAATGGACAGATTGGCAAAAATTATTATCTAAGAGCTTTCTTCAGGTAAATCATATCAACAAGCTGATGACCATCCTCGAATATCGGATGATCATAGTTTTCCGTAAAGAAATTCCTAACCTTATGGGAAAAGACGAATCCAGCATGCCTGTAGAAATCCAGAGTTCTCCGATTCTCTCCGGTCCCCACATACAGAATATCCGCATTCTCCTTATAATACCCGGCAATGTATCCAAGAAGGGCTGAACCATATCCCCTTCCCTGTTGCTCTGAATATGTCGCTATATTCTTTATCTCGAAAACTCTTTGTCCAGCTTCGCAGACAATTGCTTCGGATACAGCAATACCATCATCATAAAGAACAAACATGTCGCCTCTATCAATATATCGAAGGACCATATCAAGCTGTTCATCACCGAGCAGAAGAAGATCTAAATATGCTTTTCTATCCTCTCCTCTGATTCTTTTTATTTCCATAACAGAGCATCTAAAACAAAATTCAGTCCATAATCAATATGGAACACGATAAAAGCCCATCCATGCTGCTAGCCAATGGAATCAGGCTATCCTTCTTCCTTGTTTAAAGGAGAAAAGATAGCCTGACGTGATTCAGGGAATCTCCGATGCCTCAGCTTAGATTCACCATCTTCTCAAGGACAGAAAGTGCTTCTTCGATCTTCGGGTTCGGCTCATCAGTTTTCAGCGAATCGCTGACACAGCTCCTGATATGGGCCTGAAGGACTTCCTGGGTAGCTTTCTTGAGAATTGATGTTGTGGCCATAAGCTGCGTCGCTATATCAACGCAATACCTGTCCTCGTCAATCATCTTGAGAATGCCGTCAAGCTGTCCTTTTGCGATCTTTACCTTTCTGGTAACGCTATCTCTGTCAGCCTTCAATTCCGGTCACCTCATACCCTGCTTCCTGTACAGCAGCCTTGAGGGCATCGTCGGAGACACTGCCTTCATACTCGACTTCAGCACATTTGTTCTCAAGAGATACATCCGCACTCTTTACTCCGCTTACTTTTACAAGAGCATCATGAACATGCTTCACGCAGTGCTGGCACATCATTCCTTCAACATTCACCTTCTTTACCATAACCTTTACTCCTTCTGATGCAGAACCATCATTATATCCAGAAAGCTCAATGCTTCCGATTGTACATTCATTTCCGGCAGCCACTGTCTCCTGACGACCGGATTCTCCTCCGGATTTAGGCTTGAAGAATCTCAGCCGGAGAGCATTCGTAACAACAAATACCGAAGAAAAACTCATCGCAAATGCTCCGACCATGGGACTTAGCTTCATTCCGAAAGCAGGATACAGAACCCCTGCAGCAATCGGGATACAGATTGCATTGTAGAAAAGTGCCCAGAAAAGATTCTCCTTTATATTCCGCATTGTCGCCTTTCCTAGCTCAATAGCTTTCGGAACATCCTCAGGATTGCTTTTCATAAGAACAATATCAGCACTCTCTATAGCAACATCGGTACCTGCACCAATAGCAATGCCGACATCTGCTCTTGCAAGAGCTGGAGCATCGTTTATTCCATCCCCAACCATTGCGACAATACTGCCATCTTCCTGAAGTTTTCTTATCACGCTATCCTTGTCAGAAGGGAGCACCTCTGCAATGAACTCATCAGTTCCAGCTTCCTTCTGGATAGCCATGGCAGTACGCTTGTTATCCCCGGTAAGCATTACAGTCCTTATTCCCATACCTCTGAGATTATCAACAGCTTCCCTTGATGTCGGCTTTATCGTGTCAGCAACAGCGATGATACCTATCAGCATTCCATTCTCTGTGAAGAAAAGAGGAGTCTTTCCTTCATCAGCAAGCCGCTCTTCCTCTGCTTTTATCACTTCAGGGAAGATGTGGAGGATTTTCCTGTTTCCTCCTTCTATCATGGCACCATTGACTACTGCTTTTACGCCTCGGCCATCTGAAGAGAAGAAGCTGGAGGCATTTTCAATCTTTATGCCTCTTTTCTCTGCTTCTCTGACAATTGCCTCCCCAAGCGGATGACCAGACAGCTTTTCAACAGCTGCAGCCTTTGAAAGAAGCGAAACCGGATCTTCTTTGCCAATTGTGATTATATTAGTGACAGAAGGCTTTCCTTCCGTGATTGTTCCGGTCTTGTCCAGGACAACGGTTTTTATCGAATGAAGCGTCTCCAGGGCTTCCGCGCTCTTTATCAATATACCGGAGGACGCTCCACGTCCGGTCCCAACCATTATCGCAGTAGGCGTTGCAAGCCCAAGTGCACATGGACAGGAAATCACGAGAACTGAAATCGCAATCGAAAGAGCGAATTCAAAGCTTTCTCCTGCAATAAGCCAGGCAATTGCAGAAACAACCGCAATTGCAATGACGATGGGGACAAACACCCCGCTCACCTTATCCGCAAGCTTTGCAATAGGTGCTTTTGAAGATGTTGCCTCATCCACAAGCTTTATGATTTTCTGAAGTGCCGTATCTTCTCCGACATTCTCTACCCTCATCCTGATATACCCGGAACTGAGAACCGTAGCACCAGTAATGCTATCTCCTTCAGCTTTATCGACCGGAATGGATTCTCCTGTTATCGCTGCTTCGTCAACAGCCCCGGAACCCTCTATCACAATGCCGTCCGCAGGCACTGATGCACCGGCCCTGACAATTGCGATATCACCTTTCCGAAGCTGTTCTGCAGGAATCTCAGCTTCCTTACCATCACGAAGGACTATAGCTGTCTTTGGTGCTAAATCCATGAGCTTTGTTATGGCTTCAGATGTTCTTCCCTTTGCTCTTGCCTCCAGAGTCTTTCCAAGGGTTATCAGTGTCAGTATCATGCCGGCTGATTCAAAGTAGAGATCCATTGCAAACGAATGAGCGGTCTCCATATCTCCCACGCCCAGCGCTGCAGCAATCTTATACATCGCGTAAATACCATAGACTATGGCCGCTCCAGACCCCATTGCGATAAGGGAATCCATATTGGGCGCAAGATTGAAAAGGCTTCTGAACCCTCCCACGAAGAATTTTCTGTTTATGATGGCAACAGGAACAACAAGAAGAAACAGTGTCAGGGCAAACACCATTGAGTTCTGTACGCCAAGAAGAAAAGCCGGAAGCGGCCAGCCCATCATATGTCCCATTGAGATATAGAAAAGAGGAACTGTGAACAAAAGAGACCAGAAAAGCCTTTTCTTCATTTTTGCGTACTCTTCCCCTGCTATGTCCCGATGCTCCGTCTTTCCTGATGTCCTGGTTTTCTCCTCATTTCTCGGAATAGCACCATAACCGGCATTGACAACTGCCTCGACTATCCCATCCTCTGAAAGCATGTTCTCATCATAAACCACTTCCATGCTGTTCTTAAGAAGGTTTACATTGACCTCCTTAACTCCATCTAGTTTTCTGACGCTCTTCTCGACACGGACCTGGCATGCAGCACAGCTCATTCCGGTTACATCAAAGCATTCCTTCATATCATACTCCTACACCCCACCCCCGTGGGGTGCTATCATAAATATACAGTTATCCTCCGCAAACTTCAAGGGAAAGCAATGATGAAGCTCATCATGACATCATGCAAAATCTATTATATAGGTAATATTATATAATATTTATATATGCGAAATATGAAAATTAGTCAGAAACAAATCTGTTTCTGGCTAATTTGCTATATTATTGATTCATTCCATCCGATATTACAGGAAGGTGTGCTGGATCAAGCGCAGCAAGATACATCAGGGTATATACAGATTGGGACATGGAGATCCGCTCTGTTATGATTTCAATCTCATCCTGAATAACCTGAAGTTCAGCCTCTAGCACATCGCTTTCCGAAGATGAGCCAAGAGAAAGCGCATTCCTCCTGTTTTCAGCCTTGAGACTATCGGAATCCCTCTTCATTTCAGAAAACCTGATTTTCTCTATTGAAAGCATTGCAGACTCAAATGACGAGGATACATTCTCCTCAATTGTCCTCACAGCACTGTTTTTATCGATAGCAGCTGAAGCTATATCACTGGCAGAACGCTTGATATCATTCATTTTCTTTCCGCCGTCCCAAAGCGTCGTTGAGAGCGCAAGCGTGATATTCACTCCCCAGGTATCGCTATCAAGCCAGTTGGAATCTATCTTGCCTCCGTACGTTGCTGCAACCTGCAAAGCAATGTCAGGCTTGCCATAGATGCTTCCTTTCGCAATCTCGTTGGTATACACCATGACATCTTCCATTCCATCGAGCATCTGGAGCGTAAGCCTTGAAGGATCCGTCGCAAGGGCCTTCAGCCCTTCTTCCCCAACGGAAAGAACCTTATCAGCAATTGTCTCATCAGGAGCGTAATCTATATCATCCATTGTGAGATCAGGAATACCCGTAAGGGTCCTCAGCCCCTCAAGAACTGATGAATACTGGCTATCTATCTCACGTCTTGATATCACAACCTGCTGTTTCTGGATTCTCGCATCAAGAACATCCTCCTGAAGAAGCATGCCATTATCTGCAGCACTCTCGGCAATTGAAAGAAGCTTATCAGCTTTCTCCTCTATCTCAGACAGCAACGGGTAGATCCTATCCATGTAATAAAGCGCATCAAGGCGTGAGCGGAGTTCGGCAATGAGCTGGTTCTCCTTGTCGCTTTTTTCCATTCCTCTCAGTCCTTCAACCGTCTGGTAGAGCTTCACGGCATTTGAGAGCTTGCCCCATGTGAATACAGGCTGTGTAATCGTAAGCTGTCCCTGAACACGGTTGTTTCCCATATCAAATGAGACATCGAGCGGATCGGTCCAGACAGAAGAGACTATATCAGGAAGTCCTTTGATATCACCGGGGCTTACCTTTATCGGTCCCATGACAGGATTAGCCATATAAGTTCCTGATACAAGAAGATCTATCGTAGGAGTATAGCCCCCTTTCGCATCCGCTGTATCAAGACGTGCTTTTATAATCTCCTGATCCGCTTTAAGAAGTTCTGAGTTCCCGCTTTCCATTGCAAGAATCAGGGAATCAAGCGTATATTTCTCCTCCACTTCACTATAGAGCGGCAAGAGAAGAAGAATCAGAATAATCAAAGAAAGCGCTTTTCTCATAATCACTCATCCAATGTTATTTCATTAACATTCTGAATACGGAGAACAGTACTGTTGTTTCCACCTGAGACAAGCATGTAATCCGTCTTGCCAGCATAATCCCCTGTGCTATCCGAGGTTGCTGCAATGAAATAAGCCTCTGCTCTGTCATAATCCTCTCCGAATTCAGGAGATGATGTATTCCATCTTATAGTGAATGTAGCTACTGTCCCGCTTCCTGATGGGAGGAGCGGATTTCCGCTTGAGGAGATGTACTCTGCAACCTGTACCTGATAGCAGCCATCGGGGAACAGAGTGTAGAGATAATCACCGAAATCACCTTCGCCTTTTCCTGCATCCACAATCTCCTGATAAGCATTGTCACGGGCACTCTTATCCGTAAATGCAAAAACATAGACATCGGAGCCAAAAGAGGAATCGGATGAATCTCCTGTCACCCTTACCGAAACACTTGAGCTGAAAACGAAATTGCATCCTGCAAGAAGCCCTATGACAGCCAATGCAAGCAGAAATAATCTAAAACCCTTTATTCTCTTCATACTGCTGATTCCTCCTTCATTCCTTTCTTCCAGCCGTATGCTTTCCTTATCTTGTGCCGCTCCAGGATGTAGTAGAACGTAGGCATAAGGAATAGCGTTATGAATGTACTTGTCGTAAGACCGCCCATGATAACCTGTCCAAGCGGTGCATATATCTCAGAACCTTCACCTTTTGCAAAAGCCATCGGGATGACTCCGAGAATGGTCGTAAGGGAACTCATGAGAATAGGACGGAGCCTTGTAGCAGTTCCCTTCCTTATATTCTCAAAGAGCATCTCCATCTCAGATGAATAGGAAAGCTTTCCTAGAAGGCTCTCACCTTCCCTCACCGTGATGGACAGCCGTTCAGCTTCCTTGCCGCGCGATTCATCCTCAAGCTGATTTATGTAATCAACAAGGATGATTCCATTATTTACGAGCATACCTCCAAGGGTTACGACACCAAGAAGGGATACCATGCTCATCGATGAGCCGAATACAGCCAGCGACAGTACGACACCTATCACACAGAACGGTACTGTCAGCATTATGAGGATAGGCTGGTCGAATCTCTCATATATGAGGACTATGACCATGTAAACAAGGAAGAGCGATATAAGAAGCGCCTGAAGCAGCGGCCCCATCGAATCACCGATGAGCTCATCGATTCCTCCAACGTCTGTCGTAACTCCATCCGGAAGAGGATGGGTTGCAATGTACTCATTGACTCTTCTGGAAATAGCAGTCGTCGACTCACCTGTCAGCTGTGCGCTTACTGTCATTGCAACAGCTCTGTCGGTATGGCTTATTGAGGAAAGCTCAGTTTCCATAACCAGATCAGAAAGCGCATCCATGGAAACTGCAGAACCCGCCTGAGTATAGAGCACAAGGGAATCAAGCATACGCTGTGACACACTCTGATCTGCAGCATCTGATGAAATATGAATTGTATACCTTGAACCAGTAGAAGGATCTGCATAGATTCCGGTATCCATTCCATTGAAGAGAATCGCTGTCGTCATCGCCGCTTCATAGCTCGAGATTCCGAGAGATGACAGGTACTCATAGCTGGCATTCATCACAGCAGCAGTCGAATCGAACTCACTGGAAACGGAAGCAGATACTACTTCTGGATCCGTAAGAAGGAAATCCCTTAGTTCCGAAGCATAATCATAGAGGATGTTCTCATCCTCTCCGATGAGCGTAAGACCATATCCACCACCTCCAGACATATAGCCTACAAGGTAATCAAAACCACCATTCTTAACTGAAACCTCAGCATCTGGGATAGCTGCTGAAAGCTCATACTGCATCTGCAGGATTATATCGTGGATATCCCTGTCCCTCTCTGCAACAGGAACAAGCACTACATGCATACCTCCCTGGTTCTGGGCTGTGGAAACAGTAAGGGAATCAACTGATTTTCCTGAATAAACGACAACATTCTCTGTCTCAGGAACCTTCTCGCGGAGAATCCTCTCCGCCTCATCCATTGACTGCTTTGTATCCTCAAGGGTATAACCGGTAGGGAAATCCATTGAGATATAGAAATCACTGTTATCAGTTGATGGTATGAATGAGATATTTATGCTAGTAAGCGAGTAGACAGTCAGAGCAAAGATGAGAATGGCCATCACAATAATGAATGGAGTGTGCTTCATGCAGAACCCCAAAGCCCTGCCATAGCCATTCTCAACTCTCCAGAGTCCTCTTACAGCAAAACTATCCTTCTTCTTCAGCCTGACACCATCATCCTTCAGGAAATGCTTAAGAAGATAAGGCATATAGATCATCGCAACAAAAAGCGATGAGCCTATAGCAAACATGAATGTCAGGGAGATGTCATGAAGGATATCGCCGACAAGACCTGAAAGAAGAACAACAGGAATGAATACGACAACGGTCGTAAGGTTTGAGCCAATTACCGATTTATCGACGATTCCGGTTCCCCTGTATATGGACTCGACGACAGTATACTTTCCATTACCATTCTCATCGGTATCCTGATAGAACCTGTAGATCTGGTCCAGGACAACAATCGAGGCATCCACTATAGAACCAAGAGATACGACTATTCCGGATATAGAAAGAATGTTTACCGTTATTCCAGCCATCTTCATTACGATGAACGTAAAGAAGCATGAAAGCGGGATCGACAGACCGATAGCCAGCGTTGCCTTTGCATCGTTGAGGAACAGGAAGATGATGAGAACAGCAATGAGAATTCCAAGGATACCTGATTCAATTACGTTCTTGAGAGAAGAAACAACAAGACGGCTATCATCTTTTATCATATGATAGGAAATAGCTCCTCCTGTCTCCTTTTCTGACTCTTCAAGGATTCTCTTCACCTCATTTGTTATCTGTATGGTATTTCCGTCAGCCCTCTTTGAAACCTCGACAACGATTATATCCTTGCCATCCGAAGTAACGTAGTAGTCCTCCCCCTGATAGACAAGAGAGACATCGGCAACATCAGAAAGCCTTATTATCTCGCCAGAATCCGTGGCACCGACAGGAAGGGCTTTTATCTCTTCCATACTCTCATAGCGCCCATCATATCTGAGATCTATCCTGCGGCCTTCAGCTATAGCTGTGTCGAGAGGCATCGAGAGATTGGAGAATGAAAGTATCTGATATACAGTCAGAGGCGATATGCCTCTTGCATTAAGATCATCCATCCTGAGCTTTATGGAAACCTCAGGTTCCACGGAACCGCTGATGCTTATTGTTGAAACTCCCGGTATTCTAGTGAGCTGTGGCCGCAGCGTATCATTGATGTATTCAGAAAGGGTTGCGGTATCACCGGAGGATTCCACGGAAAATGACACAATCGGAAGCATTGTCGCACCACCGACAAGCGCCGCAGGTTCCTGCATGCCATCGGGAAGCTCATCCATCAGCTGCGAGATCCTGTTCCTGACCTCATTCAGCTGATCTTCAGGGTTTACGCCATCCTGGAATGTGATCGTGATCATGGCAGCACTGTTCATTGACTGGCTGTCCATGCTCTTGAAGTCAGGCAGCGTAACGAAATCATCTTCAAGTATATCCACTACATCCTTCTCAACATCTTCAGCCGAGGCCCCTGGATATATTGCGACAACGAATATCTGAGGCATATTGATATCAGGGATGAACTCAAGATTCGTAGTCGTAATAGAGAACATTCCGAAGACGGCCAGAGCAATGAGGATCATTGAAAGTATCGCAGAATGCTTGACCGAGAGAGTTGCTATCTTCATCGCTCCACCCCTGTGACACGGACCTTCTCACCAGGAAGAAGGCCATTCTGTCCTCTGATTATGAAATCCCTTCCTTCATAAGAATCCGGGATAGCAAAGTATGAAGTATCCTCTGCAAGGCTTTCTATATCAATGTATTCTGCCGTATTGCTGTCTTCAGAGAGGGCATATACAGATCCATCAAGCTTTCTGACAGTAAGCGGAAGCGTAAGATATTCATCTGACTTCCAGACGACCTCCGCTCTGATGAACATACCAGGGACAAACCCCTCGGGTTCTTCGAGCTTTACTTTGACAAGGAATGTCTTGGACGTCGGATCAACAAAAGGAGCTACTGATATGATTTCAGCTGGGGAGGTGTAGCCATCCGGGGATGAAACCGTAACGGAAAGCCCTTCCCTGTTTTCAGAAATGGTATGGAAGTATTTCTCCCCAAGCTTCATATTGACAACAAGGTTATCCAGATCCGCTATAATCGCCATAGGATTTTCGGAAGAACCTATTGACCCTTCAGAGGATAAGGACTGTATGACCGTTCCGCTGACAGGTGCCGTGACATCTGCATATGAAAGCTGGAGCTCTGCAAGCTCAAGCTGCGCTCTCGCGGCATCCAGCTGTGCTGATAAAGTATCATAGTCCTGGGCAGTGGCACCTCCGCTTTCCCTCAGGGCACTCACTCTGCCAAAAGCCGCCTCAAGCCCTTTGACCTGAGCCTCGGCCTGCTTAAGCTGCAGTTCATACGGCCTTTTATCGATTACGGCAATGACATCACCTTTTCCTATCGTGTCTCCGGCCTCTATATTGTACTGCTCAACAGTGCCACTTACGAAAGGAACAACCGGTATCATCGCTTCTGGCTCAATGTAACCAGTTACGCTTATGCCTTCATCAATGATTCTTCTCTCAGGCTTTATAGTGACTACAGGAGAGACAGGGGCTGTATACTCTACTTCGCTTGCAGAAGTGAAGAAGTAATACAGTAAACCCGCAACAATAACAAAAACAATAAAAAGAACCAGATATCTGATGACAGAGTTTCGTTTATTCTTATCCATATACCCTTTCCTGATTATGATTTTCTGCCCTACTGATTATGAAATTAACAACAGAATACCTGTTTATTGTCGGATTCCGACACAGTGTATGTTTTGTGTTGGTTAATTGTTTCTGACACTTTTCTTATTTCTGTAATTCACAGTGGCATCCTTTTGTGATACTATCGCGGCTGTGAGCATGTTTATAGAGACACTGGAGAGACAGAAAGCATATTTCAGAAGCGGAAAGACGCTTCCATACAAGTACAGGATTTCAATGCTCAGAGCACTGAAGGAAGCTTTGAAACGAAATGAAGAGAATATTCTGAAAGCACTTTCCGAGGACCTAGGGAAAAGCAGCTTTGAAGGTTATGCAACGGAGCTGGGAATCACATACGAAGAGATAAACTACCTTGAAAAGCATCTGAAGAAGCTGATGAAGCCAACGAAGGTCCATACTCCTATAACCCAGTTCAGGGCAAGTTCCTATATTATCCATGAGCCAATGGGCAATACCCTGATCATGAGTCCGTGGAACTATCCTCTGATGCTTACGATGGTACCTCTTGCAGGAGCAATAGCCGGTGGAAATACAGTTGTCGTAAAACCTTCAAGATATAGCGGGAACACATCCAGAATAATGAAGAAACTCATTGAAGAGACCTTCAGCGATGAGTATATAGCGCTGTTTGAAGGCGGTCATCAGACAAATTCAGAGCTTCTTGCGCTCAGGTGGGATTTCATTTTCTTCACGGGATCCCCGAATGTCGGAAGAATAGTCCATCAGGCTGCAAACAAGTATCTCACTCCATGCATCCTGGAGCTAGGCGGAAAGAGTCCTGTGATAATAGACGGAACAGAGAACATGGCACTGACCGCAAAAAGACTCTCATGGGGCAAATTCCTCAATGCCGGACAGACATGCGTTGCCCCCGATTATGTCCTGATAAGAAAAGGCTATGCAGAATCACTGATAAAGGAAATGGAGAACGCTATCGGGAACATGTTCTCTTCAGATCCGCTCACTTCCAGCGACCTGCCGAAGATAATAAACGAGAAGCATTTCAGAAGAATCAGCGAGCTGATTGCTGGAAGCACCATAGCTTTTGGAGGGAATATGGATGAGAGCTCAATGAAGATCTCTCCGACAATACTCTACCCTGCAAAGGAAAGCGACCCGGCAATGCAGGAGGAGATCTTCGGGCCGGTTCTCCCGATAATTGAATATGAAACACTAGAGGAGGCCATAGATTTCATAAGGGACAGGGAAAAGCCTCTTGCTTTCTATATTTTCAGCAAAGACAGGAAAACTATAGAAAAAGCTCTCTCCTCTCTGTCATTCGGAGGCGGATGCGTCAATGATACGGTTGTTCATCTCACAGCTCCTGAACTGCCTTTCGGCGGTGTTGGGAATTCCGGAATGGGAAGCTACCACGGAAAGAGAAGCTTCCAGGCTTTCACCCATGACAAGTCAGTAATGGATAAAGCTGCATGGATTGATCTTCCGGTACGGTATGCCCCCTTCAAGGGAAAGCTCAAACTCCTTAAAATGCTTATGAAATGAAAAAGCGTGAAAAGGCATTAAGAATACTATTCAATACATTCAGAAGCCTCGCTGTCGGAATCGTCACCGGGGCCTGCATTACATTATTTGCAAATACTGTAAACATCGCCGGTGTGGTAAATCACCGCTTTCCATTGCTTATTCTTCTTATCCCGCTAGGGGCTTACCTCACGCTTGCAATCTATCAGAAACTGGGAGACTCCTTCAGGAAAACAACAGTGGAAGCCATCGATACTATCCATGAAATGGAGGATGATGCCAATGAAGGAAAGCTCAGACCCGGCCATATTTCCCCATGGATGGGGCCTGTTGCATATATTGCGGCCGCTATATCGCACATAACTGGAGCTTCTGTCGGCAAGGAAGGAGTCGGTGTGCAGATAGGGCTTGCCATCGGAGAGCTCTTTACGAAAATCGAAAGGAAATATGCCTGGAAAGGACACTACGGAAGGGAAGATTACTATCTGATGACAGGATCCGCAGCCGCATTCGGCTCACTTTTCGGCGCACCTATCGCAGGCGTTCTTTTCGGCCTGATGTTCGCCACCCCTGACATACTTCGCCTTGATGCGCTTTTTCCTGTACTGGTATCAGCGTATTCGGCAGTATATGTTGCACTGAAGCTTGGGATACATAAAATGGAGATCCCTTCATTCAAAGAGCTTCCTGCAACTGTGGAGAACCTTATAACAGTAGCTGTCTTTGCACTTATCATCGGACTTCTGGCAAGAGTCTTCCTCTATCTTCTTGCACGTTTCCGGAAAGGCGTTGAAGACAGGTTCGGAAGCAAGATCCTCAGCGCGATAATCCCGGGAACAATGGTCACCCTTTTCTCAATCATCATATTCCTTCTCTCTGGCTCTTTTGACTACAATGGGCTTTCCCTGGACCTTCTTTATAGGGCAATAGACGGCAGAGGAATCCCCCTATATACATTTATTCTCAAAGCACTGATGGTCTTCCTGTCAATCGCAGCAGGATTTGTCGGCGGAGAGGTTGTTCCGCTTCTGGTAACAGGAGGGACATTCGGCTATTCATTTGCTGCTGTATTAGGACTTGAGACAGCACCGTTTGCAGTTCTTGGTGCTGTCGGGATGCTTACGGGAGGAACGAATCTCCCGCTGGTCTGCTTTGCGCTCGCTATAGAGCTATTCGGATACAGCGAGCCTGGGCTGCTCTTCATGACTGTAGCACTCTCCTACCTGGCATCTGGCGACAAAGGGATATATCACCATCAGAGAATCGCCATGAAAAAAAGAACATCCAGAGATTAATCCTTCCATGTCCACCAGGAAAGGATACCTCCCTTTTCAAGCCCTAGCTTTTCCTGCATCGCGATGCTTGCGCTGTTCGATACAAATACATTGCAGAATGGCTTTCTTCCCTCTTCCAGGGCAGTTGTTATCAGGTGTTTCTCGAGAATCTCCCCGACACCTCTGCGCCTGTATTCGGGGAGAACAAGGAGCATTCCCATCGATCCCTCCATATGAAAACCCGCGAAGCCCATCAGGCTATCACCGGAAAAGGCTCCGTAGAGATGCCCTGTTTCCATTGCAGCCCGTATGTCCTCCTCGCTGGAAGTATTGTAGCGAGAAATGACGAAATCAAGATATGAAAGGTCCAGTGGATGTACGTTTTCCGATTTCCCAAATGGCTCACCGTCATAGGAAAAAAGATATGTGGGCTCAACCCTCTCATACCCCAGACTATCCATCATATACCCCGATTCCCATTCTCCATGCACGGATGCAAGACACCGTGATGGAATATGCCTGATGAATGAAGCCTTATCAGGACCTGTGCATGCTATATAGTATACCCCATCCTTATGATGGTAGACTATGCCGGAACCCGGAGAGAAGTATTCGGTATTTCCTTCTCCTCTTGTAAGCGCATCTATAATATCCGCATAGCTTACCGGATCCAGCGAGGATAGAAATGAAGCAATATCAATTTCATTCATGAAAGAAATATATACATAAATCTTATGTGTTTCAAAGATACGTTGTTTTGTGATAGATTATCCAAGCTATGGACGAGAAGAGCATACGAAACATAGGCATCATGGCTCATATCGATGCCGGCAAGACAACAACAACTGAAAGATTTCTTTATTATACAGGTGAGAATCACCGGATCGGCGAGGTCGATAATGGCGAAGCCACTATGGACTGGATGAAACAGGAACAGGACAGAGGCATCACTATCACCTCAGCTGCGACAACCTGCTACTGGAGAGAGCATCAGATAAACATCATCGATACTCCGGGCCATGTAGATTTTACTGCAGAAGTCGAGAGATCGCTGAGAGTACTTGATGGAGCTGTTGGAGTATTCTGCGCAGTCGGAGGCGTAGAACCGCAGACGGAGACTGTCTGGAGACAGGCTGATAGATACAGGATCCCCCGCATTGCATTCATAAACAAAATGGACAGGCTTGGAGCTGATTTCTTCCGTGTCCTTGAGGATATGAAGAAGAAGCTGGGAGCAAACCCTGTGCCAGTCTGCATCCCTGTAGGAAGCGAGAATGCGTTCTCCGGGATAATAGACCTTACTTCCATGGAATACCTTCAGTTCTCTGCAGATGATGATGGAAAAACGATAACCCGCTCTGCTATCCCTGATTCAGAGAAGGAGAAAGCTACGGAATGGAGAGAGAAGCTTATAGACAGCGTCGCATCTTTCTCCGACGATATTACCGAGCTCTACTTTGAAGGAGAAGATATTCCCCGTGACATGATCATCTCCACGCTCAGGGAATGCACGCTCAGAAGAGAGCTTCTTCCTGTTTTCGTAGGATCTTCCCTGAAGAATATCGGTGTGCAGACTGTCCTTGACGGCATCGTCGACCTCCTTCCATCCCCTGCTGAGGCCGAGCCAGTAGAGATAATCAACGCAAAAAACGGAAAGACAGAGAATCTTCCGCATAGCACGACAGGTCCTCTCGAGGCGCTGATCTTCAAGATCCAGGTTGATCCTCAGGCTGGACCGATGTGTTTTGTCCGCGTCTATTCCGGAGTCCTCAAAAAAGGTGTTTCCGTTTATAACATCACAAAGGGCAAGAAAGAGAGAATCAACAGACTCATCAGAATGCATGCCGACCGGCCGGAAGAGCTATCAGAACTCAAAGCCGGCGATATCGGAGTGATCATAGGATTCCGCATTGCTCAGACAGGAGACACTATAGGTGCCGAGAATCATCCATATCTTCTGGAGAAGATGTCGTTCCCGAACCCCGTGATTTCCGTTGCGATTGAGCCAAGCTCAGCAGCGGAACAGGAAAAACTCAACAAGGCTCTCCAGACACTTGCCATGGAGGATCCGACATTTACATATAAGGAAGATGCAGAAACCGGACAGCTCATCATATCCGGAATGGGAGAGCTTCATCTCGATGTGCTTGTAACCAGGATAAAGGATGATATGAAAGTCAACTGCAGGGTTGGAAATCCACAGGTATCCTATCGCGAATGCATCAGGACAGAAGCTTCCGGAACGGAGGAATTCTCAAGGACAATCGCAAACAAGGAGAATACTGCTGCATTGTCTATGACAGTGAAGCCTCTGCCTCCGAAGAGCGGCAATGTGCTTAACATCACAGCAAATACAAGAGACATCCCCGAAGAGATAATCGAAGCTATAAAGAATGGCGTCAGCGGCGCATTCTCCGGCGGAATCAGGTTCGGCTATGAATGCACTGATATCGAAGCTGATATCACATCAATCAAATATGATGAGAACACTTCCACTCCATTTGCATTCACATCCTGCGCTGCCATGGCTTTTGATAGAATTGCCTCTGAGGCTGGCCCTGTCCTGATGGAACCGGTGATGAAGGTCCAGGTATCCGCACCTACTGAATATATCGGAGATGTTATTTCATCCATAACTCAGAGAGGTGGAATCGTCCTTTCGATGGAATCAAGACCCGGCTCCGATGCAGTAATCGCAGAAGCACCGCTTGAGAAGATGTTCGGCTATACAACAGTCCTCAGATCTTCCACACAGGGAAGAGGTTCCTTCAGCATGGAATTCTCCCACTATTCAGAAAAAGTATAACAGCACAGCAGAACCAGGGAAATTACTCCCTGGTTCAATATTTAAGCAATAAAATAACAGATAGAATATCATCAGCTTTAATTCAGTTATTTAATTTTTATTGTATAATTTTAGTATTAAAACTTGCTTTTAAAATATTATTTACGATCTGTCTTGTATCATAATTAATAACAAAAGTGGCTGTTTGACATGAACTATGATACAGAACAAAAATGAAAAGCCGGGTAGATACCAAAGGCTATTCAATACATCACTTTTTTCGATTTTCCTTTACTTCTGGACCTCAGTCTCTTACCATTTCTCTAATAAGCTTATTTTAATTCAAAAGGAGGATTCAGATGAGCGTCAATACCAAGGATATCAGGAATGTGGCAATCATCGGCCATAATGGTACGGGAAAGACGAACCTCATAGAGCAGATGCTTTACTATGCAGGCGTTCTTTCCCGAGCTGAAACAGTCGAAAGCGGAAAGACAGTCAGTGATTATACTGATGAGGAAATCCAGAGAAAGATGTCAGTTCATTCCACCCTCTCATCATTTCAGTGGGATGGAAAACAGATCAATGTACTCGATACACCGGGTACTGGCGACTTCATCGGAGAAGCAATCTCCTCTTTCAGAGCTACAGAAGCTGCCCTCATGCTTGTAGATGGCAGAGAAGGTGCGCAGATTGAAACTATCAAGCTCTGGAGAAGACTGGACGAGAGAAATAAGCCTAGAGCTATCTTTATCAACAAAATGGATAAGGAAAGAGCAAGCTTCAGGCATACTATAGATTCACTTGTCGAGGAATTCGGTGCGCATTTTGTCCCTGTCGTCATCGCGCTGGGCGAAGCTGAGGAATTCCACGGAGTCATCAACCTGATTGAGAATCAGGCATATGAATGTCATGAAGGCGGAAAGGAAACGCCGATACCTATTCCGGAAAAATACACAGCTGTCGTCGAAGACTTCAGAAACAGGCTTATAGAGAATGCCGCAGAAGGTACAGATGAGCTTATCGAGAAGTACTTTGCTGATGGTACCCTCGAACCTGATGACATCAGGCATGGTCTTGCTGTCGGCATGAGGACAAACAGGGTTATACCTGTATTCTGCGGAGCTACTGACAAGGGTGCCGGAATAACATCCCTCCTTAATTTCATCAAGAACAATTTCCCATGGCCTCTCGGAATCGAGGAGTACATCATCGGACACGATGGAGAGGAAACGACTCTTGAAATCGATCCGGATAAGCCATTCTCAGCTTACTGCTTCAAGACAACCATCGATCAGTTCTCAGGTAAGATGAGCTTTGTAAAGATCGTAACAGGAAAGCTTACTCCTGATACCGATATCTACAACAACGAGGTCGGTAAGAAAACTAAACCAGGAAAGATCTACAGGGCTATAGGAAAGAAGCTTATCGAGACGGATGCACTTGAAGCCGGAGACATCGGCATCATCACAAAATGCGAAGCTGCATACACAAATGCAACATTCGTTGCTGGACCGGAATATAAGAGGAGATTCAGACCTCTCAAGATGCCGCAGCCTGTCTATCAGCTTGCAATCTCAGCAGAAGATAAGAAGAGCGAAGATAAGATGAATGATGCACTGCACCGCATTGCTGAAGAGGATCTCACATTCCAGATGTCCTATAACAACGAGACAAAGGAATCGATCATCGGAGGAATGGGAGAGCTTCATATCGGAATGATCCTCGACAAGGTCCGCGACAAGCAGAAGATCAACATCAATACACGCATTCCAAAAATTGCTTACAGGGAGACGATCACAAAGGATTCCGGACTTGCAGAATATACGCACAAGAAGCAGACTGGCGGTCATGGACAGTTCGGCCGTGTCGTTATCGATATAAAGCCGACGGAGCGCGGAGTCTACTATCAGTTCGAGAATGCCGTCAAAGGCGGCGCAGTATCAAAAGGATACATTCCAGGAATCGAGAAAGGCATCCATGAAGCTATGGAAGAAGGATTCCTTGCAGGCTACCCTCTTGTAGATATCGGAGTAACGCTTGTTGATGGAAAAGAGCACCCTGTTGATTCTTCTGAAATGGCATTCAAGCTTGCTGCAAAAGGTGCAATGCAGGTAGCGCTTGGAAAAGCAGGATGTGTTCTTCTTGAGCCGTTCATGAAACTTGAGGTATTCGTCGAAGATGAATATCTTGGAGCAATCCTTTCCGATCTTTCATCCAAACGCGGACGCGTTCTTGGACAGGAGGAAAAAGGCCATGTTGTCTCAGTAAAGGCAGAAGTTCCTATGGCAGAGCTCCGCAACTATGCTATAGAGCTTAAGTCAATGACATCCGGCACAGGTTCTTTTGAACTGGAGTTCGACCACTATGAAGAACTTCATGGAAAGCTTGCAGATGATGTGATTGCAGAATCAAAGAAAGCAAAGGAAAACGAAGAATAAGGTTTTCTGGGGAGTGCGCAATGCACTCCCCTTTTTACTGTATGCCATGCAATACATCATCACCGATGAATCATTTATCAAAAAGAATATTCAAACAGGAATAATCCAAAAAAGCCATTACACCAGTAGAAACCTACTGGCCTCATGGCTAATTGAACATAAGACAGCTCCTCAACCCCAACAGCTATGCTAAAAGAACTCTACACCAGCAAAGAAAGCAACACAAGCAAAAAACATACAGAAACTGTAACATTATCTGCATTTTGAGCAAGAGGCAACAAAAGGTTGAAATTTCGTCTAGAAAACGAAAATTCTGTTATTCAGAATCCGCAATTCTCTCAAGCCAGATTTCGTTTATCGGATGTTCTGATTCCATACCCTTCTGCTCAAACTTCGTAACAGGGCGCCATGTAACAGGGGGAGCAAAGCCTCCGAACGGATTCATAAGCAGCTTCTCTCCTGCAGAAAGCTCCAGAACTTCTTCTGCATATTCCTCCCAGTCCGTCACCATGTAAATATATCCGCCGACCTTGAGCTTTGTCGAAAGAAGATGTATGAACTCAGGGTTCATGAGCCTGCGCTTATGATGACGCTTCTTCTGCCACGGATCGGGAAAGAAGATATGGAAGCCTTCAGCTGAACCATCCGGAATCATGTGATTAAGAACGTCCACCGCATTAAAGCGGATCAATCGGACATTCTCTATATTCCTCTGTCCAAGCTCATTCAGAAGATTTACAAACCCGTGAAGGAAAACCTCTATGCCAATATAGTTGAACTCAGGTCTTCTGATTGCCACTTCCGCAGTAGTATCCCCCATTCCGAATCCGATTTCGATGACAACAGGATTGGAATTGCCGAAAAGCTTTTCGTAGGAGAGCATCTTATCTTCAAAGAAGAAACCATGATCCCTCATATATGATGTGATTACACTGGCATCTTTAGGAGAGATTACATTATTGCGAAGCACATAGCTTTTTATTCCTCTCTCCCTGCCTTCCCTTATCTCTATCCTGTTGATTTTTTCAAGCAGTTCCTTATCGTCCATCAGATGAGCCTCCTTAGCTGCTCAAGTATGAAAAGTGCCTTATCTTTAAGCGAGACAGCTCCTGTCTGCATTCTCATATGTGTCATATTCCTGCTATCCATCTGTACCTTTCCATCAGAAAGACGCAGAAGGTTTATTACCCTGTCAGGGTTTATCGCAGAGAGTTTTCCGAATTCAATATCCACAATACCCCGCTTCTCCGAAAGATGTATGATGGAAAGACGCCGGCAGATGATCTTGATTTCCGCAATGCAGAAAAGATTCTCAACCTCTTCGGGGAGCTGGCCATAGCGGTTCTCAAGCTCTGCTCTCAGCCCGTCTGCCTGACCATCCGTCTGGATAGAGGCAATCTTCTTGTATGCCTCGAATTTTGAAGGAGGATCGGAGATATATGAATCAGGAATGAAGCCGGTATAATCAAGCTCAAGAAGAACATCATTGTCGCTGTCCTTTACAGTATCGGTAAGCCTGTCGACTTCTTCCTCAAGAAGACGCATATACATATCAAGACCAACAGCCTCCAGGTGTCCTGACTGTTCCCGTCCCAGGATATTGCCAGCTCCTCTTATTTCCATATCCTTCATCGCAACCTTGAAGCCAGAACCAAGGGCTGTGTTCTCAGAAAGGACACGCAGTCTTCTTATCGCATCGTCATTAAGCATTGACCGGTCCTGATAGAGAAGATAGCAATAGGCTTTTCTGTCAGAACGTCCAACCCTGCCTCTGAGCTGATACAGCTGTGAAAGACCGAATTTATCAGCCTGATCGATGATTATCGTATTGACATTGGGGATATCGATGCCATTCTCGATGATGGTCGTGGAAACAAGCACCTGTATCCCTTCATAGACGAAACGGTGCATGATATCCTCCATCTCCCCTGCTTCCATCTGGCCATGTGCATATTCAACAATTGCATATGGAACTTCAGAGCGTATCATCTGGGCTATGGATTCAAGATCCTCTATGCGGTTGTGGAGATAGAATACCTGACCGCCGCGTTCGAGCTCATTCTTTATCGCTTCTCTGACCATCTTAACTGAAAACTGCTCGATGACAGTCTCCACAGGCTGCCTTTCACGTGGCGCAGTTGTAAGCAATGACATGTCACGCACCTTGAGAAGTGACATATAAAGCGTACGCGGAATGGGGGTAGCAGAAAGCGTCAGCGAATCGATATTCGTCTTCATCTGCTTGATCCGCTCCTTGTCCTTGACGCCGAATCTCTGCTCCTCATCAATTATCAGAAGCCCGAGATTTGAGAACCGTACAGTCTTCTGCAGTATTTTATGCGTGCCGAAAAGCACATCCACCTTGCCTTCCTCTACACCCTGGAGGACCTTCTTCTGGTCTTTTCCCTGCACAAAACGCGAAAGTATCCCAGCATTCACAGGGAAGGACCCAAGACGAGTCCTGAAATTATTGTAATGCTGCTCTGCAAGAATTACTGTAGGTGCAAGAAACGCTACCTGCTTCCCGCTCATAACAGCCTTGAAAGCTGCACGGAAAGCGATTTCAGTCTTCCCATAGCCAACATCACCGCAGATAAGGCGGTCCATTACCTTGGTGGATTCCATATCCTTCTTGATATCCTCAATGCATCTAAGCTGATCAGGAGTCTCCGTAAACGGAAAGGAAGCCTCAAACTGAACCTGCCAGTCATTATCATGAGAGAACTGGAAACCATGAACAGTCTGCCTTTCGGCATAGAGATGGACAAGTTCCTGCGCAAGCTCCTGTGCGCTCTTTATCGCTTTTTCCTTCTTTCTGGACCAGCTCTGGGAGCCCAGTGTATCGAGCTTAGGAGGACGCCCGTCATTTCCAATATATTTCTGGACAAGATCCGCCTGCTCAATCGGGACATACAGGAACTCATCGGAAGCGTATGCAATCTTTATGTAGTCACGCTCAGTCCTGCTTGTCTTCACCCTGTCGATCTTCACAAAACGGCCGATACCATAATTCACATGAACGACATAGTCCCCTTCCTTCAGTTCCACAAAGGAATCCAATGGGGAGGAAATTGTCTCCACAACAGATCTCGATCGCTGTTTTCTTCTGCCGAAAATCTCACTATCCAGGACAACAAGAAGGGAGAGCGCCTCAATCTGGAACCCTGCTGAGAGATCTGAAATCTCAATCTCCACATCAAAGTCCCTTAGTACATTCTCCAGCCTCTCTTTCTGCACGGCAGAGGGAGCAACAACGACGATTTTCCAGCCATTTCTGATAAGGGCAGCGATATCATCCTTGAAATATGTGACATTGCCAAAATATGAACGGGATGCAGTTACTCCGAAATGATAATATTCTGGACGGGATATATCATACGAAAGGAATCCTGATCTCAGCCCTGAGGAAAAAACACCCCAGGGAAAAAGAAGTCTGTCAGGAACAGGTGCATTCTCGTTTTTCTTATAAGCCTCTGAGAACCTTGCCCTTGCTTCGTTCTGAATGGCTTTCCATGACGTCTCTACGCGCTCAACACCGGAAATGAAGAAATAATCATCATTGCCTATGTAGCTCTCCATCGTCGAGAAAAGCGGGCTTGAATCACCGGAGATCAGCGGGATATTAACGCTTTTCAGTTCTCCCGAGCTCTTCTGTGTCAGAGGATCGAAAGAAGCTATCCGTCCTATCTCATCCCACTCAGCATAAAGTCTGACCGGATCATCAAAGGAGAAAGGAAAGATATCCATGACCTCTCCTCTTATTGAGAAGGAACCTGCCTCATAACAGCTCGGAGAACGATAATAGCCTGCGGCAATAAGCTGCTCTGAAAGCTCAGACGGCCTGAAAGAATCCCCTTTCCTTAGCCTGATGGAGTATCTTTCAAGACTATCCGGAGACATCACAGGGGATACGAATGCACGGAGAGAAGCTATGATTATTCCCTCCTTCATCTCATATATTCTGTCCAGCGCCTTCTTCTGCTCATACTCCGAGGCAGTCAAGGTAAAATCCGAATAAAGCTGTTTGCCGCTTGCAGGAAGGAGAACTGACGGAAAATCATCATCTGCAAGATCCGAATAAAGCGTTTTTGCAGCATCCTCTGTAGAGCATATTGCAAATAGACGGCCACCCCGCTTTGCCGCAATGAGCCTTAAAGCTCTCGAAAGGGGGTAAAAATCAAGACCATCAGCTTTTATTATCCCGCTTCCTTTCTTTGAAGCCAGGGATAATGCAGGGCTCTTTCCAATATAGGCAGCAACGAAATCCTGAATCTTCCGTTCCACTTGACCGAATATAGCGGAATAAGGAAGACAAGACAATCGGGTAGCTCTTGAAGAGAAAGAGAACGAAAGGATAAAATCACCCTATGCTTGATTCTTCCAGACTAGATATTCTCTCATATGAAGTGGAAAAAGCCGCAGACTATGCCCGGAACATGCAGAAGAAGGTACATAGGTCATTCAAGTCTGATGGCTCTGTGCTCACTGAAGCTGACACAGCTATCAGCCATATGATTACCGGAAAAATACATACCCTCTTCCCTGATGCAGCGATAATAAGCGAAGAGGAAGAGACAGGAACCGAGAAAGATGCAGAATGGATATTCGTTCTGGATCCGATAGATGGAACCGATGTCTACTCGCAGGGGCTTCCATCATTTGCTGTCTCTCTGGGCATCCTCAACAGCAGGAAGGAACCCGTTGGCGCATATATCTCCGCACCTCGCTTCGGAATCGGAACGGAGAAAATGAATATAAGGCTAGATCCTGGAAAGATGCCTTTGATCAATGGGCTTCCGATCATGGTAGATACGATCAAAGACCACGTTAATGAAATAACGATGGGTTCAAAAGGAGCAAAAGAGCTGGATTTCTCCGCTTTCACAGGGAAGGTCAGGGTCTTCGGCTCTACTATCATACATATACTTGCACCTGCTCTATTCTCATCAATTGAGGGAACAGTAGTACAGAAATGCTTTGTCTGGGATATTGCCTCATCGCATGCAGTACTGAAAAGCCTTGGCATGGATCTTGAAGATGATAAGGGAAATACATTCATCTACGATGATGATTTCGTATTTGGCAAGAAAAAACTGAGATCAATACTCTATGGAGGAACAGCCATCGGAAGAAAAGAGCTGAGAGCTATGCTCCCACCTCGATAATCTCCGCCTCCGATATGCCAAAGGCTTCCATCACCTGCTGCAGGAAACTGCGCCGTACAGTGATGGTAAGCTCCGCATCCTTGTGAAGCAGCACCTCAAGTGATGGAGCAAATCCCCCTCCGCTCAGTTCCAGGCGCCCTATTTCATCTATGAAAACAGTACCCTTGTCGATTTTCTCAAGGATGCTGTTCGCTTTTCTGAACAGATTCTCATCATAAAACCACCTGCCGATCCTTCCAGTGAATACCGGAGAAGAAGACATGAAAAGCCTTTCTTCCCCGCTTGAAAGATTCCTTAGCAGGTATCCATCCTGGCACTTTACACAGGCAAAGCCCTGAGGGCAGGAGCAAGCTGCAACCATTTCAAGAAGACGAGTGGTTTTTCCAGCATCCCGCTCACCTGTTATTATCCTACAGCGCGCCTGACAGGAATGCATTGAGCGCCTCATATGCCCTGGAGCTTTCTTCCTTCCTGACGACAAAGGTAAGAACATTCATAGTCGAAAGCACTTCGATAATATTCACGCTCTCCCAGGCAAGCTTTCTTGCAGCAAGATAAAGGATTCCAGGCGTCTGAAGGAAATCTCCCTTGAATACGATCGTAAGCGCAACAAGGTCGGAGAAGCGGTGAATCACATCTTCCTCATTCACAAGCTCATCAACTTCAGTTCTGTATTTATCAGATACCGATAATGATATCTCATGCGAACCGATTGATACATTGAGGAAATCACCCTGGGAAGGTTTCACCAGACCATATAGCTTCATAAGCCTTGCAGCGCTTTCATCGCTCCGCTTCAGGTTCACATCGTATATGTTCGTCTTCATCGATATCTCATAGCCGATGCCCCCATCCCCATCCTTGACGACAGCGGAGGCTTCAAGTTCTTTCCTATAGCGTCTGGCGGCCATTATTATAGCCGACTCGCTGACGCTTTTTCCGAACATTGCCTCCACATCGCTTCTTATGAATGCTGCAAGGTTAGAATACGATATGAGATCAAGGCTCATCATCTCAGAGATGAACGGACTGCGGTTTATGATTTCCTTCACACATCCAGCAATTGATAGTGACATAAAAACTCCACTTGTTATTTAGGTAACAAGAATGTTAACAAAATAACAGAACAAGTCAATATGCATTTCCATCATCACTGTGGTATCATCAACAATATGCGATGCCCAAGATGCGGAAAGGATAATGATAAAGTACTTGAATCAAGGTCAAACAGAGAAGGGACCTCAATAAGGCGGAGAAGGAAATGCCTTGAATGCGGACACAGGTTCACAAGCTATGAACGCATAGAGGAAAAACCGATAATAGTCGTAAAGAAAGATGGCCGGCATCAGCCTTTCGACATCTCGAAAGTCGAAAGAGGCATCAGGCAGTGTACTGAGAAGCTCTCTATAAAGCAGGAAGAAATTGATGAAATACTTCATAATATTGAAGATAACATCTATGAAATGGCAGGAACTTCCAACACCGTGACAAGCCAGCAGGTCGGAGAGGAGACACTCAGGCAGCTTTATCCTGTTTCAAGAGTGGCATATGTCCGTTTTGCCTCAGTATACAGAGCATTTGATGATCTAGATCAGTTTATCGAGGAAATAGAGAAGCTTGCAAAATCATGATCTTGCAGCATCAAACCATCGCCCTGTGACAGAATGCTCTATCTCCTCATTCAGGTGATCAGGCTTCAGGATTTCATTTGCACAGTCAAGACAGAAGTTGTCAGTCATTCCGGCTATGTAATCTATGATCATCCTTCTATCAGATCCTTCCCTCTCCATGTATTTCGGATACATGCTTTCCGCGTGGTTGTAGAATCCGGCAGCAAGCATATTATGCTCAGACATGTAACCATTCTCATCAAGATGATAGGATTCATACAGATCCTCAAGATAATCTGCAATAAGATGCAGCAACCTCGTAAAATACCTTGTGTAGCCATTCAGGATATCAGAGCGGTAAATATAGCGGTAATTGAAATCTGAGAAAGCCTGCACAGCTTCAAAGATCTCCGGAGAAAACCCAATTCCATCCTCATCGCTTGCCCCATTGACAATATCATCGACGAGGGTATTTATTATGCGGCCATTGGTTGTCCCAAGCCTCTCTTTTACAATCTCCGGAAGCTCCCTGCCCTTAAGTATACCGAGCCTATAGGCATCCTCCCAGTCACGGCCAAGATATGCAATAGAATCAGAGAACCTCACAACAGCCCCTTCGTATGTCGAGGGAATAAGCCCTTCCCTTTCTGTTATCGCATCAAGATCCTTTATTTCCCCGGTAGGCATAAGCCGCATCCTGAGGCTCTCTCCATTATGGCAGACAATGCCATCGCGGACTGCATATGTAAGGTTAAGGCCATCTCCGTTATTTGAAAGGAAATCCACGACCCTGAGGGAATTGACTTCATGCTCAAATCTGCCTAAGCCACGTTCCTCTGACATCTTTGAGATAATCCTCTCACCTACATGTCCGAATGGGGTATGCCCAAGATCATGTCCCATTCCGATTGCCCAGGCCATTTCCGTATCAAGTCCAAGCGGGCGGCAGATAGCAGATGCAATCGATGCAACATGCAGTACATGTTCCATACGTGTACAGATATGATCATTCGATGGTGCGAAGAACACCTGTGTCTTATGCTTCAGACGCCGGAATGGAGATGAATGGATTATTGCGGTTGTATCCCTGTAATAAGGTCCCCTCACGTCTTCCTTTCTCTCTTTTCTGCGAGCTCTGAACGCTTCATTATCTGTATATCTGTTTAGAATCATGAAAACATGCTAACATACTAAAAAGGCGTAAGAAAGAGTGTTTGTATATATAATACCATTAACAGCTTTACTGCTTTCATTCATGGCGCTCCTTGCCTCGATGAGATTCATATTCTCAAGACAGGGGCTATACTGGTTCTTTCCCGCTATAATATCCTTGCTGCTTTTTTTCCAGAATCTGGACACGCTGCTGCGCCTTGGAGAACAGGGAATAACTGAATTCGAGTACACATTCCGGAACTTCTCCCCCTTCATCCTCGCATTCCTCTGGTACATGATGATAGTGGTCTTCCACTATGCACTGAAAAAGAATATACCGGAAAACCGATTTGAAAGCGATTCGAGGAAGAACAGGGCTGAAGCCGAGTACCTCATGAAAGTCGAAATGAGGAAAAAGAGAAAGGTCAGGAAGCAGAATAAGAAGTATCTGGAAAACCATACCGAGGTACCTTCTGTACCGGAGTACAGGATGCCTGATGAGGACTGATCAAGTATTGAATGCCTAAGCTCTCGGATGATACACTTTACCGATATGGCAAAGCTCTATTTCACCGGCATAAAACATTCAGGGAAGACTACACAAGCCAGACTTGTATCTTCATTGCTGTCACTGCCCTTTTCTGATTCCGATGATCTTGTTCTGAAGAAAATTGATGAAGAAAGCATCAGGGAATTCTATAGAAAACATGGGAAGCAGGCTTTCATGGAAAAGGAAAAGGAAGCGGTTATTGAATTCACTGGCGGAAATCCATCATTCATACTCTCCCTTGGCGGGGGTGTTTCGGACAATACCCCGCTGCTGCAGTTCATGAAGAAAGAAGGAAAGATCATCTACCTCAGGAGAGAGGAAAGCGAGATGCTCCCTGTCATACTTAAACATGGGATTCCCGCATTCCTGGATCCGGATAATCTCGAATCATCTTTCCATGATATCTATACTGAAAGGGACCGCATTTATACTGAGGCGGCTGACCTGATTGTCGATCTGGGGCCATACAGGGACAAGGAAGAGACTGCCAGAGAACTTGTGGGCAAGCTCAGGGAGAATGGCTATGTCTAGTTCAATAGGAAAACTTCTTACGCTTACAACATTCGGCGAGTCACACGGCACTGCGCTTGGCGGAATAATCGATGGATACCCATCAGGCATCGAAATCGACGAGGAATTCATAAGAAGCGAAATGGCGAGAAGAAGGCCGGGCAGTACTGAGCTCGGAACACAGAGGAATGAAGATGATATTCCGAGGATTCTTTCTGGTGTCTTCGAGGGCATTTCCACCGGAACTCCTATCGGCTTCATAATCGAGAATAAAACACAGCGTTCAGCCGACTATGGGGAAATAGCGCACAAATACAGACCGGGGCATGCAGATTACACCTATGATGCCAAATACGGAATCAGGGATTACCGCGGAGGAGGAAGATCCTCTGGAAGGGAAACCGCATGCAGGGTTTTCGGAGGAGCACTTGCGAAGCTCATCCTGAGAAAGGAAGGAATAAGGGTTGATGCAGGAGTTATCGAAGCTGGAGGAATAAAAGCCGTAGATTATAAATGGGATCCACCATTCAAAGGGCCTCTCTATGCTCCGGAAAATCCTAACCTTCAGTTGATGGAAAAAGCCGTAAAGGACGCGAAAATGGATACCGACAGCGTCGGAGGCATCATCGAATGCAGGATTTCCAATATGATCCCAGGGCTTGGAGACCCGGTTTTCGACAAACTGGATGCGACTCTTTCACATGCAGTAATGTCCATCGGAGCCGTAAAGGGAATAGAGTTCGGTTCAGGTTTTGAAGCTGCAAGGAAAAGAGGTTCGGAAAACAACGATGCGATGAGGACGGAGAACGGGAACATCGTTTTCCTATCGCATAATGCAGGAGGAATACTCGGAGGAATTTCCAATGGAGATGATATAGTGTTCCGCGCTGCAATAAAACCGACAGCCTCGATAGCAAAAGAACAGCTTACGGTCACAGATGAACTTGAGAACACCACGATTTCGGTCCATGGCAGACATGATCCTGCAATAATCCCAAGAGCGGTACCAGTTATAGAGGCAATGGCAGCACTTGTCATTGCAGACCATCTTCTTATTGAGAGGGCATATGGAAGAAGATAGACCACTTACAGTTCAAAGCGACAGGACAATGCTTCTTGACGTCCACTCCCCTGCAGCAGACAAGTGCAGAGGAGAGATAATAGCTTTTGCGGATCTCGTGAAAAGCCCGGAGCATGTACATACTTATCAGATATCGCAATTGTCGCTGTGGAATGCTATCTCCTCAGGACTTACCGCCGATGAGATTCTCAGAAGGCTTGAAAGATGGTCACGCTTCGATCTTGATTCAAGGATCATCTTCTATATCAAGGATCAGGCTGAACGCTATGGGGATTTCATACTCACGGAGCTCGATGATGAATACCTGCTCCTTACTGTAAGACGCCCTGTATTTGCGCTGCAGCTCAAGGCAGAGGATTCGCTACGCGGAATGATCGAGGCAGAGGATGAAAAGACATTCAGGGTCAAGAGAATGATGAGAGGTGTTCTGAAAGCCCGGATGATCAAGCTGGGATTCCCTGTTGATGACAGGATTCCTCTGAAAAAAGGAGTTCCGCAGACAATAAAGCTCAGAAACACATTTACTCCCCGCCCATATCAGATAGAAGCAGTCAATTCCCTCCTTGGCGATGGAGGAAACGGCACTGGATATGGAACAATAGTACTCCCCTGCGGATCCGGAAAGACGATTGCAGGCATCCTTGCAATGGCACGGCTTGGAATGAGAACACTGATTCTATGCCCGAATGTCACCGCAGTTCACCAGTGGATAAGAGAACTTCTTGATAAGACAGAACTCACTGAAAACGAGATCGGTGAGTATTCAGGAGAGAAAAAGGACATGAAGCCGGTCACTGTCTGTACATACCAGATTGTGACATGGAGACCTGACACTGATTCAGAATACAAGCGCTTCTCCCTCTTCAGGGATGGAGGATGGGGATTCATAATCTACGATGAAGTCCATATGCTGCCAGCTCCCGTATTCAGGATTACCGCAGAGCTTCAGGCAATACATCGTCTTGGACTCACTGCAACCCTTGTCAGGGAAGACGGGAGAGAGGATGAGGTGTTCTCGTTAGTCGGGCCAAAACGCTACGATACCCCATGGTCCGAGCTTGAAGCTAAAGGATATATAGCAAAAGCCTATTGCCATGAAGTCCGCCTTCCCCTTCCCGAGGAAAAAGAAATCGAATACGCAATAGCAAAAAAGCGTGAAAAGTACAGGATAGCCGCAGAAAATCCGCTTAAGATCGATGCTGCGAAGAAAATCATAAGAAAGCACGAAGGCGAGTCAATCCTTATAATCGGGCAGTATCTTGATCAGCTTGAGATGTTCCAGAACGAGTTCGGCTACCCTATTATTACAGGAGCAACAGCAACGAAGAAACGCGATGAGCTCTACACTCTTTTCCGAGAGGGAAAAGTAAAGGTCCTCATAGTCTCGAAAGTCGCCAACGCAGCCATAGACCTGCCAGATGCTTCCGTTGCCATCCAGATTTCAGGGACATTCGGATCAAGACAGGAAGAGGCACAGCGGCTTGGAAGAATACTCAGGCCAAAAAGCCATGACAGCCACTTCTATACGCTTGTAACCGAATACACAGAGGAAGAGGATTTTGCACAGAACAGGCAGAAATTCCTTTCCGAGCAAGGTTACAGTTACACAATCGAAAAGGTGGAAAGCTATGTCTGAGAAAGCCCTCCCCTTTGATTTCGGCAGCACATTGGAAGACAGGACAGAAGAGGTCCTCGGGGCAGTGACAGAGGAAGAAGGAATGCTCCTTACAGAGATTCTTCTTTCGTATGACGGAATCTATCCATCTGATAATACCGCAGCGCTTACTGACAGGGGACTTGCCTTTTCTGGCGATGATGGCAAGCTCCATGTCGGAGAAAAAGGAATGAAGGCTGTATCGCTCTTTCCGCTTCTGGGAACAAAAGCAAAGAGGCGTCCATACCCTGAAGCTTTCATACCGTTTCTGCTCTCTGCAGTAGCATCATCTACCCTTCAGAGCGGAAGATGGCAGAAGATGATTACCTCGGATTTCTTCACAGCTCTTTTTCCAGGAATAGAAAAAGAAAGAATTGCCGGTGCTGCAGTAAAAGCAATGGACAGACTCCTCAAGCTGGGAATTGCCGATGACAGCGAAGGAGAAATACGGCTCAGACGTCCAGAAGCCGAAAGCTTCATGAGGCTGACAGAAGAGGAAAGACTGGCTCTCATAATAAAAGAGGGATGCGAGCATAACAGGGAAGAAAGGGAGCGTACAGCGCTTTATATACACCTTGCTTTATTGCTCTCAGGCATCAGCGAAGACAGGATTGAGAAATATCTTGACCTCATTGCTTCTTTGTCTGGAACAGCTGTACCGGAAGAAGATCTCTTTCTTTTCAGCATCCTGGATGAGAATGATGGCATCATAAGCGGAAGGGAGTTCCCCGGGAAAAGGGATACCCTTGCTGTCTCTTCGGACTTCTCAATAACATATACAGGAACAAGTCCCGGGGAAATCTATCTCTATGCCTCCCCTATAATTACCGACAGCATCACCGAGTGGAAACTGACCAAGAGTTCATTGAAAGCAGCATTCTCATTGGATATGACCCCTGATGATGTCAGGGCATCGCTCTCAGAGCTCTCTTCCTTCCCTCTTCCGGATACTCTTTACCCAAGAATCTCAGGATGGTTCTCCTCCTTCTCTTCCCTGCATGCTGACAGAGTGCTTCTGCTTACGGCAGATGAGAGGAATGCACGGATAATCGATGCCCTGCCGACACTCAGGATCCACATCATAGGAAAAATCGGGGACAATCTCTTCCTGATGAACACAGAGACAGAACCTCTTTGGCGAAGGGCTCTGGAAAATGCCGGTTTTGACATGCTCGGGCCGACATCCGGACCTCATTTCGAGAAAACGATGGCAGATGAAAATAAACTTCCGCCACGTTCATTCAATCCTCCTGAAATAAGAGAGGAAAGAGAGATTGCGTTTTCAGAAGAACAGGCAAAGATGCTTTCTGACAGTACAGCCGATCCGCTGAGGAAGATACTGATTCTCTCTGGCTTCATCGTTGCAGAAGCCCAGCCAACGCCATCAATAGACATGGTAAACGGTCTTTATTATCAGGAGAAGCTGAGGCTGATACATTCTGCGATAACAGAAGGAAAGAAACTCTATGCGGAATTCGTCGACGGCTCCGTGCTTGTAGGAAAAGCAGAGAGAACCGACGAAGAAAGGATATCAGTAAATGGCCATCTGATCGAAATTGCCAGAATATGGAGAACTGCTATCCTTCCGAAAGGAATCAAAGACCTGGAGCTGCATCCTTCGGATAATGATAGCCAGTGAAAAGCTCAAACTGAAGCTTCCCCTGCTCCAGAAGCATCTCCTCTCCGAAATGGAGCGTACATCCAGCTTTTTCCGCTTCCCGAAGGAATTTTGTCATCTTAGGTTTATAGATGATATCGTAGGCAATCTCCTTGCCAGTGAACCTGAAATCAACTGGGCTGATATCAAAATCAGGATAAAGCCCAACGCTTGTTGTCTGGACAACAAGATCCACCTTTCCTTCGTACTTATGGGCATTATCCAGCGTGTCGTACTCACAGAGATTGATTTTTGCAAGCTTCTCAGCTCTTCCCAGCGTCCTGTTCAGAATCGTGACTTTGACCCCTCTGTTTCTGAGAGCCCATACAATTGCCTGTGAAGCCCCGCCTGCGCCTATTACCAGCGCACTCTTCACGCGGCCAGAATCTATATCCTTCAGAATCGGCTGCAGGAAGCCATAATAATCGGTATTCATGCCCTTCCACATTCCAGGCATCCTGACAACTGTATTGCAGGCTCCGATCTGCTTTACTTCCCTCGTGATATTCCCAAGGTACATCAGGACAGCATCCTTGAATGGAATCGTTACCGAGAAACCTCTCATCTTCAGATACTCTGCAAGGGCAAAGAAGATTCTCACGTTATCAACAAGGAACGGAAGATAGATTGCGTTATAGTTGATCGAATGGAAACCAAGGTTGTGTATCAGAGGAGAAGATGTATGGAGTACAGGGTTTCCTATAATACCATAGATACCGGTTCTCTCATTGACCTTATCTGCCCTGTAAAGAACCTTGAGGTCCTTTGCACTGACCTGACCGGGAGCAACAGCAGCACCTGAACATGCAAAAGTGAGCATCGAGCCGGCTTTTTTATAAAGAATCCTTATAGGGATTCCCCAGTCACCCATTCCGATTATTATCTTCTGGACATCCTTAAGCTCCTCTGAAATCCTGAAAAGAGTAAGGAGATCCTGGATCGTATGAGGAGTTACTGCTGCCTTTGCTATATCACCACGCTCGGAAAGACGGTAAATACGCGAATAAATATCATCAGGAATACCCGAAAAATCATGGAAGGATCTTATGATCCTTACACCCTTTTCCCGGGCTTTCATCTCAACATCATTCTTCTTCACGTCCTCTTCGATATCAACATAGGCATAATCGCCATCCAGAGCGGAAAGAAGAAGCTGCCGTCTCTCCTTCTCGGAAAGTTCGCATCTGCCACCATCCTCCTTGCGGCGCAATGTGAGTATCAGAGGGACATCTGTCATAGATGGAAATGATGCTGCCTTTTTCTGTTCGTCCGGATTCAGGAGGTCAAGTCTCAGTTCTGCAAGATCAATATATTTGCGATTCTCTCTGATTTCATCCAGACAAGATTCCAAAGTACTGCTAGATAGAGTTAGACAGATCAATTTCGTCTCCTTGAAGAACAGGGGGATTCCTGCTATGTTCCGATAATAGCCACATCGGGGACACTTTAGCAAGGTATGATGACATGAGAACACTTCAGATACAGGATGTAAATCTAGCCTTCGGAGAGAGGGAAATACTTAAAAATATCAGCTTTACGATGGATGAGAGGACAAGAGCTGCACTGGCAGGGGCAAATGGTTCCGGGAAATCCACTCTTCTGAAAGTAATCTCAGGATCAGTCTCCCCTGACAGTTCTTCGATATCAATGACTCGTGGAGCACGGATCTCATATCTGCCGCAGTCGGACATAGTCCTTCCAGAAAAAAGCGTCTATGAAGCTGCAGAGGAAGGATATAAGCGTTTCGATCCGATTCTGAGGGAAATCGAAACGCTGGAAGGAAGGGTTATGGAGGGCGAGAAGGAAGCAATGGCTGCTGCAGCCCGCCTCTCCGAGTGTCATGAGATCCTCTCTGATTCAGGGTACTACGAAAGAAAGCCAAGAATCGAATCCATCCTTTTCGGCCTCGGATTTGCCAAAAAGGATCTGGAAAGAGCGGCAAGGGAATTCTCCGGCGGCTATCAGATGAGAATCGCGCTTGCGAGAATTCTTCTTGAGGACCCTGATTTCCTATTCCTGGACGAGCCTACAAACTATCTTGATATCGAGGCGATGATCTGGCTTGAGGAATATCTGAAAGCATTTGATGGCGGTCTGATGGTCGTTTCCCATGACCAGGGATTCCTTGATGATATGGTCACAGAGGTCTATGAGCTCTTCAACGGAAAACTGACAAAATACGCGGGAAATTACTCAGCCTATGTTGTCAGAAGGGACGAGGAAATCAAGGAAATAGAAAAAGCCTATAGAAAGCAGCAGGAGGAAATAGAGAAAACCGAAGCTTTCATAGAGCGCTTCAGGTACAAGGCAACGAAAAGCCGGCAGGTACAGTCCAGGATAAAAGCGCTGGATAAGATGGATATTATAGAAATACCTGCGCACCTGAAGAAACTCTCATTCTCGTTTCCTCCTGCCCCGCATTCTGGAAATGATGTCCTTGCTGTGAATCATCTCTATAAATCCTATGGTGATAACAGCATATATTCTGATTTCTCTTTCCTTGTCAGAAAGGGAGAGCGCCTTGCGATAACAGGCAGAAACGGAGCCGGAAAATCTACGCTTCTGAGAATGCTCGCTTCAGTCGACAGCGCGTACAAAGGAGAGATAAAAGACGGGGCTGGTGTAAAGAAAGCCTATTTTGCACAGGATACCGAGAATACCCTTAATCCAGATAATACAGTACTTGAAGAAGCAGAAAGTCTTGCCGATACAAAAGACATTCCGAACATAAGGAATCTTCTTGGTGCATTTCTTTTCTCAGATGATGATGTATTCAAGAAAGTATCGGTATTATCAGGCGGAGAGAAATCAAGGCTTGCGCTCCTGAAGATCCTCCTGCATCCATCAAACCTTCTTCTCCTTGATGAGCCGACAAACCATCTTGATATAAATGCAAAGGATATGCTCGAAAGAGCGATCAAGGCATATGGCGGCACAGTGATCTTCGTCAGCCATGACAGGCATTTCATAAAGAATCTTGCAACGAAGATCCTTTATCTATCTGAGGACGGTCCTGAATTCTTCGATGGGGATTACAGTTATTTTGAATACAAGATTGCGGAAAAGGAGAAGCTGCTTGCAGAGGAAAGCCATAACAAGAAAAAGGATGCTAAGGCTTCTCCTGCAAAAAAGGAAATCTCAAGAGAAGAAGCCAATCAGAAAAGGAACAGGCTCAAGAACCTTGAGAGGACTGCGGAAAAGCTTCTATCTGAAATTGACACGCTCACAGGGAATCTGAAAGAGATCGAAGATAGGATAGCTCTTCCAGAAAACTATTCCGATGCCGCTAAAATCACAAAGCTTATGGCAGAGAAAGAAGCCATAGAAAAAAGAATAGAGGAAAAAGAGAATGAATGGATGAAGGCTTCAGAGGAGGCAGAAGCATGCAGAGAATAACTGAGCCAGATGAACTTCAGATCAGATTCAGCAGGAAATTCCCATCAGTCATCCTCGCCTCCTCCTCTCCAAACAGAAAAGCTCTTCTTGAAGCAGGTGGGACGAAGGTGGAAGTCTTTATTCCCGAAGCAGATGAGACAAAACAGGGAGCTACGCCTGAAGAAGCTGTAATGAATATAGCTTCAAGAAAAATCGATGCATACATCTCTTCCCCTGTTTTCAGCAAGGAAAAGACAGCTATTGCTGCAGATACTCTTGTATTTATAAACAATCATCTTCTTGGAAAACCTGAGAACAAGGAAAGGGCAAGGGAAATCCTTTCAGAACTCTCTGGACATGAGCAGATTGTAATCTCTGCAGCTGGCCTGTATCTTCCAGGGAAAGGGAAAGTCCTCATTATCGATGAAGCTTCTGTTTTCTTCCGGAGCCTTACATCAGATGAAATTGATGCCTATATTTCAACAGGGGAATGGGAAGGCGCTGCCGGGGGCTACAGGCTCCAGAAGACGGGATACACACTTGTTGATCGTATTGAAGGAGACTGGACTACCGTTGTCGGGCTTCCGCTGAAAAGAATACTGGTAGCTTCCGGTGAAATATGAAGTTCTTGTGTGATTTGTGTTCATATCTACAAAGAATGCGTTCAGCAGGGACTATCTGATGAACGCATAGATTGGAAGCCTAGGGTGGAAACCAGAGATTCTGATTCAATGCTTCAATCAGAAAAAATACATCAAAAACATTTGCAGTGAAGCCAGATGCAATGAAAAGTGCATAATATTCGATAAAAGAGCACCTTGTGACAAATGGAGAAATCATTTTTGTAATAGCCTGATTTTGATGATATAATCCGCCAGAGGAATAATTGCTATGGAAATTACAGCTGAGCAGATCATCGGGGCTTTCTCGATCCAGGGAAATCTTGTAAGTATAAAAGCCAATAATCAGGGGCACATCAATTCGACATTCATCTCAGCATTCGAGGAGAATGGAAAAAAGAAGAAATATACCCACCAGAGGATAAACAGTACCGTCTTCCCCCATCCAGATGAAGTCATGAGCAATATTGTCTCTGTGACAGAGCATATCAGGAAGAAAACAGAGAACCTTCCAGAAGCTGAAAGACGCGTGCTCCGTGTAATCAAGGCAAAGGATGGAAAGCCTTTCACAATTGATGGAAACGGGATGTACTGGAGGACATATCTCTTTGTCGATGGTGTTGATACATATGACAGGGTTCCCAATGCGGATATTTCCTATAGTCTTGGAAAAGGAATCGGGAATTTCCAGTCACAGCTTTCGGATTTTGACAGCACTACCCTCTTCACAGTGATTCCTCATTTTCATGATATGGGCATGCGATTCTCCCAGCTCAGGAACGCAATGAAGATAAATCATGAAAACCGCATGAGTCTTGTACAGAAGGAGCTTGAATTCCTTTTTGACAATGAAGAAAGGGGAAAAAGAATCTGGGATTCGTTTGAAAACGGGACACTTCCAATGCGTGTCACCCACAATGACACGAAGATAAACAATGTACTCTTCTCAAAGGAAACTGGAGAAGCTCTTTGCGTGATTGACCTTGACACGATAATGCCTGGGACAATCCTCTTTGACACAGGCGACATGATCAGGACAGCATGCAGCACAGCTGATGAAGACGAAAAGGAAACGGAAAAGATGGAATTCTCAATTCCGTTCTACAAAGCACTGTACGAAGGATACATGGAAAGCGCTGGCAGCTTCCTTACCGAGAAGGAAAAAGAAGGTATAAAGGAATCCGGAAGGACAATAACACAGATAATGGCCGTAAGATTCCTCACTGATTACCTTCAGGGAGACACATACTATAAGATAGCCTACCCTGACCACAACCTTGTAAGAGCAAGGACCCAGATAGCATTAATGCAGTCAATGGACAGGCAGTGGAAGGAATATTAAACCAAAGAACGTCATAGTGTACATACAAAAATAAATGTATGTACACGTAAAGGGTGAATAGAAATCAAATAATTTTACTGAATTTAATAATAGAAATTAAAAACTATTGATATCTTACAAAAAAGTTAACACAAGCATCCGTAAGTTTGTTTTAACTATAAAAGCAATCTCTAATTATAGGGTCTTTATTCATTGCGAAATACTATCTAGGAAGCTATGATAAATATATGAAAAAGATTTTTGTATACTTTGTATTGGTAGTTATGCTTCTCATATCCTGCCAAGCTCCAAATAGTGGACATCATGGTGAAGGAACAGATTCGGTTACGGAACTTAAAATCATAGCAGATGGAATAAGAACAATATCCCCATACTCTTATAGCACAGGATATGCTACATCCTCTCTTGCTTCTGGAAGATCCGGCGATGGTGTGTCATACCTTTCATATAATACTTCTGAAGATGCTATGTTTGAACCGCTCGTATTTGAGACTCCAAATGGTACAAAAGTCGTATTTCAAGATGCAACTATTACACAAATAGATGAGAATATATATTATGTTTACATCCAAAATCTGGAAACAATAAGAAGAGAACCTGTTGTTCAATATAAAGATAGTGGAGAAGACTATCCTGATGGCTCACCTATCATGATTGCAGATACTGTCATGATGGATATTGAAAACAGCTATGGAGAAAATTATGCTTTTATTGATATTTCCAAAGGAACAGTATCACTTGTAAATAAACCAGAAGATGCCTATACAGAAAATTCGTTACGACTTGTTAATGGTGCTCCATCTCCGGATTCACTTATGGATTCTGAAAACTATATCTATATGCTAGGTTCCGCTTACAATGAATATGATTATCAGAACTTGTACAGAGTTAAAAAGGATAACGTTTCAAATGGGAATATTGAGCAGCTTACAATAGCTCCATTTTCTTCAGGTAATATTATTTCAATTACAGATAATATGGCTTTAATTCATAGTACAGTTTCTGAGATTGAATATGTTCTGGATCTTACTGAGGATATTCCTCCAACAGCCTTCATACCTGGAGATTACACATTCCAGACAAACAATGGTTCCGAAACACGCACGCTGTATCTTAATTATAACAATAATCAAGCTCTTAATGGAAATAAGATTTATTACTTTGATACAGAGCTTTATTATCCAGAGAACGGATCTGTGCAGAACATGTTGGATATTATGGAACTTAACGTAGAATCAGGGGTCATCACTCCAGGTAAGATACAAAGATATCAACTTTCAACAAATCAAGAAATATATGGTCTTAGACGTGCATACTCCTCTACTGAAAATGGATACACTGATGTTATTCTAATTCAATACGACACTTCTGCCGCATGGCTTCCTGCTGGAATCATCTGGGTCAGAATCGGCAACGATACTATTACGGTAAAAAATGCAGCACTTACAACTGCAGATAAAACTGCAACAACATTCCAAGTAGCCGTAGACCGGATATATTGGATTGCGGGGGCTGGAGATAATGCAAATGGTTCGCAGATTTGCTGGTATGACTATTCAGAAGGAGGAATAACCCGTATTAATATGGATGGAAAAACTGCAACAAGTTCTGATTTCAGCGTATCAGAAGATGGAACTGTCGTATATTGGCAATCCTTAGGAAGAACTGAGGTCGGAACATTCAGATGGAATCCAGAAAGAGAAGACACACCAACTCTTCTATCCCTAGACAAAGCGGATGTTCATTCCATAGTAAACATTAATACTCTTTAATCTTTTTCCAAAAAATTTTAATAGGAAGTTCCTAAATCATGACCACCGGTCTACCCGGTGGCCTTGATTGAAGTTGATATCCATTGGATGGACACTATAAAGATATTCCACAGGTTTTATCTATTGTACGTTCTGCAAATTGAAAGGATATAATACTGCCCTTTCTGATTGAGGATATTATGGTATCTAAGCTGAATAGGAATTTCTGAACTTCCTATAACATTTCCATTTTTTCATCAAGAAGTATAATACAAATATTCATAACAATGCATACTTGTTTCCCCCTGAATAAAAAACAACTTACAGTTCAGCATGCCATCTTCTGCATTCATTTTGCGATCCATTTTATTCGATGAAGAGTTTTTGATTATGCCTACTTGCCGTTGCCTATACGTTTGGAATCAGCAAGTAATGAAAACAATCTTAATGTTATTATCAAAATTTCTAAATCTAATGTAACCTTTGAAACGAATACAGTCTAATACAAATACAAAGATTACAGACTTAACGTTTATAATTTTTCTTTACGATTTCTGCCTATATTGTAGTATACGATGCTTTTGACGCCTGCTATAATAATACCGAACGTAACCGGGGGGGGGTATATCCTTACCCTTTGCAGGAGGAAAATATGAAGAAAATCTCAGCAGCTGTACTGGCTATTCTGCTGACACTGATGACGGCCTGTACGCAATATGTGTTCGTTCCGGGAGATATATTTCCGGGGTTCGGAGGAAATAACTCGATATCACAGCAGGATAGAACAGATGCTATTGCTATGATGAACTATCTGCAAAGTGACAGCTTCCTTACTAAAGTAAAAGACGGAGATTCAGGGCTTACTATAACCAGAACAGTGCAGAGTGCTGTATCATCAGGCACGAGAATGCGTTCAGTTATGAATCAGAGATCAGTAGGCTCATCATTTCTTGCTACTATCACATTCAACCCATCATTTGTAGACAATGAGGCTGGAGTCTCTATAACTTCAGGTACGATTGAAATGGAGTTTAATACGGTCAAAACCGGAAATGACACATATGCAATCACGGCTGCTGATGTTTCAGTAACAAATACGCTTTCATATTCTGTCAACGGGAACTCTGGAACATTTTCAATGAGCTATACTGGAGGCCCTGCTTCTGGAACAATCTCTACCTCTACCGGAGATTCTTCTTTTTCATTCTCCAGTGAAATTACCATATCCGCTTCCGGAAACATCTCAATTACCTTAATACCAGCACAATCACACAGCTTCCAGAAGACATGGGTTCGCAAATCACGAACGGCTTCGGTGGCGGCACTGGAACAGAGCAGGATCCTTATCTGATTTACAATGAGGAGCAGTTCTCACACATCAAGACACTTGTACCAGCTATGGCAAATGATCCGGAAGGTTTCTTCTATTTCAGTGTTATGAATGACCTTGAATTCACAGATGATATGGACTCCCCTGCTATCGGAATATTCCGTGGTAACATCGATTTCAACAACCATTCACTTTCTGGTTTATCATTTGCTCTTATCAACAACAAACTCAGCGATCTACAGCGTAAATACATGGTATACAATGCAGCCTATGGTCTGATAGACAACTTCCTTGAAGGCACAATAAGCAACCTTGAATACAGACCAGATGGACTTGTGATGTTTGCATTCATGACGCATCACTATAATAGTGTACTTTATAACAATGGTGTGCAGAATAGCACCCAGACAGTTACATTCAGAAACGTCGATGCATATGGTGATTTCAATGAGCCAAATAACAACAACACCTCTTGCTACGTAAGCCAGGTATTCCAAGGGTACACTATATTCGAAGATTGTACCAACTATGCTTCTCAGACTACTGCATATGGTGGTGCGTTCGTTGGCGGATACCCATGGGGTCAATTCGATGATGGATCATATTCTTATGTGACATTCGAGAACTGTGTGAACTATGGAGACATAACTGGAGAGAGGGCTGCTGTATTCATTGGTAGCCACAACACTATTTCCAGATTGAGCAATGTAACAAAGCCTATAATCAAGGTTACCAACTGTGCAAACTATGGCACTATACAGGGATCCTATGGAGTCGGATATTATTTTCCTGTAGCAAACGGTAAAGCAAATCCTGCTGATTATAAATGGTTCGATATGTCTACAGATTCAACAAATACAGGAAACGATGCTGAACATATCATCCTGCTTGCTAATCCAACCAATGTTACGGTAAAAACAAATGAGGATGAAGCATTCAGCATTTCAAATAACAACACATCATATTCATCTTTTATGATTCAGGGCTCAACATATTCCACAACTACCAATCCTGAAGGAACCATTCGTATATACGTCTCACAGGAGGACATTGCATGTACTTCTGGTTCCACTGTAACAAGCGCCATAAGAAAACTACAGATAATCGACAGTATGAATCAGTCTATTGATAGTATAGCTCTGAACACAGTCAGAACAGATGCTTATGGCAACCAGCTCATTACAGTTGGAAACGTCGACTACTACTACAATGACAGCAGTACCATAGGAGGTGTCGTAGGAGGTTCAGCACTTGTAGCAGATCTCACCTGGACACTGACATGTTACGACGCAGACGGTTTCATCGTAGGACAGATGGATATCGAATAGCAGTACTTTTAAGCTACAGCCAGAGGAAGCAAACCTCTGGCTTCTTTTTTCTCTATCTATTTTTTATAAAACCTTGATTTCTGTTCCTTTTGAAATAGCATTATTAAGAGATGTTTTTGCTTCATCATCTTTTAATTGAAATATCCCATGTATTTTTCTCATTCCTCGCCAGGTTCCTTTCTTTCGATACCCAACGCTTGACGCCTGCCCTACTCTGCATCAGCATAACAACAGGAGGGTTCTTGTGCTAATTACAGCTGTTTCCACATACGAACTTAATATTGATAAACCAACGCTTGATTCAGTCGATCCGCTTTTCGCAAGGTCCATCGAGACTCTGAAAGTACTTTCACAGGATATTACTGATGCATCATTTGCTCCAGGCAGATACGTTGTACAGAAGGCTGGCAATAAATACACAGCAACAGCCTATATCAAAGCATTCATTGAAAACGGCATACACCCAGCGGAGAAAATACATATAAAACAGATACTAAAACAATTCGCAGAAGATGTACCACCGGAGCTGAAACACGTTAGAACATCGATTACTGAAAGAGACATAGATGCGCTTGATCTCATCAGCGCTGCAGATGCTGGACTCTTTGCTCTTCTACAAGAAGTAACTCCAAAAGCAGAGACTATAATTGCAAAGAACGATTTCACGAGTTTTCCAGTGCATCCTAACCTGTCCGATTATTGTTTTTATACAGTTGCCTCTGAACTGGCAAAGAAAACGGAAAACACTGATGATGAAGCCCTAATGATGAGAATCTCTCCCAAAGTCGAATATGATGGCGAAGATGATGAAAATATAGCGAACCACTGCTACCACGAAGCAACAGAAGTCCTTTTATCATTTGTGAATGCACATGGCTTTCGCTTTCTGAGAGGAGAAAGAAGATCTCTCTATGAAAACAAGCTATTCGATGTCCAGCTGCTACGTGCCGATATGATAGCAGTACCATCTTCATTCAGCGAAGATGAGGCAATACGTTCCATAAGGGCTGCGTATAAATGTGCCTCTATTCATCTGGAAAGCAAGGGCATTGATCTGCTAGCCATCTGCATACGTAAGATAACAGAGACGCCATCATCCCTAGAGAAAGTAAATAAAATTATTGAATACGTTCTTGAGAACACTGATCAGATGGGAATGGAGCCTCTTCATAAAGACGATAATACAGATATATGATTGCACATATACATAAAGGCATAAGTCTATCTCATAAAATATTGCTATATTATGAATTATAGTATTACTTTTTATATACGGAGGAATACAGAATACTGAATACTGTTTCTTCCAAACTTTACGAGAATGACAAAAAACAGGCACAGGAACTTTTTGACTCGATGGGACTGTCTTTTTCTGGTCGATCAACCTTTTCATCAAAGCTTGTCTTAATACAAGAAGCATATCATTTGAAATCAAGGCACCTTCTTTTGAACAGATTATCAGGAACTGTCTCATCGAAGCTGAGAATTCTACAAATCTCAGCCATAATTCGACGATGTTAATTCACTGATGGAGTCTCTTAATGCTAAAGATCCAATACCTATAAGCAAGCAATAAAACGCGGATATAATGCAGAAAATTTAAACATATTGTTGAACTACTAGCCTCTGGTACGTCGCTTCCTGTAAAATATAAAGGCCATCAGTTCAATATCCAAAGAACATTATCATTCTTTAGTTATTTACCTGCTTTCCATTCCGTCTCACATTGCTGAAAACCTGAAGATGGAGATTCTTCTCACTCAAGATATCTGATGGCACCATCAGCAAACTATCCGGCTTGTTAAAACCGGAAAATTTTGACCGACTATCATAATGTCGTCTCCAAATTACTGGTATAAGTAATAATGCGTATGACGTTTTCCTCACTCAGTAACCATGCAGCATAAAGAGGAACAGAGAAGAGTCCATTCTCATATCCAAAGTTCTTTGTAGATAAACGTATGCACAGATTAGGACTAAAGCTACTGCGATAAACAGAAAGGCTACGGGACCTAACATGATCACTTGCCTTTACCTCAATGGGAACTACTGCAGTTCCGGCCTGCATTAGGAAATCTATTTCAGCCTGTCCTGAAGACTCCCAGTAATAAAGAGGAATATCATTCGTCATAAGCATTGAAGCAACATAATTCTCTGTCAGTCCACCCATGAAACGTTCTCCCAGCTGGTTCAGTATGACTTCTTTCGGTAAACCCGCCATCTCCACTAAAAGCCCTGGATCTAACAGATATAATTTGAATGACGAAATATCCTCATAAGCTTTAAGAGGAATCGCAGGTGAAGGCACTTTCACGCATCTCAATACGAGTCCTGCAGCACAGAGCCATTCAATGGGTTTACCGAAAACAGCAGATGTTGCACCCTTTCGTATAAGATTATACTGAAATTTCCTGTTTTCCTTCGCAAGCTGCATCGGCATCGTATCGAAAGCTCTCTGAGCTAGGATCTTATCAGAATCATCTGCATACTTTGCAATGTCAGCTTTATAATCAGAAAGTATATCTGCCTGCACATTCTGCGCAGAAAGATAGCTTCCATCCCTTAAATATGCAGATACGGCTTCAGGCATCCCTCCTACAACGAGATATGTTCTGTACAGAGAGATAAGCTCCTCATGTAAGGCAGGAGGAACAGGAGACACAGAAAAAAAAGCTTTTCTGCAAGCTTCAAGAAGAAACGTCTTGTTCAATGCAATAAGAAATTCCTCAAAAGAAAGCGGGTATAGCCTTACTGTCTTGACCTTACCGACTGGAAATGAGAAATCATTACGTTTTATAGCAACACCAAGAAAACTTCCTGCTCCAATCATATGGATATCAAGGTTACTATCACAGAAATATTTCAACGCAGTTATTGCTCGAGGACATGCCTGTATCTCGTCAAGAACCACTAGTGTACGGCCAGGAACAAACTGTGTTTCTGTTATAGCCTCAAGCTGCGGTATTATGACAGAAGGTTCAAGATTTCTTTCAAAGACAGCCTTCACCTGTGGCCTTTTTTCAAAATCAATGAAAATCATCGAATCGAAAAATCGGGAACCAAAAGCCTTCATGATATACGTTTTACCTGTCTGCCTTGCACCTATCAGAAGGAGAGGCTTACGCTTCACAGAAGACTTCCATTCTTCTAGAGTCTTCTCAATCGTTCTATACATACCTACATATTATGGCTTAAATGATTTTTAAGTCCATAAAAATCATCTACTATGCAATTTTTTCAAAGTTAAAAATTTTCAACCACACATTTCTGATTTGCGAATCTGTCAAATAGCAGCAGCCTCTATGCTTCCCCTACAGATACTCCCATTACGCTTGTCACGCTGTACTTCGGTACTTCCTTACAGTCGTACCTTCGATAGTAGAATTAGCTTATTTTATATCCCCCCATTATGTAAGGTCTTATCTATAATTATCAGAAAGTATGATAAATCCGCTCACACTATTTCTACCCATTGCTCCTCATACTGTACGCTAGTAGGCACTAGCTCTTTATACTTCTCAATCAATGCAGCCTCATAATCGCTGGGGTTATCAGATGATGTTATCGGCAGCCCTGTATACCATACGAGTTGAGCATTCTCCATACGCCGAGCAGACTGCTTAACCATGAGATAGTAGTTCTCAGCATAGGTATCATCTGAGACACCGCAAAGCTCCAAGAGATTCTTAACAAGCGTCCGTATTGAATTCTGCCGATTGTCAGGATTGCTAAATGATAGGTTCCCGAAGAAACTTCCGAAATTTGTTGCGTTATAAGCACTATCTTCGAATATGTACAATCCAACAGTACCATTAGTCATATTCTGATAGGTTGCAATCTTTCCATTCTCAAAATCGTAGATTGCAGGCTGAGGACCGACTGCACTGAAGTTATATGTATCTGGTTGCTGAGCAAAACTGCCAGCTGGCATTAATGTAATGCCTCTCACTTTATCAATATTGTCACTTGTAAAGTTTCCGTAGGAATTGTACGTATCGTGCTTATACGGTTTCTGATACAACGCTTCAAGCACATCTACAGCAAAATCAAGATCAACATTTCTAGACTCTATGACATCATCAATTCTGCGATTATCGCCTGCAACAGACTTAATAAGAGAGTCCATCTCTGCAGGATAATTTGCTTCATCATTGTAAATCTCAGACGTATAAGGCAGATTAATGGAGGCATACTTACCATCTGCAGAACGTATTATCGGAGAATATTTGGACATGAAGAAAACATTCTCATCATATCGGATTTCTTTTACCGCATTATCTGAATAAAAGCTGACATTTCCGAAATTGATCTGATTAATAGTGACCTTCGGCACAATCTGTCCGTTTTGGTCGAACTCCGCGGTACTGAATGACACCATACCATTGAGCTCAACTCCATCGATAGCAACATCATCATACTGGATGAGAAGCACAAGCGTCTGATAGACAGCTTCTGGAACATCGTATCCTATTTTTTCGGCAAAGTCAGATGGGTCAATAGTTAATGCAATGAGCTGCCGATATGAAAACGTCTGATGCTTTGCATTGTAGTAATAATCAATACGCCCTACTACATCATTCTCCCAGCCCTCATGCTCAGACATGACATCATAGCGGATATAAGCACCATCGTTATTGATTCGAGAATGCTCGCTATCAAAACGCAAAGGAAAACCAAAGGCATTGGTTTCACCCTCAATCCTCGACAGTGCATTGCCATCACGGTTATCAACGGAATCAAGCGCAACCATAACAGGCATTGTTACCATGACGGATGTAGCCTCCGAGTAATCGTCAAAGGGAGATCCCGGAGGTGTCATGTCTATGATACCGCTTGTTGAGATGCTGCCTGATTGTGAGCTTTGTATCTCACTGATAAAGACTGGTACACATATGGTCGAAGGTGTTTCGTCCTCGTTGAAAACCCCTAATGGCGGGACAAAGATGATGCGGTTATAACACGATGCAAGAAGCAACACCGCAATGCAGATAATAAAAAGCTTCCTCATATTTCCCTCCAAGTGCATTATATCCCAACACAGATAGAAAGATAAGAATGATAATACATCAGCTTTACCACAGGGGCTGAATTTGCTCGGCTTCAACAGCCTCGTCCATACCTTGCCTAATCTCAACAAGACTATTGTACTTAGATGTATCAGGGGAACTGAATGAGTTTATATAAGCTTCGACAGACTCGACCCGATGATTCAAAATAGCCACAGAAGATATTACTCATTCAATGGTATAGCCCCCTATGTATATAAAGTGCTGCCAGGATTTTCGATAGTTAATCTAACAGCAACCATAGCTCTCATGATCTCCACGACTATTTCAAGTATCAATGTTGCTATCCGACTGCTCTCTGATATACATCTCAGAAAAAGCACAGCGTGGTATTCCGTGCCTCTGAGTATTCTGCCTTGTCTGTGCAGGAGAAGAGAAAAACAACAATGAAAACAATGAGAAATGTTTCCATATTCATATCTTTATGAAACACAAAGACTAAATCTTTGTTTCCAACAACTGCTCCATATGATATAGTTAAGAAGGGGTTTTATGAAAAAACTCAAGAATATCTTTACTTTGCAGCCATAATAATCATGGCCGCCTCCTGTACCCAATACAGGATAGTACCGTACCCTTTCCCACCATCTGGGGGGGGTGTAGACAACCAGCTTATTGCAACTGATTCCGCTTCTCTTCTAGAAGCCATCAAAACAGCTTCAGATGGTGATACAATAGAGGCAAGGAACGTCGTTCTTACAACGGCTGATGCGAGCATCAGCATCAGTAAGAACATTGCGCTCAAGGGAAACATCTCACTCATTTCGTCTACTGAGGGAAATTTAACAACAGGAATTGAAACGTTCAACACCGACGAAAGAGCTGGCACTCTCTCACTTTTCCGTCTCATTTCAAATGCCGCTGTAGATTTCTCAGGATTGACTATATCCGTATCAACCTCGGCAGCGGGCGAGATGGCAAACATCATCAACGTTGAAAGCGGATCTATCAAGGCAATAGGTCTCTCGATAACTGCAACAGATAATATAGCCATAACCGGTATTTATATCGGAAGCAGCATTCCAGCCTCGGCTGTTGTAATCGTCAGCTCGGCTATCTCAGTTAAAATAGATGCGGACAACGCAGAAGCCACTGATATAGCAGATACCATAGCAGATAACAATGACAACGCTGTAGCCTCATTACCTTATGATGTCGGAGAAGGAACAGATGCAAATACTCTTCAGACAGTACTTGAAGAATATGGAAAAGCAAGACTGACAGCTGATCTTAACCTCTCTGATTTTCTGATTGAAGATGGCGCATCAAATACAATCTATCTAAATGAATACACTCTCTCAATAGAGAAATCATCTAGCATTGTTATTGCAGCTGCTTCTTCCGTCAGCTTTGAAAACGGTACAATAAATATCACGAATCCAACTGGAGCAAGCAACAATGCAAACTTTATGATTGGGGCCAATTCTACTTTCACTATCGATAACGTGACATTGAACGCCAGCGGAAGCGCAATCTTCCCAACAGCTGAAGGTGTAACAGTAATAGTGAAAAATGGCTCTGTAGTCAATTCAGCTGGTGCATACTCAATAGCTACAAATGCTATGAATCCACCATCTGCTGTTACAGTAATCGTTGAGGATTCAATGCTCAATGCAAACGGGGGAACAGCAATCTGTGCAAATATTGACATGGACTTAACCATCAGGAACAGTACTCTTACTGGCACTCATGTCACAGTCCTTGTACGCGGTGGAACAGCCGAGATATCCGACTCAATTATCACATCAAAGGGAACATTTGAAACTGATTTAAGATTTGATGGCAGTAAATGGAGTCAAGGCACATACGTAGCATATGCAACGCTTGTCATCGGTGATACATCAGCAATGAATTACAACTATCCAGCAAATGTCTCACTCAAAAATGTTACGCTTGACATGTCCCGTACCGATGCAAGCCAGAATCAGGCAAAACGACTCTTTCTCGCAAGCGATGGTACGTATCCAACAACACTCACAACAGATAACCCCGATCACCTCACATGGATTCAAGACAATAATCTCGGCGGCTATTGGGGTTCGGATTGCTCTGTCACTGTCAACGGTACAACTACTTTGCTCGATAACAATACCGAAAATATCGCCCCATAGACGAAGGGCTCCCCACTGGGGAGCTCTTCTTATGAGGGGCTGAATGTTCCCATCTTCTATCTTTTCTCAGGTCAGTCTCTCTTCCATCGACATATCAAGCCACTCCTCCATTCCTAGATGCTCAATATAAACAAGCACCTGAAAAACAGCTGTTATCATTCTTGCACATCTGAAAACTACAAGATATTAGAGCATATACAATCAAAAATTATCTAACATGTTTAAGCAAAATTGTTCGATAACTTGCATCAGAATCGAGCAGAAGCACAAAAAAAGTTGACCAGCACAACGGGGGGGGGTAGAGTTATCATAAGAGGTTAATATGAGGAAGATTCTTATACTAGGTATGGCAATAATCATACTTACCACATCCTGTACACAATACGTTCTTGTTCCACTCCCGATTCCGGGAACGGACAGGCCAGCAGGAAGCACAGAACCCGTGTCCGTTCTTCCGACAGACACAGCTGACCCCGACTGGTATCGGGCAGGTGCCACGACACTAACTGTAGCAGATGCTGGCGATCTTCTTGCCCTCCAGAAAGCAGCTGACCAGGGGCTTCTTAACAACGTTACTATCACGATTGAGCGCGACTTCGACCTAAGTTCCATCTCCTGGAACCCCGCGGCAAGCGGAAACAGGGATACAGTGACTCATGTGTTCTCAGGTGTAATTGATGGTGGCGGGCACACTATCACAGGACTAAAGATTAAAGAGGAAAGAAAAGTTTCGGCAGGCTTCATTGGCAACGCAAATAACCTCACAGTACGAAATCTTACATTCGAGAATGCTGTAATCGATTCTGCTGAATCGGATTCAGCTGGAATCGTAGCTGGCTATGTAACAGGTTCTCTGACACTTGATAATGTGCATATAACATCTGGAAGTATCACGGCAGCTGATGGTACAGGAGGTCTCATTGGACGTGCGTATGCCGCTGATACAGGAGATAGGATATCAATAAAAAACGTCAGCAACGACGCTGATATCATCTCACCTGTGAAAACAGGAGGAATTATCGGAGCAATAAGCGCTCTGAATTCTACGGCATTCAGCACAGTAACAATGGAGAATGTATCTAATTCCGGAGATATTACATCTGAAAGCGGTGCAGCAGGCATTGGAGGCATTGTTGGCTATTCAGCAGCCACAGCTGTTCTCAATATGTCAGAAGTCTCAAATAGCGGCTCAATAACAGCAAGAGGCACAGGTGCAGACGATACCGCAGGTGGCATTATTGGAATCATTGTAGCGGCAGAGAAACAGACCGGTACAATAAGCGGTGCAACCAATATAGGTGCGATATACGGTGGATATCAGGCTGGAGGAATCATAGGCCGTACCCAGGGATCTAATCAAACAATGACGCTCATTCTGCAGTCACCTGTTAACGCTGGTTATATCACAGCAGATTTAAACCATAAAGAATCAGAGGCAGGCGGTATTACAGCGAGTGCCGTCGGAACAACAATCGTGAATGCCGAAAACTCCGGAACGGTAACAGGATATAATGCAGGAGGCATTGCTGGTATATTCACGGGAGGACAGACAATCGAAAACCCGTCAGGAGGAAATGCAACAATTACCGGTGAAAGAAAAGGAAGGATTGCTGGTCGTGTAAATGCGGCATCAACGGCCACGCTTGCTGTCGATAACGAAATAGTCGGAGATCTTACAGATATCGCTGAGCTTGGACGATTTGAAGGCCAGAATACACGACTTCATCTTACAAGCGGTAATATTACTGTCACACCTACTTTTGCGGGCGCACAGGATTTCTTCCTGGAAATCGACGAAGGTGCTTCTTTCGCTCTTGAATCCGAGTGGATACATGATGAGTACAATAAGGTATATGAAGGCCCCTGTTCCCTTGCAATCATAAATGGACAGGTTACAGAGAAATGATTAATCCGCAAAACTAAGCAACTCTTATCTGGGGAGGTTTAGGGCCTCCCCTTCTTTGAACTATAATGTCTCGAAGCTCCACCTGCGATTTATCATGATCAAGTCTGCAGATATTTTCCACTCGATGTTGGAAATTGAAACATACAACTCTTCTTACTCGTGTAGAGCTGGGCACATATCTGAAGCTAACCTAATATGATTGCCGACTTAATGCAACAACAATATGACAGATTCGATATTTTATTCCTTTGAGTTTTTAGCAAGAAGAAGGCTCACCGTAATCAGTGAGCCAACAGAAAAACTTTTGGAAGATAGGTCTACGATGAACCTTCTTCAAATAAAAATGTCTTTGGGAGACTTCCACTCCCCTCACCTTAATGGTGAATCTATATCAATCCTCCTGCGTCCAGAAGGAGCAATATACCTATTAAAGCCGGATCAGCCGAAGCTGACCCAGCATATCTTTATCATTCAGATGGAAAGAACCTTTCCACCCCTGTCCGCCCAGGAGATATCCCCTGCTGCGAACTTCCGCTTGTACTCGCGGACTGTATATGTGTTCAGCCCTGCAAGCTGAGCGGTCTTCTTGTATCCGTATCCCTGCTCAAAGAGCTTCAAGCATTCCTGACGCTTCTCATTAGGAATCCTTTTGCGGAGGGACGTGG
>CALXLD010000029.1 GCA_944389105.1 uncultured Spirochaetaceae bacterium | reverse complement strand
TCAAGCATTCCTGACGCTTCTCATTAGGAATCCTCTGGCGGAGGGACTTTTTTTCTTCCATAGTCTTCCTCCCAGAAAGAAGTTCCCATCTCTGTTTAAAACAGAGACAGGCTAAATTTTATGCGTCAGGTAGCTCCTGTGCAGATGTCTTAGCAAGAGTAACCTCAAAAGCTTCTCTTACAGGATCGCCCTTTATTGTGTAGTTAACTTCAATAATTCCATACCAGTTTGTCTCATCAACTCTCTGATGACTTACGGTGTAATTAGCATCAGCCATATATTCCTGGCTTGTACCATCCTTTGATGTATTAAGAAGGTTTGTAACCTTAATCTTTATATTAGCCTTTGTAAGGTTTGCTGTAACATTATCAGAAGAAATGTCATAGAAAACTACATCATCAGAAGCTACTTTTTCTGAAATGGAATTCTCTCCTTTCGGGAAAATCATTGAATACTCACCCTTAGCAGGATTTGCCTTCTCAAGAATTGTAACAGTCTGTGTATACTGAGTATATTCTGAAGGAACATCAGAAATTGTTGTTTCAGCGTTTCCATCACCATCATCAGCGGAAATGATAATGTAATTGCTCTTTACTCCACTCCAAGTATCGTTTTTTGCAACTGTAACCTTGCTACCATCAGAATAGTTCTCTACAAGACTCCATGCATATGAATCATCAATCCATGCTTCACTTGTAAAATCAAGTGTATATCCTGTAAATGTTTTGGATGGTGTAGTTTCTTCTGTAACTTCTACTGTAAAACCAGTTGTTGTTGTAGCAGCAAGAACATCCTCTCCATATACAGTAACACTGCTTATTGTTACTGGCTGAGAACCAACAGTTGCTGCGACTGCGGCCGATACTTCAACATCATCTGCTGCAACTTCATAAGTATTTCCCTTTTCATCGACGACAGTTGCTGTTACAGCTGCAGTATCAAGAGTGATAGTACCATCTTTTCCCTTTACTGCTGTTGTTGGCATATTGTTCAAAGTAACAATTTTGGCAACGTAACCATAAACAGTTACACTTGCACCAACATAATCACCAGTTACTCCACTTCCAGATGGGCTAACTTTACCATAAGCAAATGAAAGAACATTTTCACCTTCACTTATTTCTTTATCTCCAAGAAAAGTTAACTCTGCTCCTGAGAATGTCTTTGAAACATTACCTGAAAAATCTACTGTTGCAGAAATTGTTGAAAGTTCAACTTCCTGTCCAACAAGATAGTTTGTTTTTGAAGCAGTTGCTGTCATACCAACAGGCTGACCTGTTAAGGGCTGCTGCTCACAAGCTGTAAAAGCAAACAGCATTGTGATCGCAATAAGACCAACAAGAATTTTTCTCATTGTTGTTTCCTCCGAAATTTTTACTACAAACAGCCTACCCCCCCCCGGTTCCGTTTTGTCAAGCGTTTTGTTCAACTTTCTTCAAAAATATTGCCCTTACCTGCCTGCGGTATATTACGGTTTCATGGAATTTATCCTTTCTTCTCTTTCCCGTGCTTCCCGATGTTGACATATTGCGTGTTTCCATGCTCCCCTCGCACGTGTGTAGCCCGCGCGCGTATCTCCTTCCCCTGCAGTTATTTATCTATCTTTTCCCTTGATTTATCTCCTCCATTGCCCGATGATTGTCCTTAAGGGGGTTTTCTTATGTTTTCCTTTGTCCCGGTATTCTCCAGGAAGGCTCTGCTCATCATCCTCCTCGCCTATGAACGGAATGGCCTTGCTCTTCCCGTTTCTTCCGCCTACCTCTCCTCTGCCTATTCATCTCCTCTCTGGTCCTTATACCTTTCAACACTTGAGACGCTGCTCTATCCATTGGGAGTGAACATATATGACTTCGCATATATGCTTGAGAAAGAATCTGATTACTCACTTGTTCCTTCTTCTATGTTCAAGCCTGTAATCCACTCAAGGAAGAAGCTTCTTGGGGTCATACAGAGGATGATGAAGGAGAATACGGAATCCGGCATGTGCAGGGCTGAAATGGCAAGGAGGATGGGAAGGGAGAGATCTGGGGTTAATGTTGACTTCAGGAGCAAAGCAGGGACGATAACGATGCACAAGGTTGAGGAGTATGCTGCGGCTGCGGGGCTCAAGGTGAGCGATGTATTCAGGAGGTATGCAGAGCTTTATCCAGAGGATGCGAACTATGAGAGGTATCCTGGAACAAACCCTTAAGGTTTGATTATTAGTCTTAAATCTTAACAATATCTTTCGAGATTGCTTTCTTCACCGAATTCAAGCGACATGATTTCTAATGTACTTATTAGTATCTCAGCAAGTCATTACTGTCTCGAAAGAGTAATACACGAAGGAAATGAAGAATAGCTGCTAATATTTTCTACTATCGGATTATATAGCTAATATTCATGCTCGACGTCAGTAGAATCTTTTCATGGGCCAGCTCTTAATGACTAGCTACCCTTCATCATGATATTAAATCGAATATATAGTGATTAAGTTGGGAACATTGTATTTTAGACTAAATTTAAATATAAATAAAATATTATACTTATATCATTTTAAATTTTTTCTATAGAATAAAGTACTATCACAGGGGCTATCATTATAGTAGGCTGTCTGTTCAAACCCAAGCTTTTCATACAGCTTCACAGCTCCGGCAAGCTCTGGGAGAGTGTCCAGATAAATCCAGCGATATCCAATATCTGAAGCTTCTTTGATTATCCGCTCTGACAAAGCCCTGGCAATTCCCCTGCCCCTGAATTCCGGGCGGACATATAATCTCTTCAGTTCAGCTTTCTCATCATCAAGCTTCCGAAGAGCTATACAGCCTGCAGCTGTATTATCATATAAAGCTAAATATAGTCTTCCTTCAGGACTCATGTATTTCTCTGCAGGATTCTTCTCCTCTGTATCATAATGCTGAAGATCAAGATAGAGCTGAAAAGACGGATCTGTAGCAACAAGCATCTTCGTATACTCAGCAAAAAGATCTCTTATATCGGAGAGATGATCATAACCAGGAATAATCTCTAACATGAGCTAAAGATAATATCCAGCATATGAAATGGGCAAATGAAAAGAATACCCTATCTCTGACTTTAATACAGAGGCTAATCTAATCTCTGACAAGCTTTATCTGCCGCAGCTATCTGAGCCGCTTCAACTGCCTTCAAATACGATTCACCACTATCAATGACACCAAGCAATGCTCCTGCAAAAACATCACCACATCCTGTTGTATTGAAAGCAGCTACATGTTTTGTTGGAAAATTCAGGATCTCATTATCATAAAAAACCAGTGTATCATCTTCTCCTCTGGTAATGATTGTTCGGTACCCATTATTTTTGAAAATATCCTTTGATATCTTCCTTATAATCTCAACCGAAAGATCCTCATATGGTATATCAGATGCGAAAACCGAATGGAATTCTCTTTCATTTACTTTGATAATGCCCCTTCCATAACAGCAGGAATCCGCAAGTAATCTACCTGTCATATCAAGCATTACTTCAATATTATTCGACGAAGCGACCCTAACTAATTCCGGTATATACGACGCCCCTGTTCCCTTAGGAACAGAACCAGAGAACAAAATATAGCTAGGCTTGAATGTTTTAATTGCATCTTCAAACTTTAATTTGAATTCTTCCAATACACTTTTTTCTATTTCAGGTGATTCTTCTACTATTTCAGTACAGGAATTATCTGCAGAGTTCAGCAAGGTGTAACAAGTTCTTATATCTGAGTGAGCCTCTGCATATATTAGACTTATTCTATCCTTCTTGGCATATTCAATGAATTCTTTGCGTCTTGCGCCTCCCAAAACAGTAAGAGCTTTAACATTATCAGATAAAAGAGCCGCTGCACGAGCTGCATTTATTCCCTTTCCACCTATTGTTTCAATTATCTTTTTACTACGATTCACCTTATCAATTCCAAAATTACTGAAAACAAGGATTTTTTGGAAGGCAGGACTTAAACATACCGTAAAAATCATATTCTTTCTCCTTTTATATGATTTCTGCGTAATCAACGCCATTTGTATTCTGAATCCGCTGAAGTACAGTCTGACGATCTGTATTTTCATAAAGCTTCAGCATAAGATAAAAAACCGTAGAGGAAGTATTCTGGCAAGGAAAGATTTCAATATCTGTTATTTTCAGAGAATTGCAATTATTCAGGCTTCTGAAAAACATTGCAAGATCAATATTCTTATTTATTATAACCATCACATTCAGATATGCTATGCGGGATAAAAATCTGATTTCAAGCTTGTCTAAAGGAATCATGATTACGGAAATTGCAAAAGTAACAATACAAGCTGGCACAATAAAACCTATACCAATACTAAGACCTATACATGCGGCCACCCATAAACCTGCAGCCGTAGTCAATCCCTTTATCTGATGGTACCCATTAAGTATAATCGTTCCAGCACCAATAAATCCAATACCGCTAATAACCTGTGCACCAAGCCTTGATGGATCAGCGTTCCCGATATTCTGGCTTATAAAAACTCCAAGCATACCAATAAGACAAGCACCTAAAGAGACTAACATAAAAGTCCGGACACCCGCAGGTCTCTTTTTTCTTGCCCTTTCCCACCCTAGCAAACAGCTGCAGATGATTGTGAGGACAATTTTAAAAATAACGCTTTCAGAATCTGATGATGAATAGTTTTCCAGCAATATTTCATTCATTATGGTTATCCTATCGGCAAAACGACCCTTCCAATTGTTCTTCTGGGAAAGAGAGTTTCTAGACTTACATCAATCAATTTCTCATTTATATCAGCAATCATGAAACTGCCGGGGGCATTTTCAGTATCAGGAAAACTCTCAACAAATGATGGCACCGATATAAAGGGTACGCCTTTTTCCAAAGTACAGTAACTCCAATGCACATGGCCATTAAATGAAGCTAGGACATTACCACCTGAAGCAAACTGTAACATTTGTCTTTCATCTTTGACTTTATACCCATGAGGATTATCAATGAAAAATGGATTGCCTGTCTGATTCTGGCAGATTAATGGATGATGACTGAATAAAACTATTTTCTTATCAGAATCTTCTATCTCCTTTTTCAGCCATTCTATCTGATTTTTCCCAGGCATTATCACTCCATCCGCAATCAGCTCCGAAGTATTCAAAAAGATCAGTTTAAAAGGAAATGAATCAATTGCATAATAACTTGAATTCATTCCAAGAATTGATAGATTTTCATTCTCAGAAAGAAAATGCAAATCATGATTCCCCATTAAATGGAAAACCGGGAAATCCGTTTGTGAGAATATATCCGAAACTTCAATCAGATTTTCCAGATCATGGTCGTGAGCAATATTCCCTACCCGATCACCGAGCTCAACAACAATGTCAATTTCATTTTTTCTGAGTTCATCTAGAAAAGCTGGAAGCAATCTGGCAACAGAACCACCTGGCCTATACTCGATTGTAATCTTGCTGTTATGTAAATCAGATATCAATGCTATTCTCATAGAATTATCCTTTCAGTCCGGATGATACAAATGCCTGGACAAACAGCTTCTGGAAAATCAGGAATGCAAGCAATAGAGGCAATGAAACCATAAGCGTTGCTGCCATAAGCAGACTCCATTCCGCTCCTCCTTCAGCCTGCTGTGCAAATATTGTTAGCCCTACAGTCAAAGGTCTGCTATTATCACTTTCAGTAACAAGCAGTGGCCATAAGAATTCATTCCAGTGATTAGTAACACTCATAATCGCGAAAGCAAGCAAAGATGATTTAACCTGCGGAATAAAAACATGCACGATCATCTGCAAAATATTACAGCCATCAAGTTTTCCAGCATCTTCCAAAGACAACGGCAATGCCATAAATGCCTGCCGCAGCAGAAAAGTTCCCATTGCAGAAGCAATATAAGGAAGCATCACTCCTATTTTAGTATCCAGCAATCCTAAGCGGCTAACTGTCATGTAATTCGGATAAATTGTGCTTTGTGCTGTAATCATCAGCTGCGTCAGGAAAAGAATAAACAGCAGATTCTTTCCAGGAAATTCCATTCTGGCAAAAGCGAAAGCAGCCATTGTAACAGTTATAATCTGAATAAACAGAAGCCCAAATGAAATCACGATTGTATTTATATAATAACTTCCAAATGGAGCATACCCCCATGCTGTAATATAATTATCAAGATTGATCTGCTCCGGCAGAATATCATATGGATTTGAAAACAATTCCAGCTTTGTCTTAAATGATACAGAAATCATCCACAAAAGAGGGAAAAGGATTATCAATGAAGCAATAATAAGAATTGCATATTTCAGAATGTTTGTAAGAGTATTCTTGCGTTCTACCATATTCTCATCTCTCATAATTAACTGTTTTCTGAAGACCAAAATAGTAAAAGAATGTAACAGTAAGAAGAATCAGGAACAAAACAGAAGAAGCTCCGCTTGCCTTACCTGTATCCCAATAAACAAAACCGTATTCATAAATGTAATAAAGAAGAACATTCGTTGAATTATGTGGTCCCCCCTTTGTCATTACATAAATCTGATCAACAGCCTGGAATGAGTTGACTATTGCAAGCAGTACGACGAAGAAGGTTGTTGGAGACAACAGAGGCAGAGTAATCTTCCTTATCCTTGTAAATACATTAGCTCCTTCCAGATATGCTTCTTCATACAGGCTTTCATCAATTGACTGCAGACCTGAAAGGAAAAGGAGCATATAATATCCAGAATATTTCCAGATGTACACAACAATAATGGATACCATAGCATATGGAGATGAATTGACCCAGTCTATTCCTGAGGCTATACCGATTTTATCAAGTATGTGGTTTACAAAACCAATTGATTGGGAAAGCAGGAAAACCCAGATCATTGAAGCAGTCGCAATAGGAAGAATAGTTGGATAGAACATTGCAAACCGATAGAACCCCCTACCTTTCAGCTCTGAATTCAATACAATTGAAAGAATAAGGCCGAAAAGGACCGCTGGAACTGTGCTGAATACGGCATAAATAAGGTTATTTTTAAGAACTTCCCTGAACTCAGAACTCTCAAACATTTCAATGTAATTTCCTAATCCGATAAATAGGGAATTGCCAGAAATCCTTGTGAACAGACTAGTCCAGATTGAATATAGTATTGGATAGAATGTGAATACTCCGAGAAAAATTATGCTCGGGGCTAAAAGCAGATATGCAATTAAATAGTTTTTAAGACGTCGGGTGTTCAAAACTATGATCTCCTATATTATCAGAGCCCGTTACAATTTTAACGGGCTCTTTCGCATAACGATCCCTACCTGTATTTGTTCAATATCGAATCACAGCTCTTCTGAAGTTCCTCCATAGCTGCCTGTGGTTCAGAGATACCTGCCATAATGCTCTCAAATGTTGTTGACATTATCTGTGCAATCTGGCGGCAGTTATGAGTTTTCGGATATTCACCCATTGCATATTCCATCTGATCCCTAGCTACTAGAGCTTGGGGCAGATTGTTGTTGTATTCAACCATAACAGGCAAATCAAACGATTTTGGATTCACTGCAATAAAGCCTGAGCCAATACTCCATTCAGCGGCCTGCTCTGGTTCTGTCATCCACTTTATGAAATCCCAAGCTGCCTTCTGCCGCTCTTCAGATATTCCCTGACAAATGACAAACTGTCCACCTCCAGTTGGCGCAATACGTTCTTTTCCTGCAGGAAGATAGCAGACTCCCCAATCAAAAGAACAGCTGTCTCTTACAAAAGCGAGGCTTCCTGATGAGTTATACATCATCGCAGTTTTCCCTGCCACAAAATCACTTGAGGAATCACCATAAAGACGTTTTGCTGGCATATACCCCGCATCTACCAATGATTTTAGGTACTGCATGGCCTCAATTGCTGCTGGTGTATCAAGATAGGTCTCTGATCCATCTGTATTATTGATTGTGCCGCCATTCTGCAGAATAAAGACTGCCATATAATAGAAATCAATCGGGACCTCAACGCCATATCTTTCTCCTGGAATTGTGAGAGCCTGACAATATTCAACAAGTTCTTCCCATGTTTCAGGTCCTTTTTCAGGATCGAGTCCAGCTTCTCTAAACATATCTTTGTTGTAATAAAGCACATGTGTTGATTTCTGGAATGGTATTGCATAGTACTCTCCAGCAACCATGCAATCATCAAGCATTGCCGGGAAGAATCTATCAAGGAAGCCTTCACCTTCTGAATCAATAAACGTCTGAAGAGGTGTAGCGATACCTTCATCTACAGCAGTCCAGACATCAGCATTGGTAAGAACTGCTACATCTGGGGGATTTCCTGCACGGCTACTTGTAAGAGTTCTCTGGAAAGTCTGAACATAATCACCCGCATAAATTGCTTCAATGCTTACTTCTGGATTCTGTTCCGAATACTCATTGCACAGATTTGTCATTATATTAGCAAGATTTCCTGCTGTTCCTATAGGGAAAAAGAATCTCAGAGTCATTTTCTCCGATTCATTGGAAACTTCAGACTGCCCTGCAGCCAGAACAGGACTAGCCAATAGAATAATTGACAAAAGAACAAGTAATATGGTTCTCTCTTTTTTCACGACTGACCTCCTTGTAGTCTTGTACGATGCAGAATAAAGCAGATCAGGAAATAAGAAAGAAACAAAAATACTTTTTATCAAAGAACCAAGTACAATTGTACTATGTTCTATTTGCTAATCGTATAATTTCAAATCTATCTTTAACTCCAAGCTTATTATAAATCGATGAAACATAATTTCTTACAGTCTGCTCTGACAAAGACAGCTTTTCTGCAATCATCTCATTTTCATATCCTGTTGCAAGCATACTGAAAACTTCTCTTTCCCTTTTTGTCAGTTCATCAAGCAATGAGAACAGCTGAGGATTATTGTTTCTTTTTTCAGACATATCCACATATGTTTTCTTAATCAATGTCTGAAGAATAGATGGAGAAATCTGTATGCTTCCGCTCTTGAATGACCTAATAGAAATCAACAACTCTGTCGGGGAAATATCCTTCATAAGGTAACCGGAGGCACCTGATAAAAGAGCCTCCCTCACATTTTCGTCTTCTCCATATGTGCTAAGGATTATTATTCGAATATCAGGAAATTCATGATGGATTATTTTAGTTGCACGGACACCATTCATATGCTTCATATATATATCCATGAGAATAACATCAGGTCTGAGTTCCCTGCTCATCTTCACAGCTTCTTCTCCATCTTCAGCAATACCAACTACGTCAATATCTTCTGCATAGTTTGATATCATCATTTTCAAACTCTGGGCAAATAAATATTGATCATCAACAAGAAGTATCCTAATCAAAACATGCCTCCTTATCTGGCAGGAAAACTGATACTGTAAGCTTGAACCCTACCCCAGAATATGAATTGTACTCCAAATTTCCACCAAAAGGTCTAATTCTCTCTTCCATACCTTTGAATCCTATGCCCTTTGTTATCTGGTCGCTTCCAATGCCATTGTCTTCTATGAAGAAAGTAAGCATATTGTTTTCTTGCCAGAATGATATTTCTATATATGTTGCTTTTCCATGCTTCACAGCATTGACCAGTCCTTCCTGAACTATTCTGCTGATTGCCGTCATAAGACTCGGGTTATAAAAAGGAGCAAGGTTTCCATAATTAATATCAACATCAACCCCTGTGCATTTCCGGAATATGCTTACCACATAATATATCTCACCAATGAAATCTCTTGTCGCTGTATGGAAAAAAGAATCTCTCAACTGATGAAGAATCCTTCTGGAGTCCAGCAGTCCTTTGTGAGCTTCAGTAGATGCAAGCTGAAATATATTCTCAATGATTGACCAATCTTTATTGCCACTGCTTATTCCAGCATTCATTAAAGCCATAATATTTGTAAAATGATAACCATTTGCATCATGCATTTCCCTTGTTATTCTCTTTCTTTCTTCCTGCGCTGCATCTACTTCTCTTTCCTTTACAAAATTCTGAAGCTGTACATTGAACTCGATAAGCTGCTGATTTGTTTCCAGTTCCCTTTTGAATCCATTCTTCAAAATAAGGCTTCTTTCAATCTCTGCTCTTGAAAATATAATCGATAAATAAACTATCATCGAAACAATCAATACCAATATATTATCAGTCATATCTGCTGATAGATAAGAAAAATAGCTATTTGGAATTGGCGACATAAAAACAAAAGCCAGCATCATACTAAAAGATATAACTACAAATGATTTCAGAGGGCATGAAATACCTAGGAAAAATGAAACAGCTATCGATGATATCAGATATAATTCAATATTCTCAAAAATAAGAATTCTATGAAAATACTGCAAAATAACCAAAATTGGCAAAAGAATTATTTTCAGGCTTGTATTCCTTGCTATCCCGATTGAAGCAGTTCCAAGTATTATCTGTATTGAGAAAAAGAAAAAGCAAGATTTTTCCAGCATCTTCAACCCAAATGCAGATAAGCCAAGGCTACCAATGTATCGATATAGCAGTATATAATACATTGCTATAAGACTGATTAAAGCTGTACAGCAAAATAGAACAATTACCTTATACTGAGTTTGCAATTTCCCTGAAGTTAGTACCAATTTCATACATTTGAATGATATACAAAAATATCAAGCTGCAGGAAAAAAACTTCACGCATAAAAGAAAAATACCAATGTAATGTCAAATGAACACTGTCCCTCAGCTTCTTGTAAGCCATTTCCCCCGAAGAAGGACAAATAGGAATATGCTGCTTGATATAAACCAGGTAAGAGGATAGGCAATGTAGATAAGCATTATGCTGTGTGAGAAAAGAAGCGCTATCTGGACAAAGATGACACGGATGATGCACCAGGAGCAAAGAAGGACAAACATCGGTATAAACGCTTTTCCCGCACCTCTGAGAACTCCAGCATTCCCATGTGATATCGCAGGAAGAAAATATAGCAGGGATTCAAGTCTTGCCTGCCTGGTCCCGAATTCTATTACCTCAGGGTCCGATGAAAAAAGCGAAACGAGAAAAGGAGCTGTAATATAAAGGATAATCCCAAGTATCTCTCCGGAAATCACAGTCATCAGCATCCCCTCTACAACACCCTTCTTTGTTCTTTCCAGATTCCTGTTACCCATCGTCTGTGCAACAAATGTCGTGAGAGCAAGAGAGAATGTCGTGATCGGAAGCAGAACAAATCCCTCCACCTTTCCATAAACCCCGAATCCAGCAATGGCAGCTGCGGAGAAAGTATTCACAGAAGCCTGTACGACGGTATTGGCAAGACCGACTATTGAGTTCTGGAGTCCAGCGGGAAGACCATAGTTTATTATTCCTCTCAATTCTCTTCTGTATGGCCTTATCCTGCTAAGCCTTATTCTGATCTTTCCCTCGCCTCTTATAAGCCGTACAAGGCAAAGCACAGAGCTAACCGCCTGCGAAATGATGGTTGCGGCAGCAGCTGATCCGACTCCCATTCCGAATCCCGCGATAAAAAGAATATCCAGAAAAATATTCACTGCAGAAGAAATTATAAGATAATACAGAGGATGCCGGCTGTCCCCAAGGGCATTCATTATCCCCATAAGGATGTTGTACATGACTGAAAAGAATATTCCTGCTGAATATATGCGGAAATAATCAGAGCTCAGCGGAAGAATATCTTCAGGAGTTGCTATCCACCTAAGAATTGATGGCGTGAATATTACGGCAAATACCGTAAGGATAATACCAGAGACAATGCCGAATGCGATGTCCGAATAGATAGCCCTTTCAAGCTTCTCCTCATCTCTTGCGCCGAATGCACGGGAAATCACAACACCAGCCCCTACTGCAAGACCATTGAAGAAACCCACCATCATGAATATAAGGGAACTGGATGTGGAAACCGCAGCTAGAGCTTCAGATCCGAGGAAGTTGCCGACTATCAATGTATCAGCCGCGTTATAAAGCTGCTGAAAGAGGTTTCCAAGAAATAAAGGAAAAGCGAAAGCAATTATCTTTCCAGAAATAGATCCAGTAGAAAAATCAACTAATGCCCTTTCACCAGCCATGATTCTGGATTATAGCCAAAGGAAGAATATCTGCAACAGTTATTCGATTTTAACCATTCTTTTTCCAGTTTTCCCAGCAAAGGACCTATCAAAACGGCCGGGCTAGTTTCCCCATCCCGATTGATGCTAAAATCTACGCATGGGAAAGAAAATAGGATTTATAGGGCTTGGTGTTATGGGAGTCTCGATGGCCTCGAGGATCATCGATTCGGGTTATGAACTATATATCTATAACAGGACAAGATCAAAAGGCGATTCTCTAGTTGCGAAAGGAGCCCACTGGTGCGATACACCCCGCTCCGTTGCGGAGAATGCCGATATAACTTTCACAATCGTCGGTTTCCCAAAGGATGTTCAGGAAGTCTATCTTGGAAGTAATGGAATAATCGAAGGTGCGGAAAGCGGAAAGATCTTCTGCGACATGACCACTACAAAACCTTCCCTTGACATCGAAATAGCTGAAGAACTCAGGAAGAAAGGAGCTGAAATGGCAGATGCTCCTGTTTCAGGAGGAGATACAGGAGCCAGGAACGGAACGCTCTCGATTATGGTCGGGGCCTCTGAAAAAGTATTTGAAGCTCTTCTGCCTCTTTTCCAGATAATGGGAAAGAATATTACGCATATGGGAGAGGTAGGAGCCGGGCAGAACACAAAGATGGCTAATCAGATTGTTATCGCAGGAACCATGTGCGGAGTATCCGAAGCACTCGTCTATGGAGCAAAAGCAGGTCTTAACCTTGAAAAGATGGTCGCAACGATTTCTAAAGGAGCTGCTGGCTGCTGGACGCTGGACAATCTTGCCCCCCGCGTCCTCAGAAAGGACTATGAACCAGGATTCATGGTTGAGCATTTTATAAAGGATATGGGAATTGCATTGGAAGAAGCGGAGAGAATGGAGCTACCTCTGCCATCCCTTGCACTGACTAAACAGCTTTATATGGCTATAAAAGCCGAAGGTATGGGAAAGAAAGGCACACAGGTACTGGTAAAAGCACTTGAAGCAATGGCAGGAAAGGAGATCCTATGATTAGAGAAAAAGAAGCCGCATCCATCAGACTTTCCGGTGGAAAAGAATTCAAAGCAGATATCATCACTGACAATATGGGTGAGAAATCCATTGATATCACTGCACTGAGAAAAGAGACTGGATACATCACCTATGACCCAGGTTATGTGAATACTGGCTCATGCATGTCTTCCATATGCTACATCAATGGCGAGAAAGGAATACTGCGCTACAGAGGCTATGACATCGCGGATCTTGTAGCCAAATGCGATTTCATCGAGGTGGCTTACCTCCTTATAAAAGGAAGACTGCCATCGGCAGAGGAAAGAATCGGATACCAGAAGCTTCTGAATGAGAACTCCCTCCTCCATGTAAACATGAGGGACTTCTTCCGGGCATATCCCCATGACGGACATCCGATGGGAATTCTTGCGGCGATGGTCGCATCCCTTTCTGCTTTCTATCCAGAACTTGAGGATAAGGATCCTGAGGAAAACCTTGACCTGACCGTCACAAGACTGCTTTCAAAGATGAGAACGATAGCTGCTTTCACATACAGGCAGATGAAGGGACTGGATTTTGTCGAACCGCAATATAACTATTCATACTGCGCGAATTTCCTGAACATGATGTTCAGGACATCTGTAAATAACTACACTCCATCACCTGTCCATGTCGCAGCACTGAACAAGCTTCTTATCATCCATGCAGATCATGAGCAGAACTGTTCGACAAGTGCAGTTCGTCTTGTAGGTTCATCAGATGCCAATCTCTATGCTTCTGTCACAGCAGGAGTCTGTGCACTCTGGGGCTCTAAGCACGGAGGAGCTAATCAGGCCGTGATGGATATGCTGCAGAAGATCCAGACAGAGGGACTCTCTATTGATAAGGTAATAGAAAAAGCAAAATCCAAAGATGATCCATTCCGCCTTTTCGGATTCGGCCACAGAGTCTACAAGACATTCGATCCAAGAGCACGCATTGCAAAGGAAATCACAAAGGAAGTCCTTGCTTCCTCCGGAACAACTGATGCACTCCTTGATATAGCGCTTGAGCTTGAGGAGAGAGCTACCCACGATGATTATTTCATAGAACGCAACCTCTATCCTAATGTTGATTTCTATACAGGAATCACATTCCACATGATGGGAATCCCTGTATCGATGTTTACTGTGCTCTTCGCCATGGGCAGGCTTCCCGGATGGATAGCACACTATCTTGAATGGAAGCACGATCCGTATCAGAAGATCGGAAGACCTAGACAGATATATTCCGGACCGGAGGAACGTGATGTCGTTCCAATTGCTGAACGCTGACGGATACATCTTCGATTTCAATGGCACGCTTTTCTGGGACTCCAGGGAAAACAGGGAAGCGTGGTCCATTATTTTCAGCAAATACAGAGGTACAGCCCTTTCAGACGAAGAATTTGCCACCCTCAATGGAAGAACGGACGAAGAAACAGTCCTGTATCTGGCACCGGATGAAAGCGAAATGAAAAGGATTGAAATCGCTGCTGAGAAGGAAATGATCTACAAGGAACTCTGTCTGAGCAGGAAGATTTCATTGTCTCCTGGAGCAGAGGAAATCCTGTCATCCCTGAAGGCGAAGGGAAAAAAACTTGCAATAGCCTCCTCTGCACCATGGATCAATATGGAGTGGTATATCCCGGAATATGGGCTTGAAAGATTCTTTGAAAGAGAGAATATCATCGCAGGAAGAACAGATATCCCATCAAAACCTGATCCTGCTATATTCCTTCTTGCAATGAAGCAGATAGGAACCGATCCCGATAACACGATAGTATTCGAAGATTCTGCCTCAGGAGTAAAAGCTGCGCTCAGCTCCGGCGTAAAACTAGTCTACAGAATAAAGGAAAAAGGACTGGAAAGCATTGATGACAGCAAAGTCATAGAAATCCAGTCCTTTGAAGATATCAAAGAAGGGAGATAAGGCTATCGGTGAATGCTGTTGTCGAAAGGCATTCCCCGTTCCTTCCTTCTTTCAGGAGCAGTCTATAGAAATCGCTTGTGACTCTTCCAGATGAAATAGCTTTCCTGACCGCAGAACGTATCATATCCGCAGCCTCTTTCCATCCTATGTACTCAAGCATCATAACACCTGAAAGGATTATCGAAAGCGGATTCACGATATCTTTTCCGGCAATATCCGGAGCTGTACCGTGAGTTGCCTCGAAAACAGCAGCTCCCGTCTGGTAATTTATATTCCCGCCTGGAGCTATACCGATTCCTCCTACTTCAGCAGCAAGGGCATCAGAGACATAATCACCATTTAGATTAAGTGTCGCAATGACGCTGTACTCCTCCGGCTTCAGAAGTATATTCTGGAGGAAAGCATCGCAGATGCAGTCCTTTATCTCGATATCGCCACCTTGGTGAGGTATATAGACACGTCCATCTTTTTCATACGCGCCATACTCCTGCATAGCTATTTCATAACCCCATACACGGAAACCGCCTTCTGTGAACTTCATGATGTTTCCTTTATGCACAAGCGTGACGGACTTCCTTCCATGTTCGATAGCATAATCAATGGCAGCTCTTATGAGTCTTTTAGAGCCATCGGGAGATACAGGCTTCACACCAAGGGCAGAGGTCTCAGGAAAGCGTATTTTAGTAACATTCATCTCATTCTGCAGGAAGGAAATGACTTTCCTGACCTCGTCTGATCCAGATGGCCACTCTATGCCTGCATATATATCCTCCGTGTTCTCCCTGAAGACAACCATATCCACATTCTCGGGGTGCCTTACAGGAGAAGGAACTCCTTCAAAGTATTCAACAGGGCGGAGACATACATAGAGATCAAGCTTCTGCCTCAGAGCTACGTTTATCGATCTTGCACCTTTTCCGACAGGAGTCATCAGAGGGCCTTTTATAGCGACAAGAGAATCCTCAATCTCCTTAATAGTCTCATCTGGAAGATTGCTGCCTGTCTGCTCTATCGCCTTTCCGCCGGCTAGCGCTTCCTTCCACTCAATCCTCTTTCTGCCACCATATGCTTTCGCAGCTGCACTATCAAGGACAAGCCTCATTTTATCGGTAATTTCCTTGCCGACACCATCCCCTTCGATATACACGATTTCAGGAGTATCAGGGACTAAGAGCTTTCCATTCTCCATCCGTATCTTCATTTTCTCACCTCATTAAGCCGGCCACCTGCCAGCAGCATCTTCTTCTGATCCTCAGATGCGAAAAGATCCATCGGGATATCAATATTCTTTGTAACATCGCGGAGTATGAACTCTCCCGTCTTCAGCGCTTCCTTCGGAGAAAGCAGCTCAAGCTCATCGCCCTGGTCAATCCTGCTGTAATCCTCTTCGGAACGGAATATAAGCGGAAGGATACCGAAATTGCAGAGATTTGCCTGATGGATACGCTCTATGGAAACAGCACACACAGCTCTTATTCCCAGATACATCGGGCAGATTGCTGCATGCTCCCTTGATGAACCCTGGCCGTAGGAAGCTCCTGCTATGATGAATCCGCTCTCCCCTTTATCCCTGTACATAGCAGCTCGCTTTGGGAACTCTGGATCAACTGATTCGAATACGAACTCCGCATAGCGAGGGATGTTTGAACGGTATTTGAGTCTTGCACCAGCAGGCATTATATGATCGGTTGTTATCTTATCACCGACTTTGATTACAGCATGGCCCATAACCGCCTCAGGAAGCGGAGTATTCATCGGAGGATTTCCGATATTAGGCCCTCTCTTGATCTCAAGAGAGTAAGTAGGCTTGATGAACATCGAATCATCGATGATGAATTTCTCTGGCATGGTTATTCCGGAGATATCAGCAGAAGATTTCCTCGGATCGGAGAAGACTCCTGTAATTGCCGAATACGCAGCCGTCTCCGGAGAGACTAGGTAGAGGTTCGCCGAGGCAGTTCCCGAACGTGCATAGAAATTCCTGTTGCTCGTTCTGAGAGAAACACTATCTGTTCCAGGACTCTGATGATTGCCGATACAGAATCCGCAGGCACTTTCAAGTATCCTTGCACCTGCCTTGATGAGTGTCTCAAGAGTCCCGTCTTCCGCAATCATCAGGAACACCTCCCTGGACCCAGGGGCAACACCCAGTGAGACAGAAGGAGCAACATGATGACCAGAAAGGATGGCGGCAGCTCTCTTAAGATCCATATAGCTTGAATTAGTACAGGATCCGATAAGCACCTGGTTTACAGCCATTCCCTCAAGCTCCGATACCTTCTTGATATTCCCAGGGCTATGCGGACAGGCAGCCATCGGCTCAAGTTCAGAAAGATCTATCTCAAAAAGATCATCGTACTGGGCATCCTGATCAGCTGAGAGAGGAATATAATCCTTTCCCCTGCCCTGTGCCTCAAGAAATGCCCTTGTATTCTCGTCAGAAGGAAACAGGGAAGTCGTGACGCCGCACTCCGCTCCCATATTCGTAATCGTAGCCCTCTCAGGTACTGAAAGCGTCTTCACACCCTCTCCGGTATATTCGAACACAGTGTTCACGTTTCCTTTGACTCCGAAGTGCTCCAGAACTTTCAGGATTACATCCTTTGCGGAGACAAATGGCTTCAGATGCCCATGAAGCCTTATCTCAACAACACGTGGAGCGATAATACTGAATGGAACACCGGCCATTGCGAGGGCAACATCCAGACCACCGGCACCAGCTGCAAAAGATCCTATACCGCCAGCTGTAGGCGTATGGGAATCCGAGCCAAGAAGAGTCTTTCCAGGTTCTGCGAAACGCTCAAGATGAACCTGGTGGCATATTCCGTTTCCTGCCCTTGAGTATATTACGCCCTTGTTGTCAGCAACAGTCCTCAGATATTCATGATCATCGGCATTTTCGAATCCGACCTGTACGGTATTATGATCGACATAACTTACAGCAAGTTCATTCCTGACCCTATCCAGCCCAAGTGATTCAAACTCAAGATAAGCCATTGTTCCTGTAGCATCCTGGGTAAGCGTCTGATCTATCCTGATTGAGATGCTCTCACCCTTTCGCAGCTCTCCGCTGACAAGATGCTCTGATAAGATCTTATAGCACTGTGTCTGTCCCATACGTTTCTCCTTGCCGAACCATTATAGAGAATATAGGAAAGATTGACCACGCCAAAGCCTCAATGATAGGCTTGCATTATGGAAAAGCTATTTGAGAACATTCCTCTCTTTGCCGCAGCTATCGCATTTGCATGTGCCCAGCTGCTGAAACCTATAATAAATGCAATGCTTGGGAATGGCTGGAAATGGAGATTCCTGATAACTACAGGAGGCATGCCCTCCTCCCATTCTGCGGCAGCGGCAGCCCTGACTGTCTCTGTAGGAATGTCAGAAGGGATAAACAGCACGGCTTTTGCAATCTGTGTATTCATAGCCTTGGTTATAATGAATGATGCAATGAATGTAAGATACGAGACTGGCAAACAGGCAGAGCTTCTCAACAGATGGTCTGAAATCCTTGCACAGCTGCATCAGGATGGAACATTCTCCCCTACTGCTCTCAAAACAATGATCGGGCATTCTGCAATACAGGTAATTGCGGGCGCAGTTCTCGGGCTTGCTGCCGGTGCAGCATTTACATATCTGAGATTATTCAATGGCTAAACAGACTTTTGATGAATTCTATATCAGTCAATATGGAGAAAGGTGGGAAAGCCTTAGAGCTGCAATGCTCTCAGACGAGGATGACAAGATATCACCGGAAGGACTCTCCTCTCCCTACTATATGGACAGAGCCTCAATAGAGACAGCTTCCCTCCTTCCTGTAAATGAGGGGGATACTCTCCTCGATATGTGCGCAGCTCCCGGAGGAAAGTCGCTTGTTCTTCTTCTCAAACTGAATGGAACCGGGAAGCTTGTCTCTAACGACAGATCCCAGGACAGAAGGGAAAGAATGAGGAGGGCAATATATACCTCTCTCCCCGAACCGCTTCAGGCTCCTTCGGTAATAACAGGACACGATGCTTCGAAATGGGGTCTATATGAAAAAGAGGTTTATGATGGGATACTCCTCGATGCCCCCTGCTCTTCCGAACGCCATGTGCTCCAGAGCCCAGAGCACCTGAAAGAGTGGTCTCCATCAAGACCTAAAAGACTCCAGGCACTGCAGTACTCGATGTTCACTTCAGCCATGCTTGCGCTCAGGCACGGAGGTTATCTTCTCTACTCCACATGCTCAATAAACCACGGAGAGGACGATGAGATAATCTCCCGCTTCATGAAGAAACACCCTGGAGAAGCAGAAGAAATCGAGATAGAACTTGACTGTGGGGAAAGGCTTGAGCATGGAATGATTGTCCTTCCCGACAAAAGCGGAGGAAGAGGTCCGATGTTCGCCTCTTTGATGAGAAAACTATGACAAGATGCGCAATAACTGAATGCAATGATTACACAGCCCCAGAACTTGACAGGGCATTTAGACAGATAATAGACAATACGGACTTCCCTGCTATCAGCGGAAAGACAGTTTTCCTAAAACCTAACATCCTATCTGATTCAGTTCCTGAAAAAGCCATAACCACTGACTACAGAGCTATTGAGGCTCTTCTCAGGATCCTCAATGAGATGGGTGCGGAAAAGATCATTGTCGGAGACAGTCCCGGAACCCAGATGGGAAAGCTCTCCGCCAGATTATCCAAGATAGAGGAGGCAGTGAAAGCCCAGAATGCAGAATTTGCGGATTTCAGGGAAAAGAACAGGCCGCACGAGATCAATGGTGTAAGAATACCGATGGCAGCAGCACTCGATGAAGCTGACATAGTAATCTCATTCGCAAAGTTCAAAACACATCAGCTTATGAGCGCAACAGGTGCTGTAAAGAACATGTTCGGAACTATTCCCGGATTAAATAAGAGCCCTCTGCATTTACGGTATACCACACCGGAGACCTTTGCCGGATTTCTGATGAAAGTATTCGAAGAATGCCATGTGGACTATGCATTCATAGATGCTGTTATCGGAATGGAAGGCCAGGGCCCAGGAAGCGGGACTCCAAGGCACATAGGGCTTATGATGGGTTCTGAAAATGCATATGCCCTTGACAGGGCAGAGGCACTCATCATGGGCTACAGAAGCGTGCCTCTTATCGAGACAGCAGAAAAGCTTTCCCCAGGTATCAGCGATGCTGAATTCCCGCTGCTTCAGCCTTCCTCTCTCATCATCGAAGACTATAAGAGAATCGGAGAAGGAAAGAAGAACACTCTGCGTTCCCTTGTAATAGGTACTCTGCTTAATTTCTTCAGGAAGGGAAACAATGACCGACCCCGCCCTATCTTCAGTGCAGATAAATGCAGGGCCTGCTCAAGGTGCGTGAATATCTGCCCTGCAAAAGCTTTAAGTATTGAGAATGGACATGTTGTTTTTGAAAAAAGAAAATGCATCCGGTGCTACTGCTGTCATGAAGTATGTCCATTCGATGCAATTAAAGTTAAATAATAAAAAGAATTAGATGTTATACAAAACTGTCTGCCAAGTACTGAAAGCTAAACTTCGAAATACAAATTCCGACAATCAGGGAATCTTTGATATTGACCTGTGCGGGAAGATAATATGTAAACTATAATCGAGGGAGAAAGAAAACATGCAGTATTCAATCGCTTTTGTTTTTGATGAGAGGAAAGCAACACAGGCAGCTTGCTATCTTCTGTCGTTGAATAATGGCCGGATGAATTACATGAAGCTGATTAAGCTGCTTTATCTTTCCGACAGAAAATACATATTGGATTTCTCCAATTCGATAACAACTGATTGCTATGTATCAATGGATAACGGCCCAGTGACAAGCAATATCTACGACCTTATTAAAGAAGGAAAGAAGGATACAGGATCCTACTGGTCCTCTCGCATACATACAGATGATTATGATGTCTGTATGATTAAGAACGAACCTGATTATGGATATCTAAGCCCGATGGAAATGGAGATAATCAGCTCCATAGATGAACAGTTCAAGAATTACAAGGAATGGGATGTAGTTAATTACTGCCACAACAATCTTCGTGAATGGCAGAACCCTGCTGGATCTATAATACGAATCTCCATAGAGGATATAATCAGGGCCGAGAAATCAGGAGAAAAGGCAGAAGAGAATATAGAGGAAACTGCACTTGCAGCTGATATCCAGAAAGGAAATTACAGACTAATGAGGGAGATTGAGAATGGAAATTTCTCCCGGTGACACTTTCTTATACAAGGCTCAAGAGAATAAGAAACATCTCCATATAGTTGTCGAGAAAGTCATTTCAGATGATAGACCGGATTCAATCAATTAAACAAACTCGATTTTAAAGATTTCCAGCAACCTATAACAAACAAGGTTAAACAATATAAAGAATTAAAATCGAGGAATATTCTGTCCACAGAGTTCAGCGGGCAGGATTCATGGATTGCGGACAGCTAAAGAGATAGAAAAACAATACTATGCTGAAAAGCCTTAGCATTTATAAGTTCAGCAGCTTAGGATAAACAGTCCTGCTTCCTTTCTCTTTAACATATGAAATATATTCCGCAGCTCTCTCATCTTTGTGACGGGACATATATATGGCGATGTAATATGCTACATCAAGTTTATGCACAGGTACCCTTGATGTTTCAAAATCCTTTATTGCAGCCTCAATGTCCGCATTTCTTCCCATTAGTATAGACTGGCAGAACTGAATGTACCCCACTACCCTTCTGGCTCTCAGGGAAAGATCCTTGCTGCAGTTAGGAACCTTTGTAATCCCCATAAGGGAATCGATGCATTCTCTGACGCCCTTTGCATTTCCTGATAAAAGACGGCATGTAGCAAGACCACCTGTAATAAGATATTTATTTGAAAGGTCTTTCTCTGAAATCGAAACTGATGAAAGAATTTCCTCAGCCTTGCTGAATTCTCCAAGATAGATATAACCATTTGCTTTATGTACGAGGAACATTATCCTCTCACCGTCAGATAAACAATTCTCATTGATACTGCCCAGTGAAGAAAGCATTGCTTCCGGATCCAGATTCTCATATAAAGGCAAAAGCAGCTTCTGATACTCCCCTGCTGCAATTACTCTGCATACCATCAGTACAAGGCTGTAAGCAATAACAGCTATTATAGCTGAAACAAGAACATGACTGAAAATCCCGGAAACAAAATTACCAAGGATAAACCATGAAATAATAAGAGATACAATCGCAAGAGGTATTCCAACCCATATTGCTATTCTTCTGCTTTTTGGAAAGGCTTTAATCATAGTTTTCAGAATATGGCTCCGGGAATCCCCGGAGCCGCTGCATCAGCAAACGCCAATGATTGTAAGAACAACAAGTACAAGGAATGCGACGATACCGCCCAATGCATTTGTTGTCGTGAAGTATTTCAGACCCTGGACAGTGTTGAAACCATAAAGAGATGTGAAAATCCAGAAACCTGAATTGTTGACATGCCAACCAACCATGGATCCAGCGCCGATTGCAAGAGCTGCTGCGACTGGTGTAAGTCCAAGAAGAGGAACAAGGTCAACCATAAGAGCTGCAGCTGTCATGGAAGCTGTTGTCATTGAACCACAGACAGCCATCATGATTGCAGCAATAAGGAACGGAACAAGGATTCCAGGGAAATTCGTAGCAGCAATTGCGTTACCAATTGTTGTGATAGCTTCGTTCTCACGAAGGATTCCACCCATAGCACCACCCATTGCTGTAATTATAAGAGCACTGATTGAAATGATAAGAGCTCTTCCTGTCCAGTTGTTCATAACAATCTCAAACCAGGAACTCTTATTTGTAAGTTCGCAGCCATTTCCATCTGCATTAGCTTTTGCAACAACCTTATCCCTTCTCTTGAAAACAAGGAAACCAATTGCAAGAATACCAATGAAAAGCGCAAGTACTGTGTTTCCAATGATATCGAAGAAATTGTAAATAGGTGTTCCAGCTTCTGAAAAAAGCTTTCCAATCGATCCGATAGCAATGAGGATAGCAGGAAGAAGAAGAGGAATGAAAGAAGCAAATGCACTAGGAGTATTCTCCTCCTTGATAAGAAGCTCTTCAACTGAGCAATCCTCTTTTACTGGCTCTATTCCCTCTGTGTAAGATGCAAGTGGCTCAATGTACTCACACTTTGAATAAAGTGGTCTGAGCACTACATAGCAGACTGCAAAGGAAATGATTGAACATACAAGACCCCACAGAATTACAGTTCCGATATCAGCTCCAAGAAGTACAGATACAGCAAGAATACCAGGAGTAGGAGGTACAAGGCCATGAGTAAGAGTAAGACCAAGATTAACAAATGGTGCAACCTGGGTCATGCTCATATTCTTTCTCTTAGCAAGAATTGCAGAAATCGGTGCGTTGAGGATAATTGCGATATCTCCGAATACAGGGATACTCATAATGAATCCAGTAAGAGATGGAGCAAGTTCAAGATGCTTACCTCTGAAAAGCCTGATGAAGAAGTTGACCATACTTGTTGCAGCGCCTGTGTCTGCGATACCAGCAGCAATCATTGCTCCGAATATGATCATGACTCCTATGCTACCAAGCGTAGATCCAAAATACGATGTAATCGTACTGAAAGTACCGACAATACCCTTCCCGGAAGCAAGACCACAGAATGTTGCCGTAATGAACAGAGCCATTACCGGGTGAATCTTCAGCTTCAGGGTCATAATTGTCAATAATGCTACAGCTATTACGAGCATTATAACGAATGCGACAGGTGACATTGTTCCCTCCTTGTTGCAATACACATATCACGCTCCCCCATTGGGGGAGTTTTTACCTATCAACGAGCTTCTTCGCTCTTTTGCACAGCCGCAGCTGTTGTCCTGTATGCGTTCTCAATCACCCATTCAGGACTTTTCTTCCAATATTCAGGTCTGAAAGTCTCTACAGATACCATTCCGTCATATCCGATTTCACGGAGAGTACGCAGGAAAGCGTCTGTATCAACAGCACCCTCTCCGCAGAAGCATCTCTTGTCCTGCCCTCTTTCAGATGCAGGAACATCATCTCCGCTCATCAGGTGGACAGCAAAAATCTTTTCTTTCTGTACATTCTTCAATGCTGAGAAATCATTCAGGCCGCCATTGAGATAGATGTTGTAGGAATCAAAGACAAAACCGACATTGTCGCGGTCCACAGCCCTTACAATCTTATCTACAGCCTCAATGCTTCTGACGCTTGATCGCTCAAATCCGACAAGCTCAAAGCAGAGCTTCATGCCGTATGGCGCTGCATAATCAGAAAGAGTACGAAGAATCCTTACACATTCTTTGTATGTCTCATCCCAGCTCCCGGTATACGGACCGCCATTAGGATCTCTCTGAAGAGGAGGAACCACGATAATGTATTCCGATCCAATTGCCTTACCAGCCACACATGCAAGAATGAACTCGTCAAGAAGCGCATCCTGGCGAGCAGGATTATCACGCTCTGACAGGAATTCCGGATAAATGTAGATTGCATTGAATGCATGAGGCTTTATCCTGCTCTTCTCAAAAAATGCCTTAAGATCATCAAGTGTATGAGAGACAAGGTATTTTCTGAGCATATCAATACGGATTTCGATAAAGTCAAACCCAGCTTTCTCAGCAAGAACAAGGTCCTTCTCAAGAGTAGAGCAATCCTTTGCACAGGCTTCGTTGTATGAAATCTTCATATTGGACCTCACCTGATTGGAAGCTTTACAGGTTCACCTGTCTCTGTTGAACGATAGATAGCTTCAATAAGCTCAACTGTCCTGCGTCCATCGTAACCATCGACCAGCGGGCGTCTCTTTTCCTGAAGGGCTTTGAGGAAATCCTCAATCTGGACAAGATGATAGTGATGAGTTGAATCAATACTGTTGAAATAATCACTATCCTCCTTCTTCCAGGTCTCAAGCATCTCCGCCTCACCTTCCACAGTCCAGAGATCATTCACAGGAGGTTCTGCAATAGAAGACATACCGGCAATGAACATTGCACCGCCATCTGTCTGAACACCGACAGATGCACCATTTGAACCAAAGACATGGACTTTTCCGAAGAGAGCCGGATTCTGGCTATTGCTTACGACAATATTGCCGATTCCGCCATTCTTGAACTTAACAATGGCAACTGCTGTATCTTCGACCTCAATATATGGATGGTTAAGATTCTTCCAGAGGCCATACACCTCCTCTGCCTCTCCCATATACCAGAGAAGAAGATCGAGCTGATGAGGAGCCTGATTTACAAGAACTCCACCACCCTCTCCCTTCCAGGTACCTCTCCATGGATCTGAGTCGTAATATGCCTTGTCCCTCCATCCGAACATCTGGACAGTTCCGAGAACAGATGTGCCGATTTTCCCATCATCGATTGCCTTTCTTATACGCTGACAAGGGCGGTAGAATCTTCTCTGGACCATTGTTCCTATCTGGACATGATTCTCCTCTCCGGCTTTAAGGATTGCATCACAGTCAGCAAGGCGGGAAGCAAGAGGCTTCTCTACAAGGACATTGCAGCCGCAGTTTGCAGCGGTAACAGCAGGGGCTGCATGAATCGGATGCGGTGTGCAGATGCTTACAGCACCAAGCTTTTCCTTCCTGCACATCTCCTCAACATCGGAGTACGCCTTTACACCATATCTGGCAGCAAAAGCCTCTGCACGCTTTATATCTGAATCGCAGACTGCTACAAACTCGCTTTCCGGGAGTTTTGAATACGCAAGAGCATGGAAATCCCCAACCTTGCCGCAGCCAATTATTCCTGTTCTGATTTTATCCATACAATCCTCCTCTTATTTCATGTATCCGCCTTTCATGGGGCCGGTTGCATGTTCTGAATAAATCTTGAGAACGCCGCTCTTGTATTTGGGCTCCTTCGGTGTCCAGCGGGAAAGTCTTTCCTTAAGGATTCTCTCCACTTCCTCAGGCGGAAGCTTTTCACCCTTCACTCCGATAATATTCAGCTTGCGGTTATCTATATCGATCTCGATAAGATCATCTTCCTCAACAACTGCAATAGGACCACCCTCTGCAGCTTCTGGTGAGACATGGCCAATCGAAGGCCCTTTTGATGCCCCTGAGAAACGCCCATCTGTTATCAGGGCAATGCTCTTTCCAAGTTCCGGATCAGAAGAAATAGCCTCTGTTGTATAGAAAAGCTCAGGCATTCCGGATCCTTTCGGCCCCTCATAACGGACAATTACAGCATCGCCCGGCTTGATCCTATGCGACAGGACCGCAGCAATTGCATCTTCCTCGCAGTTGAACGGGCGTGCCTTAAGAACTGCATGGAACATCTCCTTCGGAACAGCAGAATGCTTTACGACAGATCCATCCGGTGCAAGATTTCCTTTCAGGATTGCAATGGTTCCGTGGCTTCCGATCGGCTTATCATATGGCTTGAGGATATCTTCCTTCTCTACGCCCTTCTCTTTCCTGTATTTCTCGCAGATGCTGTAGTAATCACTCTTTCTGATATCCTCGAGATTCTCTCCAAGTGTCTTTCCTGTGACTGTCATCACATCAAGGTGAAGAAGATGCCTGACCTCTTCCATGATTGCAGGAACACCACCTGCATAGAAAACATATTCAGCAGGCCAGAACCCAGCAGGACGGACATTGAGGATGTAATGAGCATCGCGATGGATCTTCTCAAACGTATCCGCATCAATTTCTATGCCGAAATTGTGGGCAATTGCCGGGAGATGAAGGATAGCATTTGTAGAACCAGAGATTGCAGCATGGATTATAATCGCATTCTCAAAGCTCTCTTTTGTGACTATATCTCTTGCAGTCAGGCCGGAAAGCGCAAGATTCATTGCAGCCTTTCCTGCGTTTTCAGCAGCATCGGACAGCTCTGGGCATACAGCAGGAAGAAGTGCCGTACCAGGAAGAGAGAGACCAAGAGCCTCTGACATAACCTGCATTGTACATGCAGTTCCCATGAATGAGCATGCGCCACATGATGGACATGCATTATGCTTGTAGTAGCTGAACTCTTCCTCGGTAATCTCCCCTCTCGCGCATTTGGCATTATAAGCACCGATCATCTCAAGCGTAAGAAGATCAGGGCCGGCCTTCATGACTCCTCCGGGAAGAACAACTGTAGGGAGGTTCGTGCGTCCTATTCCGCAGAGGAGTCCTGGCAGACCTTTATCACAGCTGGCAATGAAAACTCCGGCATCAAAAGGAGTAGCGTTATTATGGATTTCTACCATATTCGCGATCATGTCACGGCTCGCAAGCGAATAGTTTATTCCATCGTGCCCCTGTGCCTGTCCGTCACAGATGTCAGTGACAAAATAACGAGCAGGTCTTCCTCCTGCTTCCTCAACGCCCTCCGCGGCCTTGTTTACAAGTGGCAGCAAACCGCTTGAACCCGGGTGACTATCACCGAAAGTACTCTCTATGAGAATCTTCGGCTTATCAAGATCTTCCTTCTTCCACCCCATTCCAAGACGAAGCGGATCCATCTCCGGTGCAAGTTTTCGGACTTTCTCGCTTTTGAGATTTTCGTGTTCCATTGCAGCTCCTCAAAACATTAGACGTCAAACATCAGACGTCTTACTTTTGTGGAGTTTATCACATCCGAACAGAGATGCAAGAAAAATTTCTGCTTTTGCTGAAAAATTTCTCAGAAATCGGTTTTCTGGATTGAAACCCTATTAAACAGTATGTGGCTCTCCATTGAAGCCGCGGCTTTTTCAGGATCATGAGCCTTTATCGCAGCAATTATTTCGCGATGCGTGGTTATTGTAGGCTGCAGGAGAGAGGCTTTCGTTACTTCGATGAACAAAGGAATCGCTTCCATGAGTATCGGGATAATCTTGGGGACAACTGTATTGCCCGTGCACTTTGCCCAGCAGACATGAAGGGCGATATCAGGCTCTGCATGGTTCTCTCCACGCATTATCCTCTCCTCGACTTCCTTCTGAAGCCTTTCCATCTCAGCAATTGCTTCATCAGAGGCCCTTTCTGCTGCAAGACGTACCATCCAAGGTTCAAGAACCAGACGGACTTCGCAAAGATCAAGGGCAAGCTTCTTTCTATCTGATATAAACTGCAGCCCAAGCGGATCCGGCTTTACTCCGATATGCTGGCACACATATGTGCCATCTCCCCTTCTTATCTCAAATACTCCCTGGCTGACCAGCTGCTTCACAGCTTCTCTTACAGTACTCCTGCTGACATTCATCCTGCTGGCGAGTTCAAATTCGTTTGGTATTCTATCTCCAGGAGAGAGCCTTTCGCTCCTTACCTCCTCTGTAAGTTTTTCCACTACCTGCTGTGTCAGTGATTTACGCATTGCAACCTCTTTACTAATTATAACAAAGCTATCTTCCAACAAGAAGTGATATAAGAAAAAAACTATGAAAAACGGATATAGCCCATCGGAAAATAGGATATTGCAAAACCCCATTTCCAAGGTATAATAACTTCAGGGGTTACTAATGAGCACACAAGGTGACAAAATAAGAGAATACCGGGAACGCAAGGGGATAACCCAGGAAGAACTCGGAAAAGCTCTCGGGACAACAAAACAGACCATATTCAAATACGAGACAGGCAAAATAACGAATATTCCATATAGCAAGGTAGAGAAAATAGCAAAGGCCCTGGAGGTGGAGCCATGGGAAATACTCGGAGGGGATGCCCCCTCAGGCAAAGCTGTCCCTGGCTTCATATCGGTCCCATTCATATCGCAGAAGATATCAGCAGGCTATGGTGAGGATTTTCTATCCGATGACAGCCTGACGCTGAAACGGATACAGATACCTGAATCAATGGCGAGAGGCGTTTCTGACAAGTCAACGCTGGTGAGTGCTGAAGTCAAAGGAGACAGCATGATAGATGCGAATATCTATCCCGGAGATTATGTATTCTTTTCCAAGGGACTAATAAAAGGTGAAGGAATATATGTCATAGCCTTTGCCGGAGATATTATGGTAAAACGCCTCTCATTCGATGGCGGCCAGAACAGGCTCACGATAATAAGCGAGAACAGAAACTATCCGATCCGCACAGTCGATGCCGATTCCGATGGCGTCCGGATACTTGGAAAGGTTATCGGATGGATCCATAACGAAATGTTTTAATATACCATGCAGCAACATAATAGTTGCTGCATATTTCTTTCTTAATTCAACAAAAAGCTTCACAGAAACTTAACATTTCCCATATTGACACTATTTTATGAAATCCATAAATAAACTTAGGAAACTAAGAAATTGGAAATGGAACATACTGATTTGCGAATAGGCAGATACATCGGACGCCTATATAACATGATGCGCCGCTGCCTCTGGAAAGAGACTGCGGATTCCGGATACGGAGGAGCCGAGATAAAGGTTCTTTCGTTCATTCTTGATACAGATAGTCCTGTATTCCAGAAGGATATAGAGGAAGAATTCTCTCTCAGGTCCCCTACTGCCACCGAACTGCTGAAGAAGATGGAAGGAAATGGCCTGATTATCCGTGTGCAGGAAGAATGGGATGCCAGATGCAAGAGAATCATCCCGACGGAGAAAAGCCTCGGGCAGAAAGACATGATATTCAGCTGCATCAGGGAATTCGACATGGACATGGCCCGGGGAATTCCCGAGAAGGATATCATCATTTTCTGCAGGACAGCGGAAAAGATGATTGCAAACATAAAGAAGGAAATAACGGAGGAAAAGCATGATAAGAACTCTCATGGCTTCAATAAGGGAATATAGGAAGGATTCAATCCTGACTCCTGTATTCGTAACGTTAGAAGTTATCCTCGAAGTCCTGATACCATTTTTCATGGCAGGTATCATAGATGTGGGACTTGCAAATGCGGACATGCCGTACACGATAAAGCTTGGGATAATCCTTGCTGCGGCAGCATTGCTTTCCCTTATCTGCGGTGCCCTTTCAGGAAAGTATGCGGCGAAAGCTTCATCTGGATTCGCAAAGAATCTCAGAAAAGACATGTTCTACCGCATCCAGGGATTTTCATTCGCCAATATAGACAAATTCTCCCCAGAAAGCCTTGTTACAAGACTCACGACAGATGTGACGAACGTCCAGAATGCATACCAGATGGTGATAAGGATACTCATCAGAGGTCCGATTATGCTCATATTCGCCCTGATAATGGCAATGGGCATAAACTTCGACCTTTCAATGGTATTCCTTTGTGCAATCCCGATTCTTGGATTCGGGCTTTTCTTCATTGCCATCAAAGCACATCCACATTTTGAGAAAGTATTCAGAACCTATGATTACCTGAATGGTGTCGTCAGGGAGGATGTAAGCGCAATAAGAACTGTAAAATCATATGTCAGGGAGGATTACGAGAACACTCTTTTCAGAAAGATATCACAGAAAGTGTATGACAGGTTCATAAGGGCAGAGAAGATCGTTGCCTGGAACTCCCCTCTCATGCAGTTTATGATGTATGTCTCAATTCTCCTTATATCCTGGCTTGCAGGCGAGCTGATCGTTCAGGAGGAGATGACAACAGGACAGCTCATGAGCATGATTGTCTATGCTACCCAGATTCTCTCATCATTGATGATGCTCTCAATGGTATTCGTAATGATAATCATTGCAGCATCCTCAGCAAGAAGAATTGTCGAAGTCCTCACAGAGGAAAGCAGCCTGAAAGATCCTGAAAACCCTGCTGAATCAGTCAATGATGGTTCAGTTGATTTCTGCAATGTGAATTTCAGCTATGCAGGAGATGAAAACAAATGCTCTCTCCATGACATAAACATCCACATAAACAGCGGAGAGACCATTGGAATCATAGGAAGTACGGGAAGCGCGAAATCAACGCTTGTCCAGCTTATTCCCCGCCTTTACGATACAACTACAGGTTCAGTCAGCGTAGGCGGAAGGAATGTCAGGGAATATAGCCTAGACGCTCTCAGGACACAGGTTGCGATGGTTCTTCAGAAGAATACCCTATTCTCCGGAACAATCAAGGAAAACCTCAGATGGGGAAATCCGGAGGCGACTGATGAGGAAATCAGGAAAGCCTGCATTCTCAGCCAGGCAGATGAATTCGTATCAGCATTCCCCGATGGATACGACACATATATAGAACAGGGAGGAACAAATGTTTCCGGAGGACAGAAGCAGAGGCTCTGCATTGCCAGAGCACTTCTCAGGAAACCGAAGATCCTCATTCTCGATGATTCTACCAGTGCTGTAGACACCAAGACAGATGCGCTCATAAGAAAAGCATTCAGGGAAGATATACCGAATACCACGAAGATCATCATAGCCCAGAGGATCTCATCGGTAGAAGATGCTGACAGGGTAATCGTAATGGATGGAGGCAGAATCGATGCTTTCGATACTCCCGAGAATCTTCTCAGGACAAACAGGATCTACAGAGAGGTCTACCAGTCACAGGTAAATGGAGGCAATGAATGAAAAAGAAAGAAGGCACACAGTATCTGAAGACAGCCATGAGACTGATGAAGTACGTTGCCAGCACATATAAGCTGCAGTTCTTCTTCGTTCTTATCGCCATAATAATAAGCGCAATAGCGGGAATGGCAGGTCCTCTTTTCCTGCTGTATCTCATCGACGATTTCATCACACCCCTGATCGGGCATGCAGATCCGGATTTCACGCCGCTCGTGCACATGGTAATGATTTTCGCCTGCATCTATCTTGTCGGTGTCATATGCACATACATCTACAACAGGCTGATGGTCAACATAGGACAAGGCGTGCTCAAGAGAGTGAGAGATGAGATGTTCGAACACATGCAGACTCTCCCGATAAGATTCTTTGACACCCATAAGCATGGAGACCTGATGAGCCTCTATACAAATGATACGGACACACTGCGCCAGATGATATCCCAGAGCATCCCGCAGACCCTGTCTTGCCTTGTGTCAGTCATAACTGTCTTTATCGTGATGGTGAACCTGTCACTGCCTCTGACTGTGCTTACGATTGTATCAATCATCGCAATGCTTATTACCGCAAAGGTAATCGGAGGAAAGAGCGGCAGGAACTTCATAGCACAGCAGAAGGATATCGCTGCGGTGAATGCCTATATCGAAGAGATGTTCGGAGGGCAGAAAGTCATCAAGGTATTCTGTCATGAAGAGGAAACAAAAGAAGGCTTTGACAAACTCAATGAAGAGCTCTGCAGCAGCGCAACAGAAGCTAACAAATACTCCAATGTAATGATGCCTGTAATGGGCAACATCGGGAACATCCACTATGTGCTCACTGCCCTACTCGGGGGTCTTATCGGGATATCCGGAATATTTCCGCTGACACTCGGTACACTCGCGACATTCCTGCAGATGACCAGAAGCTTCAATCAGCCATTTGCCCAGATTGCACAGCAGTCAAATGCCATAATCATGGCACTCGCAGGTGCCGAGAGAATATTCCGTCTGATTGACGAGAAGAGCGAGACAGATGAAGGCTATGTAAAGCTTGTGAATGCTGAAATCGCAGAGGACGGGACCATTACGGAAGTTCCTCAGAGAACAGGACGCTGGGCATGGAAGCATCCTCACCATGATGGAACAACAACATACACAGAACTCAGAGGAGATGTACGCTTTTTTGACATGAGCTTCGGCTACGAAGATGGCAAGATGACTCTTCATAACATCTCATTGTATGCAAAGCCTGGGCAGAAACTTGCCTTCGTCGGTGCAACCGGTGCCGGCAAGACGACCATCACGAACCTGATAAACAGGTTCTATGACGTACAGGATGGCAAGATAAGATATGATGGAATCAATATCAACAAGATCAGGAAAGCGGATCTGAGACACTCGCTTGGAGTTGTTCTTCAGGATACACACCTTTTTACAGGTACAATCATGGAGAATATCCGCTTCGGCCGTCTGGAAGCCACAGATGAAGAGGTAATCGAAGCGGCTAAGCTGGTAAGCGCCGATGAGTTCATATCGAACCTGCCTGACGGATACAGCACAATGCTCACAGCAGATGGAAGCGAGCTTTCTCAGGGCCAGTGCCAGCTGCTGTCAATAGCCAGGGCAGCTGTTGCGAATCCTCCTGTCCTGATTCTCGATGAAGCAACTTCCTCCATCGACACAAGGACCGAAGCAATAGTGCAGAGAGGAATGGATGCCCTGATGAAAGGAAGGACAGTTTTCGTAATTGCACACCGCCTTTCAACAATCAGGAACTCTGATGCCATAATCGTTCTTGATCATGGAAGAATCATTGAGCGTGGAAACCATGATGAACTTATAGAGAAACATGGTACATATTACCAGCTTTATACTGGTGCTCTTGAATTGGACTGATATTTAAAAATAGCAGATTACACAAAATGTAGTCTGCTACTTAAATTATTATTATATAATTTAGCTATAATTATTTCAAATAACTATATTATTTAAAATCTTTTATATATAATATAGAAATCTATCTCAAATTGCACATGTATCAGATATTATTCGGTATTCTAGGTTTGAATATCGATTCAGGATAATTGACTGAGACATTTCCATTATGCCATTTTAATCCGGTATGCAGAAAACAGATCTATCCAAAGTACTTAATGCTGAGCAGGCAAAGGCTGCTGGGGAAATCAACGGCCCTATTCTTATCATCGCGGGAGCAGGATCAGGGAAAACCAGGATGATCACCTACCGTATTGCTCATATGCTTGAGGAAGGGATAGATGAGAAGAATATACTTGCCCTCACATTCACAAATAAAGCTGCAAAGGAAATGAGTGACAGGATAAAGGCACAGCTGAAAAGGCCGCTGAAAGAGCTTACAGCTACGACATTTCATTCATTCGGGCTAGGTATCCTGAAACAGTATATACATCACATCGGCTATCATAATGATTTCACGCTATACGATACGAATGACAATGAGGCACTGATAAAGAACTGCATCGTCACCTGCGGATATCAGATACCGGACTACAATGTCAGGACGCTGCTGACGTTTTTCAGCAATCTGAAGACAGGTAGGGAAAAACTTGAGAATCAGGATGGAGCAATTGCGGAAATATACAGGGAATGGCTTCTGACGCAGAAAGCATACAACGTTGTTGATTTCGACGATCTTATCCTTCTTCCCATCCGGATTTTCGAACAAAAGCCATGGGTGCTTGAGGCTGTGCAGGATAGATACAGATACATCATGGTCGATGAGTTCCAGGATACTTCCCTCCTGCAATACCGTCTTGTCTCCATGATCGCTTCAAAATACAGGAACATCGCAGTTGTCGGCGACGATGACCAGTCAATCTATTCCTGGAGAGGTGCAAACTACCAGAACATCGTTGAGTTTGAGCATGATTTTCCTGAAAGGAAGGAATTCAAGCTTGAAAGGAACTACAGATCTACAGGAAATATCCTGACTGCAGCCAATGCCCTCATAACCCACAACAAGGAAAGGAAGACAAAGAAACTCTGGACAGAAGAAGGCTCGGGTTCTGCAATCTCAATCAAGCATCACAGGACAAGCGAGGCTGAAGCCTACTGGATAGGCGCACAGATCAAAAACGAGATGAGGGCTATACGGGATCTCAGGTACGGAGATATCGGAGTACTCGTGAGAACAAACTCCCTGATTTCCGAGCTTGAGAATATCTTCGCGGAGATGAACATACCGGTACGCGTTTCCGGAGGACAGAGCTTCTTTGACAGGCGCGAAGTGCGCGACATCCTCTGTTACCTGAAAACACTTCTCAACAGCCATGATGACGTTTCCCTCCTGCGTATCATAAACACTCCCAGACGCGGCATCGGGCGTACGACAATAGAGAAACTGAGGAAAGAGGCAGACGACCAGAATACGTCCCTTTTTGAGGCAATAGAGCGCATGTCAGGAGCATCATCGCCTCTGCCGGAAAGGACAAAGGACAATCTACGGGCATTTATGGGAAAACTCTCGGAATGGAAGACATCCTCAGCCTCCCCCGATAACCTTATCCGGAGAATTGTCAATGACATAAATTACCAGGGAATGCTTTCGGAAGAATATCCGGATAGCCCGAAGACTGTAGACTACAGAATGAGGAGCATAGAGATCCTTGAAAACAGGCTTAAAAGATATCTGGAGATGAACGAGGGCGCAGAGCTCAAGGACTACCTCAATGCTGTCACGATTGCAGGAGATGAGAAGGAAGACGATGGAAACAAGGTCAATCTCATGACAATGCATGCTTCAAAGGGGCTTGAGTTCAGGATTGTCCATCTCGCAGGAATAGAGGACGATGTGATCCCTTCAGCAAGAGCTCTGGAAGAGAATGCAAAGAATATCGATGAGGAGAGAAGGCTTTTCTATGTTGCCATAACCAGGGCAAGAGAGAAACTCATAATCAATTATGCCGATACAAGAATATCACGGGAGGGAGAGGAAAAGCTTCTCATCCCTTCCAGGTTCCTTGAGGAAATTCCCAGTGACCTGTTCAAGAACGAGGAGAAAAGCCCTGAAGAACTCAGGAAAGAACAGATAGAACGCATGAAAGCCCTTCTTGAACGGAACAGAAAGCAATGACAAGGAATGCACGGAACGTCCGGCAAATTTGCCTTCATGATTATATTACATATTAAATATGTATATATTAGACCGAAAACGGTATTTAATTTATAAAGATAATATATACACAGTTTTCAGAAGAAAAGATAAGAATAAAAGGATGAATTCAGCATTCTCAGAATGACTGCTGATAAAAGTACAGGATCTGGCTGAAAAGATAAGGCTTGCATATGAGAACCGAAGTTCTCATATGCAAGCTCTTGAACAAAAATACGGATACCTAATTCAGTTCGTGCCTTAGTCCTCTTCGGAGTACTTCTTCCAGAACTCACGAAGCGCAAACCTGACACCGGCAGCCCAACCCAGACCCATGTCCGAGAAAAGCTCCTCTAGCTCTGACTTGAATGAAGGCTCAATAGAGAATGTCGTGAGAATCTTCTTTTCCTTCTCAGCATTGGAGAACACTCTCTTAGCTTTCATACCACTCAGGCTTTCATTCTGCATAATCTCTTCCTTCCCGTCAACTCTTCTTAGTGCCATTTTTTTCACCACCCTCACTTCCAGATATCTTTATCCAGCTCAATTATCGCCTGCTGAGTTGCAGTTTTCAGCCCTCTACCGCGAACTTTATACAGCTGAGGGGCTTTGGAAGCCTCCTGAGCCTTCCTGAATAGAGGATCTACAGGAATCCTGTAAACCTTGAATCTTCCCGATGACTCTGCTGCAGCGTAGATATCACGATGCTGTCTGATTCTCTCGTCATATGAATTGATGATTATCTTGTTATGACGGACGCTGGACCGCATGTTCTTCTTCAGTCGCTGTAATTCATCGATGAATATCTCAAGACCATCAAGGCTGAAAACCTCTGGCGTCATTGGCGTAATAATCTCATCGCTGGCAATCAGGGCAGAGCGTTCAAGCCTGCCGAGACCTGGTGAAAGGTCAAGAAGTACGTGGTCATATTCCTCGGAGATTTCCTTGACCAGATCCTGCAAAATGAAAGGCTCTTCTGAAAGCTTTGTCTCACTATAGTTCTTGAGAGTACCGCCTATACCGAATGTAGGCAGCACAAAGAGGTTCTCCACTTCAGGGATACTTACTATAGCGTTGCGAGCAAAGCATTTGCCCTGCAGGACATCTGCAAGTTCATACTTCGGGGGCTCCTTGAGAAACCAGGATGAAAGGTTGCCCTGAGGATCACAGTCGATAGCCAGCGTTTTATTTCCATTCAAGGCAGACTGGCAGGCAAGAGTACCGGAAATTGTTGTTTTCCCTACTCCCCCTTTCTGCAGATGGAATGCTACTGTCTTCGACATATCTGTCCTCCGAACACAGAATGATTATATGCTACTTTAATGATTCCTACAATGTTTATTCATCAAAAATAATTGAAAATCTATTATTGCCATATACAGCAGTATCGTTTTCTACTGAAAAAATATTGCAGTCATATGAAAAACAAATAATATAGATAGTAAAATACTAGATAAATATTAGACAAAACTAATCAGATTTATACAAGAATCCATGGAACTCAGTAAACCAGGAATTCTTAAACTGTCTAAGAGTATATATTCCATCCGGAGATTTGTGAAGTAAAATATCTTTAATTTGATGAATCTATTGATTTAGAATATCCATATGAGATTTATAAGCTGGAATGTAAATGGAATCAGATCATGCTTGTCAAAGGGGTTCATGGAGTTTGCATCGGCCTCAGAAGCCCAGATTATCGCAATACAGGAAGTAAAAGCATCGGAGGGAGCTCTTGATATCTCAATCCCTGGATATCCATATCAGTACTTTTCATTCGCCGATAAGAAAGGATATAGCGGAACGGCAGTGTTTTCCAGAATCGAGCCAATGAACGTAATTTATGGGCTGCCGTCGGATGAGTATAATCATGAGGGAAGAGTGATAACACTCGAGTTCGATGATTTCTATTTTATTACTGTCTATGTGCCGAACAGCCAGAGCGAGCTGAAACGCATTGCTTTCAGGCTTGGATTCGATGAAGCCCTTAGAAACTATATTTCGAAGCTGAGGGAAGCAAAGGGAGTTATTGCGACAGGAGATTTCAATGTCGCAAAAGAACCGATAGATCTGAAGAATCCGAAGCAGAATGAAGGTCATGCTGGCTATTCAATAGAAGAAAGAGAAAGCTTCAGGAAGCTTCTGGAAAGCGGAATGACAGATTCTTTCCGGTATTTCTATCCGGACCTCACAGGAGCTTATTCCTGGTGGAGCTACATGTTCCACGCCCGGGAGAAGAACGCAGGCTGGCGTATTGATTACTTCCTTGTCTCGGAAGAGCTCAAACCGAGGATGCAGGATGCCGGAATTCTCAGCTCTGTATATGGATCGGACCACGCACCGGTTTTCCTGGATATTTGTTAGCAGTCCTTATCTAGCTACAGCATAAATAGATAGAAAAAGCTCCGCATTTTGTTAGCGGAGCCTTTTTAAACAATCCTTACAATCACTTCAGAAGATATGCAGGAATAGAACCACGAGCCTGGAGAATCTTCCTCTGCTGCGTGTTTAGGACTTTCTTGCACATTCTTATCGAAAGAGGCGTGACCTCTACAAGCTCATCATCCTTTATGAACTGTATAGCCTGTTCCAGGGACGGCTTCACGACAGGGGTGAGCGTTACTGCCTCATCGTGACCTGAAGCACGGAGATTCGTGAGCTTCTTTGTCTTTGTAGGATTAAGCATCAAATCAAGGTCCTTGTTCCTCTCTCCGACAACCTCTCCTTCATAAACAGGATCACCAGGAACGATGAAGAAACGGCCTCTATCCTCAAGTTCCCAAATGCCATACGCAACGGCAACACCATCACGGTCACACACAAGAGATCCCGTAAGACGCTCTGCGAAATCGCCTTTATATGGCTCATATCCCTTCAGATAGCTGTTCATTATACCAAAACCCTTGGTATCGGTAAGGAACTCATCCCTGAATCCGATAAGCCCCCTAGCAGGGATATCAAAACGGATTTTCACACGCCCGGTACCTGTATATGTTATATCGCTCATAACAGCTTTTCTTCTTCCAAGCTTCTCCATGATTGTACCGGAATATTCTTCAGGACAATCAATGAGAAGGACCTCAACAGGTTCCGTCTTTCTTCCGTTCTCATCGGTGTGGTAAATGACATGAGGTCTTCCAACGCAGAATTCAAAGCCCTCTCGCCTCATCTCCTCCGCAATGATAGCCATCTGGAATTCTCCACGTCCTTTTACGGTAAAAGAATCATCCGGATTCTTCTCGACCCTGATTGAAACATTCCTCAGAGCCTCACGCTGCAGCCTTTCCCAGATTTTTGCACTTGTCACAGCCTTTCCTTCCTTTCCCGCGAGCGGAGAAATGTTCTTTGAGAAAAGCATCGAGACAGTAGGCTCATCTACCTCAATCCTCGGAAGAGCCTTTACCTCTTCCTTTGTACAGATTGTGTCGCCGATTGAAACATCATTTACACCAGCAAGAACAATTATATCCCCCGGTTCAGCCTTGGGACAATCAACCATCTGGGGCCCATCATAAGCCTGTATTCTGGTAACACGCAGCTGTTCTACGGAATCGGATTTGACACAGACAAGGGTGTCGTTTGTAGCTGCAGAGCCATTCATTACCTTACCAATTGCAAGCCGCCCGAGGAAATCGGAATATGAGAGATCCGAAACAAGCATCTGGAATGGTTCTTCATCATCATATTCCGGAGCCGGAATATCCGAAAGAATTGCATCCAGAAGCTCATGAAGATTATCTTTTATGTCATCAAGGGATTTTCCACATGTACCAGCCCGTCCATTTGCATAGAAAACAGGAACTTCAAGCATCTTCTCATCTGGAGAAAGCTCAAGAAGAAGATCATATACCTCATTGAGAACATCCTCAGCCCTCGCATCCTGCCGGTCAATCTTGTTTATGACAACAATAAGTGGAAGATTCTTGTTAAGTGCCTTTTCAAGGACGAACCTTGTCTGCGGAAGAGGTCCTTCAGCAGCATCAACAAGGAGTATCGCTCCATCAACCATCGAGAGACCTCGCTCGACTTCTCCTCCGAAGTCAGCATGGCCCGGAGTATCTATGATATTGATCTTGACTCCATTCCAATGTATAGCACAGTTTTTTGCACTGATAGTAATGCCTCTTTCCCTTTCTATAGCACCGCTATCCATGATCCTGACACCATCCATACCCTTTCCAACAAGTCCGCTTTGCTTGAAAAGAGCATCAACGAGTGTTGTCTTCCCATGATCAACATGAGCTATGATGGCAATATTCCTTATCTTCTCATTTCTGATTCTCATAACGAATGGAATATACAACTAAAAACGAGTTTACACCATATATTTTAATCAAGTTTTATCCCTAAGATTTCTTTCAGATATAAAAGATTACTAAAAAGCTGTTCATAACTCATTCTTTTTAGGCAAATAAAAAATCCTCGGATATCAAGTAGTACCTTATAAAGACAATACTTGACATCTGAGGATAAAAAAAAACCTGGCAGCGACCTACTCTCCCGCAAAGCTGCAGTACCATCGGCGCGAGGGTGTTTCACTTCCGTGTTCGGGATGGGAACGGGTGTAGCCGCCCTGCTATGGCCACCAGGAGATCATCGTGGGACCCAAAGCTGGATACCGGATGATCCGTCTCGGAAAACGGAACGGTAATATGGCCAAGCCTCTCGGATCATTAGTACCGGTCGGCTGAACGCGTTGCCGCGCTTATACCGCCGGCCTATCGACCAGCTAGTCTCGCTGGTTCCTTCCGGGCCCT
>CALXLD010000028.1 GCA_944389105.1 uncultured Spirochaetaceae bacterium | reverse complement strand
GGCTTTCAAACTGGTCATACTCTGACCTTGAGTTCAAGCTCATCTACAAGTGCCAGATGAACGGCATAAGGGTGGAGTTTGTGGATGCACGCTATACGAGCCAGAAGTGCTCTGTGTGCAAGACGATAGACAGGGCTTCGAGGAAGGGGAACAGATACGTATGCAGGCATTGTGGCAGCGCGATGTATGCAGATGTGAATGCCGCCATCAACATCCGCGACAGCTACATTACCCGGGTCGAGCAATCCGGGCAGGCTGCAGTCAATCAGCCGTATGGATGGAGTGCCACAGGTAAACCGGCAACGGAGCCTATTGGAAAACGCTCACGTCCAAGCCTTCAGCTTGTCCTGAAGGTCGTTGACCTGTCCTGACTATAATCTTCATCGGAAAAAAAACAGCAACGACAATCAACACCTCAAGTGTTGAGATAAAGAAAATGCATACAGTAAACAACAGAAGACGAAGAGACACCATTGAAACAATTGAGAAGGCATTTGTAGAACTGCTGCAGACAAATGAACTTAATCAGATATGCATATCGCAGCTATGCAAAAAAGCAGGAGTAAACCGTACGACATTCTATGCCTGTTATGATGGACTCTATGACATAGCTGATTCAATCAGAAACAAGCTTGAAGATAACATAAAGGATATTTACAGAGATGAAATAGAGAACAAGATGAACAGCAATGATTATCTCAAGCTTTTTAAGCATATTAAGGATAATCAGATTTTCTACCGTACCTATTTCAAGCTCGGATATGACAATCAATACCAGATCATCGCTTATGACAGTGAACTAGCAAAGGAACATTTCGGGAACAAGTTCATTGAATACCATATGGAATTCTTCCGTGCAGGGCTCACAAGGATAATAAAGATGTGGCTTGAGAACGGGTGCAGGGAAAGCCCTGAGGATATGATGGAAATCATCAGAACAGAGTACAGCGGAAGAGAGAATCTCAATAAGAAATGACCTGGTCACCCACTCTGGATACTACCATGCCCAAGGGAATGAAATAGTCATCACCGAAACAGAATCAAGCATGCAATTCACATGCCATCCACTTAACCAAAGCAATGTATGATGCTATCCTTCACTAGTAATCTTTTCAGGAGTTTTGGAATGAAAGAATACCTGCAATCACAAGATGATGTAATATCGTCTCTCGGCTCATCCCGTGAAGGACTTGGAGCCGAGGAAGCAAAGAAAAGACTCTCCGAGTATGGACCGAATAAACTCGAAGAGAAGAAAAAAGATAGCATAATAAAGCAATTCCTTGAGAAACTGCTCGACCCGATGCTCATCATCCTCATGATAGCTGCTGTGCTTTCTGTCATAACATCAGCAGCTTCCGGTGAGACAGAATGGTCGGATGCAATAATCATCCTCATCGTTGTTCTGATCAATGCTATCCTTGGAGTCGTACAGGAATCGAAGGCAGAGAAAGCAATCGAAGCGCTACAGTCAATGTCCAAAGCAAAATCCAAAGTAAAACGTGGAGGACAGATTGTAACAGTCGAAAGCGAAGAGCTTGTACCAGGAGACATCATAGAACTGGAAGCAGGAGACAGCGTCCCAGCAGATGCAAGAGTTCTCCTTTCTGCTTCTATGAAGGCCGAGGAAGCAGCACTCACAGGAGAATCAGTTCCTGTTGATAAGATCTCCGATACTCTCAGCGGAACAGAAGTTCCTCTTGGAGACAGGAAGAATATGGTATACATGGGTTCAACCATCGTATACGGCAGAGGCGAAGCAGTTGTTGTCTCCACAGGAATGAAAACCGAGATGGGAAAGATTGCTACAGCCCTCTCTGATGCTGCAGATAACGAGACACCGCTCCAGAGAAAGCTGAACCAGCTTTCAAAAGTCCTTACATGGCTTGTTCTTGGAATCTGTGTATTCATGTTCGCTGTCAACCTGATAAGGATGTCGATTCAGGGAGATATCCATCTGGCAGGTGTTCTCGACACATTCATGATCGCAGTATCCCTTGCTGTTGCGGCAATCCCGGAAGGTCTTGCAGCTGTCGTAACGATTGTTCTCTCAATCGGTGTTACGAAAATGAGCCGCAAGAAGGCCATCATCAGGAAGCTTACAGCTGTAGAGACCCTTGGCTGCACAGAAGTAATATGCTCTGATAAAACAGGAACTCTAACACAGAACAGAATGACTGTTGTTGATTCCTTCGGAGAAGATAAGAAACTTCTTGCAGAAGCTATGGCACTCTGTTCGGATGCACATCTCAACAGTGAGCTTAAAGCTGAGGGAGAACCTACAGAAGCAGCTCTTGTCAACTGGGCTGTAACAATGGATATAAACAAGGACTTCCTTGAGAATGGTTCTTATAAGAGAGTCGGAGAAGCTCCTTTTGATTCAGAGAGAAAGATGATGAGCACAATCCACACAACTCCAGAAGGTGGCTATGTTCAGTTCACGAAGGGTGCTCCCGATGTGCTTCTCTCGAAATGTACAAAGATCTATTCAAACGGAAGCATCAGAGACCTCACAGATTCTGACAGAAATGCGATTCTGAAAGCAAATAAGGATTTTGCTGACAAGGCTCTCCGTGTTCTGGCAGGAGCTATGAAGAAGCTCGATTCAGTTCCAGCAGATCAGTCCCCTGCTTCTCTTGAGCATGATCTAGTCTTCCTTGGACTTACCGGCATGATCGATCCTGTAAGACCGGAGGTAAAGGATGCTATAAAAGAATGCCGCAGCGCTGGTATCCGCCCGATTATGATTACAGGTGACCATATCGATACAGCTGTAGCAATCGGAAAGGAACTCGGAATCGTAAAGTCACGTGAAGAAGCCATCACAGGTGCAGAGCTGGACAAGCTTTCTGATGAGGAATTCATAAAGAACATCAAGAAGTATTCAATCTACGCCCGTGTTCAGCCTGAGCATAAGGTAAGGATCGTCAAAGGATGGCAGCAGGCTGGTATGGTCACAGCAATGACAGGTGACGGTGTAAATGATGCTCCTTCAATCAAGAATGCAGATATCGGTGTCGGTATGGGTATCACAGGCACTGATGTTACAAAGAACGTTGCTGATATGGTTCTTGCTGATGATAACTTCGCAACAATCGTTGTCGCAGTTGAGGAAGGAAGAAAGATCTATGACAACATCAGGAAAGCAATCCAGTTCCTTCTTTCATCCAACCTTGCGGAAGTCATTTCAGTATTTGTTGCTTCAATGATGGGAATAACACTCCTCCAGCCTACTCACCTTCTGTGGATCAATCTTATAACAGATGCGTTCCCAGCAATCGGACTAGGAATGGAACAGGGAGAGAAAGATATCATGCAGCGCCCTCCACGCTCTTCAAAAGAAGGTCTTTTCTCAAATGGCCTTGGAGTGAACTGCGTCATTCAGGGCACAGCTCTTGCATTGATCACACTTATTTCCTATATCATTGGAGAGATTTTCGAGAATGGAGCTTTCCATCTTGGAGTCTCTAGTGAGGATGGAATGACAATGGCATTCCTCACCCTTTCAATGGCTGAGCTCTTCCATTCATTCAACATGCGTTCTCTTGATAAATCGCTGTTCAGGACCAGCGGGCACAACAAGATTCTCTACTGGACACTTGCAGGTGCATTTGTTCTTACCCTTGCTGTTCTCTATATACCATTCCTCAGCAATGCTTTCGGATTCGCACACATCTCCTTCACAGAGTTCGTAATCGCCCTGATCATAGCAATAATGATCATACCGATTGTAGAAATCCAGAAAGCTATCCAGAGATCAATGAAGAAGAAATGATAAAAGGAAGTGCTGCACAATTCTCTTTTGAGATCTAACAGTATCAATTAATGGGCAAAGCAGGACCGAGTCCTGCTTTGTTCATAAAAAGGCAGCATCAAGCATCATTTCTGAAACAGAATTATTATGTATTAAATACCTAGTATAAAAGTATATTTCCTTAGTTCTCCATTCCCACTTATCAACTTCTAACTTGCAAATGAGCAAGGTTCATCATGTGCTTTGGAAAGCTGAAATACAAAGCATTTCAGTCCTGAAACTCCAACACACTGTTATGCGGCTCTTCTTCCAATCGTTTCAATAACGATTCCTTGTCGATAGGTAGTTTTGGCTTATTGCATATTTCTTCCCCTCTTGTTAAAGCCTTGCAAGCCACATTTTACCTTCACAGAAAATTGCCGAAAACGGCATTCTGTACTATTACACCTTTTCTGCATTTTTACTGTATAATGAGAAAAAGGGGGATCATATGTCGGACTATCATGACTGGTATGAGAACGAGGAACTCAAGCGACGCCTCGACGAAAGCAACAGGAATCTAGAATCCGCTACTGATGAAATACGCCGCCTTAATGACCGCTTAGACGCCATCGACCGCGACAGGGAATATGAGGAGCGCTACAGACAGGAAAGATGGGATAAGGAGGAACAACTCCGCAGAAAGGAGGAAAAACAGCGCCGACGTGAGGAACGAGAGCGGAAGGAAGAAGAGGAAAACCGTCTCTGGAAAGAACAGGAAGCGAGAAGAAAACAAGAACTTCTGAGAATCTATCAACAAAAAAAAGAACAAGAACGAGCTCGTGAGCTAAAGCATGACGCAAAAATCAAACAAAGGCGAATTCGTGAGCTAGAGAAGCAGAATCACCGCGATATGGCCGAATGGCGAAAGCGTGAAAGAGAAAGGTATGCCAGTACCCTTCCTCCTAAAGAACGCAAGGCATTCTGGGCTGAAGAGAAACGCAGACAGAAACGGAGAAAAGAAGATGAAAAGAATGCACGTCGAAATTCATACAGGAATCAGAAAATGAGAAAGACAATTGTCCATGGATTCTTTATCACAGCTAAGATCATAGCCGTAATTGCCTTATTGCTGTTTATATGGACGTGCATCGAATAAATCAGCATTTCCATTTACCGATTCTGCCCTAGAACATGAAACGAAGTGCATTACGAATGTAAGAAGTAACGTAGAAAAACAATGAAAGCTTCGCTCCGCATACAGCAGATTGCTAATCATATCGCTTGTATCGACCTACCATAAGAGGCCATTCCTTTCATCAAACAAGAATATCCGATAGTTTCCTCTTGGGAACGTAATGGATGTTTCCTTTGCGATAGTAAGCAGTATTCCCGTCAACAGCTTCCACTACTTTGATTTCCTCATCAGGCTTTCCCAGCGCAAGCACGAGATTCGGTTCAATATCTTCCGGCAAGGATAGAAGTTCTTTCAGCGATCCTTTTCTGAAAGAGCCTATCATACAGCCACCATAACCCTTCTCTACCGCAGCAAGAAGGATTATCTCTGCGGCAATTCCAACATCTCTGAGATACTCATTGATACTTCCGATTGATGTATCGATGCATATTACAATAAAAGCGGTCGGCTCTGTTCCTGGATATGGCAGATTGAGATCTGGCAGCCCTTTAGCCCAGGCAGTCAGGGGCATTATAGCCTTTACCTCTTCTTCGCCGGATGCGATATGGAACTTCAGAGCCTGTCTGTTAACGCTGGATGCTCCATAACGCGTCAGATCAACAAATTCTTTCAGTTCTTCCTCAGATAGTCTCTGACTCCTGTCATAACCACGATAGCTTCTATTTCTGACAACAAGATCCCTAAGCATGTCTCCTCCTGCAGATCATACAATCTGTTGAACATCTTATTCCTTGAAACCAAGAAAAACTACAGTAAACAAAGAACCGGAATCCTATTTTCCAGACAGCATATATACACACACATCCTGTGATGTTACTGCAAATGATTTCGTGTATTCCGGCAGGAAGCTGATGCATAAAAGGAATCAGGCATATCGTGATTGCCTAAATCCATTTACGGTAAAACATCTTCCCCATTTAAAAAGGGAAGATGCCATTTTTCTGTTACTCTACATCCTGAAGAGCCGCATAGTCTTCCTCACCGGTTCTGACTTTAACGACTTTTGTTACATTGTAGACAAATATCTTTCCGTCCCCTATGTGGCCTGTGTAAAGTGCTTTTTTCGCTGCTGCGATAACTGAATCAACAGGTATCTTGCTGACAACGACTTCAACCTTGACCTTCGGAATCAGATTGACATCAAGCTCGACTCCTCGATATCTCTCACCTGCACCTTTCTGAAGGCCACAGCCCATAACCTGTGTCATTGTAATTCCGGTAACGCCAAGATTATTCAATGCCGTCTTGAGCGCATCGAATCTGGACAGCCTGCAGATTATTGAAACCTTGTGCATTCCTGTGTCATAGACGCCATCGGTTATTGTCTGCTTCCTGATTACTTTCACAGCTGCTGCTGCCTTGGCCTCCGATGCCTTGTCATAATTATCTTCTCCAAGGTCGGTATTCTCATTCACTTCCATATCCAGTCCCGTCATATCATTGATAGCAAAACCCGAATAAGCGGAAGCAAGGCCATGTTCATGCATATCCAATCCATCTATTTCGATCTGTTCGGAAACTCTAAGGCCAACTGTTTTGTCGATGATCCTGAAGATTATGAACATGACAATAAGGACATAAGCAGCAACGGAAACCACGCCAAGAAGCTGTATGCCGAGCTGTGTGAAACCACCGCCATAGAAAAGGCCAGGGGCAACGCCATTGCCGCCATTGCTGAAAAGACCCACAGCCAATGTTCCCCATATTCCGTTGACCATATGAACAGAAACTGCACCGACAGGATCATCTATTTTGACAACGTTATCGAAGAATTCAACGGAAAGAACTACGATAATGCCTGCGACAAGACCTATGAAGAAAGCTCCGACAGGAGTTACGCAATCACAGGAAGCAGTTATAGCAACAAGTCCAGCAAGAGCTGCATTGAATGTCATTGAGACATCTGGCTTGCCATATCGGATCCATGTGAAAATCATTGCAGCAACAGTAGCTACAGCTGCAGCAAGGTTAGTATTGAACATGACAAGGGAGGCAAGCTCCATATCAGAATCAGTAGACATCGCAACAGTCGAACCGCCATTGAAACCAAACCAGCAGAACCAGAGAATGAATACTCCAAGTGCCATTGCAGTAAGGTTATGCCCTGGAATTGCCCTGGCTTTTCCATTCTTGTCATACTTTCCGATACGAGGGCCAAGGAGAGCTGCTCCAAGACATGCGATGAGGCCACCTACCATATGGACACAAGTCGAACCTGCGAAGTCGTGGAAATTCAGAGATGCAAGCCATCCGCCACCCCATATCCAGTGTCCTGAAATAGGATAGACTATCAGGCTGATTACAGCACTGTAGATACAGTACGCCTTGAAATTCGTGCGTTCTGCCATTGATCCGGAAACGATTGTTGCAGCAGTTGCACAGAACACTGTCTGGAAAATGGCGTAGCACCATGTTGGCAGCGTACCGAAATCATACGTTCCACGGATCAGCGGATCGAATCCACCGATAAGCGGACCCGAACCTGCAAACATAAGGCCGAACCCGACAAGCCAATAGCAGGGAACGCCAATACAGAAATCCATCATGTTCTTCATAAGGATGTTTCCCGTATTCTTTGCACGCGTCAGTCCCGCTTCGCAAAGGGCAAATCCTGCCTGCATGAAAAAGACCAGAATAGAGCCGACAAGAACCCAGATAACATCTGTCGCTGAATACATCTCCTCTCCTCCCAGATATCTTTCCCGGAATAAAAAAGGGTGCATCTTCTCTTCGATGCACCCCATTGTACCGGATAGGTTCAATATAAGAAAAAGCGCCTTGGATTATACCAAAGCGCCTTTGCCCATGGCTTATGCTTACACTCTTTCTGACATGATTGTCAATGCTTGAAAGCAGTTTTTATGGAAATGAACTGCTGTTGTCCAAATAGGATACATGATGATATCTTCAGAAAAGAGGAAAGCATGAAGATATTTATTGTACGGCATGGACAGACGGAGTGGAACAAAATGCACAAAGTCTGCGGGATAGCAGAAGCAGACCTTTCTGATGAAGGAAGGAAACAGGCTGTGGAGCTAGCTATAAGACTGAAAAGCGAACAGGAGAAAAACAAAATAGAAGTTATCCTCGTCTCCCCTCTTCGCCGTGCCCGTGATACAGCTGAGCCAATTGAGAAAGCATTAGGTCTGAAAGCAGAAGTCGTAGAAGATCTTCATGAAATGGATTTCGGCACTTTCGATGGGAAGGACTTGTATGATCCTGAGTTCAGAAGCCTCAAGGATGAACCCTTCATGCGCTTTCCCGGAGGGGAATCAGTTGTCGATGCAGCTAGAAGAGCCTACAACCTGATGGACAGAATAAGAAGCGAATACAGCCAGAATGTCCTGCTTGTCTGCCATGCTTCCCTGATCAGGATCATTGACACATACTTCAACAGCAGGACTTTTTCTGAATACAGGGAATTCAGTCCTTCAAACTGCTCGCTCCTTGAGTATGAGGTAGACAGCTTTGTCAGTAATTGAGGATGATCACCTCATCTGATTCAGCATCCCTGTCCTTTATATGATAATTCGAGTTTGCATAACTTCTGTCCACATGCACGACTCTGTATTCAGGATGCTTTTCAAGCCATGCAAGAAGGAAGGAATTCTCCTTTCCCCTGCTTCTCAGCGTATTTGACAAAGCAAATTTTATTCCTCTCTCCGTAAGCTTCTCAAGAATCTCATGAAGCGATGTTTCATCATTTTCAGTCCATCCATGCTTTTCATTGTAAGTCGCAGTAGTTACAAGATACGGAGGATCAGCATAGACAAATGAAGATGATGGTATATCCACGGTACGGAAATCGGAATCAAGGAAAAGCGCATCCATCGATTTTATCCTGTCAATGAATGATGAAAGTTTCTCCTGCATCCTTGAATTGAAATCCCTTTTTCCCACCGGAAGATTGAATTCCCCATCATCATTGAATCTTATCTGATTATTAAATCCAAAGATTATAAGAACATAGAGCATCACTGCCCTCATATGCTCATCAAGGGAAAGCGTATTGAAATCATTCCTGAGATGGATATATGCCTCCTTATTAACAGCACCAAGGCCCTTCGATGAATCGGCATTGTAATGCTCATATCCATATCTGTCTGTCCTGGAAAGCCCATAATCCGAGATTACCTGGAAGATATCTGAGAAGAAGAGATCCTTGTCAGCTTTCCTCATTTCCCTTAGAAGAGATACAAGACGTGCATCTGAATCATTGAAGACAACGCGGCGGCATGGGACATTAACACCGACTGTGCATCCTCCGGCAAACAGATCAACGAATGTATCGATATCATCAGGGAAGACATCAAGGAGGTTCTTTATTATCCTTCCTTTTCCGCCGATATAGTTCAGCGGGGACTCTATATAATCCTTCTTTTCTTTGCTGGCCCTTTTTACAGTACACAGGAAGATGCGTTCCTCATTGCCTTCGATATGGCTCTTTCCGGCAGAGAAAAGCTTATGGGATGTTGAGAAGACCTTCACGCTTCCTTTTGCAGAAAGAATGTCCATTATCGTTTCATCGGAGATCTTCGCATTTGAGCGTCCATCCCCCTTCTCGTGCATATTGTTATATGAAAGAAGAATGTACCTGGCATCAAGCGAGGAAACAAGGTCTCTGAAAACTTCTCCTGCATGCACTGTAGAATAAAGGCTTTTCATCCCCTTCCTGTCCATCTTCCTTGCCTTGCCTTCAACAGGGCCTTTCTCCCATCTGGCAACGTTCTCCAGAAGATGATAGGAATCAGAATACTGCCGCGAATTATATGGAGGATCAATATAGACAATATCCGCCTTTATCCGTCTGGCAAGCTTATTGGAATCCTCGCTGAAGATTTCATTGCCATCATTGTTGGATTCATCTGCATCGAGCATCCGCAGCTCAAGTGAAGCACTGAGGTCTGCACCGCTTCTATAAGCATCATAATGGCCGCAGGTTGCTGCTATTCTGTCCATTGCGTAAATAAGGGAAGTCACAAGAATGGCCTTCTCCCTCATATTCAGCTCCCCTGTCCTATACCTTTTCTCGATATCTTCCCGGATAGCCCCGATCTTCCTGCAGTTTGCACGTGAGAAATATGTATCAGAGAAATTGTCCGACATATAATTGTCTTTTTCAGGGTTCATCGCATTATAGGAATCAATAAGTTCTTCAAGTCTATCCTTCCGGAAATGCTCCGGTGAGAACCAGGCAAGATTTGCAAGATAATTAGAGTAGAGGAAATCATTCAGGATAAGCTTCTTGTCCCTGAATGCATATGATACGCTTCCCGTCCCCGAGAAAATATCTGCAAATGAGGAGAAGCTTCCGCAGTTTTCATCAGCTATTTCCCTTATGAATCTTGTGATACGGAATTTATTGCCAAGGTAACGGCGATTATTTATCGAGAAGAGCTTCCTTTCGCCTTTTTCTTCTACCTTCTTCCCATCCCAGTTTATCCGTGGCTTTATTGAGGGATATGCGCCATAATCGCCGCTCTCGTAGCTTTTAAGCAGCCTTGCATCTTTTCTCACGCCCTGCCCTTCTGCATCCCTGAGTGATGAAAGACGGCTGAGACCGGCACCGGAAGCAAAATAGATTTCATCGCGTCTCAGCAGGCTTATATCCAGAAGCGTTATATCAGCAGTCGTCATCAGAATGGCACTGCCCTTTCTGTTCGAGACTCTGGAAGTGAATAAACCTATGATATATCTTCTGAGTGCAGGATGGAGCGAAGGGCATGGATTATCCGCAGCAAGGAGCTTCCCCTCTTCGAGTGCGGTAAGAGCAGATGGAAGGAATGATATAAGCTCTCTTAGTCCATCGCTTTCCTCTGACAATGGAATCATCTGACTGCCATGATGCACATATCCATCACCGATTCCGACCACATCAAATCCCATCTCCTGCAGCATCTCAATGACAATATGCTGTCTTTCTGCAGACAGTTCAGAGTAGCTTACATCGGAAAATAAAATCGTATCGGAAATACCTTTGAAAGCTTCTTCAATAACTGGATTATCCTGATGCTCTGCCCGGAGAAGCGTCAGCAATGGGATATCTGACGGGATATCGCCAACCCCGACATTCTTGAGAGCTCCATGATATCTGACTTCATCTGTGCTCCTCGAGAAAAGAAGCGAAGCACGCCTGTCCTCCTTCTCCATTCTCTCAAGCTTCTCGCTGCTTACACTGCCATCAGCTACAGAAAGAGAATATCTGTAATAGCTGTTTCCTGATGAATAGAGAAGAGAAAAAGAACCTGATTCAGGATGTCCGATGCTCTCCCCAGATGCAAGAAGAGGAAGCGAGATGAACCTGACAAGATAATCAAGGGCTTTTATCACAGTGCTCTTTCCGCTTCCATTCGAGCCGAACAGAACGACAGCAGGAAGATAGCCACCTTCAAGAAGTGTCTCCTGATTCTCCGTTATAGCTTCACTTCTGAATGACAGCTCTGCAGTATCCGCGAATAATCTGAAACCGGAAATAGTGAAAAGTGAGAGCATACAAACCTCCAGACAGGGTATGTATGAGAAATTTTCTCACAATAACTGCAAAATATCAATCTTAACCGAAAATCCCATCGAGAACCATCATAAGCGCAAATCCTACAGCTGCTCCGATTGTCCCAATATTGGAATGCTCACCCTCGGATGCCTCAGGGATAAGCTCTTCTACAACTACATAGAACATCGCGCCAGCGGCAAAGGAAAGCAGCAGCGGGAGAAGAGACTGAAGCATGGAGACGAATATAAAGGCTATTACAGCCCCTATTGGCTCGACAATCCCAGACAGGGTTCCTTCAAGAAATGCTCTCCCCTTATTCTTCCCAGCTCTGTAGAGCGGCATGGAGACAATAAGCCCTTCGGGGAAATTCTGCAGCGCGATTCCCAGGGAAAGCGCAAGTGCCGATGTATAGGGAATGCCGCCATCTGCAGCAATGGAGGCCGCAGCTGCTGCCCCAACCGCCATTCCTTCCGGGATATTATGGAGAGTGACCGCAAGCATCAGCAGTGATGACCTGGATAGTCCAGAAGCCTTTCCCTCTGCTTTCTCAGCTGTCGCATGTATATGAGGAACAACTGTGTCAAGAAGAAGGAGGAAGGCTATTCCCAGAAGAAAGCCAGCCGCTGCGGTGTAGTATGAAGATTCATCAATAGCAGGAAGCAGAAGAGACCAGACAGATGCAGCTATCATGACCCCGCCTGCAAAACCCGTTATTACCTTGCCTGTCCTGATGCCTATTCCCTTATGGAAGAAATAGACAGCAGCTGAGCCGAGCAGCGTCCCGATAAACGGAACAAGAAAAAGAACAGTAAGACTCATAGCCATGACAATACAGCAAATATAATAATCAGCCAACACACTTAACCTTGTTCCCTGCCCAAAAACGCGTTAGTCTTTTTCTAGGGATTGGAAAAAATGAAATATGCGTTAATTGACATAGGCGGAGGCATGAGGGATGCTTTCGGTGCCGGTGTTACTGATTATCTTTTGGATGAGAATATCAGTATCAAGTGCTGCATAGGGGTTTCTGCAGGGGCCTCAAACCTTGCGAACTATATTTCGGGGCAGAGAGGAAGGGGTCTGCGCTTCTACGACACATATCCGAACAGAAAGGAATACATGGGGTTCTGGCAGCTGATAAGACATGGCTCATTCCTGAATATGAAATACATATATGAGGATATTTCATTTCCAGGGAAGGAAGATCCGTTTGATATAGCTTCATATACAGCTTCAGACCAGGATCTGACGCTTGTCGCGACCGAGGCGCTCTCTGGAAAGCCGGTATATTTTCCGAAATCATCACTTGCGCCTTTTGAAATGAGGGCAGTAGAGGCATCCGGTACGATTCCGGTACTTTGCAGACCTACAATTATTGACGATATCCCCTATTTCGATGGAGGTGTCTCAGATCCTATTCCATACAGAAAAGCCTTTGATATGGGAGCAGAAAGAATAATCGTAGTAATCACAAAGAGACGCGATGATTTCAGGAATCCTGGTAAAGACAGGAAAGCAGTGTTCATCCTATCAAGAAAATACCCGGAATGCGCAAAGGCTCTTGAGCTGCGGGCAGCTACATACAACAGACAGCTAAGGGATGTGATTGAACTTGAAAAAGAAGGAAAAGCCCTTCTGATTGCCCCCGATGATACATTTGGAGTAACTACAACAAAACACAGAAGAGAAGATGTCAGGAAGCTATACAGACACGGATATGAGAAAGCTGGACTGATAAAGGATTTCATCAAAGGATGATCCTGCTCTCTGCATAATAAAAAGAGGCTGCCGGATGACAGCCTCTGATTTATTGCAGTTTCGGCATCAGCCAAGAAGAAGGAGACAGAACACAAGGGTGAAGAGAGCTACAGTCTCTGCAATACCGATAACGATGAAGTAGTTAGCTGTACCCTTTCCGGTCTCACTGAGAGCATCTGATGCACCAGCTGCGATCTTTCCCTGCCACCATGCGGAGAAGCCGATTGAAAGCCCGCCAAGCACACCTGCACCAAGGCAGAGAACAGGAGATGCTCCACCTGCAAAAGCAGAACGGATGAAGTTCATCAGCAGGAATCCATAGATTGTCTGGGTAAGTGGTGCACCTGCAAACGCAACCATGATGAACGGAGCTGGTTTTCCTGCTGCATAGCATTTCTTCCAGCCACCTACAGCGCTCTGTCCAGCGCAGTTGACTCCAAGACCCGATCCAAGCGCAGACAAGCAGAGTGCGCAAGCCATACCAAGATAAGCGAGATTTTCCATTTACCTCTCCTTAATTGTTCTTTTCTTCCACCATCTTCCTGAATGGTTCGTATTTGTATCCGGCCCACTCCATTCCAAGCGCTCCGGAGAATTCCAGTAGATTGAGCCTGACGCCATGAACGACGACAGACAGAATGCCCATAACAAGATTAAGGACATGCCCTATTATTATGACGAGTATGCCGAAGACTGCAGCAAATCCATTCATCATGCCGCCGCCCATGCTGTTAAAAGACTGAGCAATAGCAAGAGATGCCATGCCGACAGCAAAGAGCCTTATATAGCTCATCAGGTTCGAGAAGCACGATATTGTATCGAGGAATGTCGTGAAGAACCCTCCAAGGCTCTTCTTCACGCCCGTTCCAAACGGTACTCCAGGCCCCTGTGCCGAGAAAAGACATACAAGCACGAATCCCGTACCTACTCCGATAGCTATAACCTTCATAGGGAAAGGTTCCCCTATAACAAGATTGAGAGCAAGGAAATAAATCAGGATAGCATCTATCAGCCAGCCGATTTCAGCAACAAGCGACAGATCCTTTGCCTTTGCCTTGGTAACTATATTTATTACTCTTCCAAGCGAGAGCTGAAGAGTACCAAGCATGAAGCAGAACTTCATAAGCATGTTCTGCGTATACTCTGCTTCAAGTCCGAACAGCTCCGGATAATTGGCAATCTGAGGTATGACAAGATGCTGCAGGAATGGAAGCTTCTCAAGAATCGAGAGAGAACCGAACCATGTACCTGTCACAGCTCCCCAGACAACCGTCGCCCCGCCAAGTACATAAATCAGAATATTGATATCCGTGCATTTCTTCGTCTTCAGCTGCATTATAAGACCGATGAGTATGAAGATGATTCCATACCCCGCATCTCCGATGATCATCGCAAAAAACAGCGAGAAGAAAACAAGGAAATACGAAGAGATATCATATTCGTTATATCCAGGAACAGTACCAAGGATATCAAAGACAGGCTTAACTATCCTCACAATGCCTTTGTATCTGACTTTTGTAGGAGGATTGTCATCAGGGCCTGGATCCGAGAGCGAATAAGCAAGGCTCTCGCTCTTTGCATATGCGATGAACTTATCCACATCTGATACAGGAATGTATCCTGTAAGATAAACGATATCATCGCCAGCAACGCTCTCCGTAACCTGCTCAAAGACTATCTCTGAGTCTTCCTTCTTCAGTGCATCTTCATAAAGCGGCATATAAGAGGCTGCAGCCCTGATCTTGCCATCGATCTCCTTAAGCCTTTCCCTTGCGGAGACAATCCTTGTATCAAGCTCAGAGAGGGAACATGATGGAAGCTTAAAGCGAGTCAGAGCCAATCCTGATGGAATATCTTCTCCGATAACCGCAGCAGCCATGCTCTTTCCTGAGTAAGACAGAGGTATAAAGCTTGTATCAGACTTTCTGAGCGCTTCCATATCCTTCTTTCCTCCAAGCCATATGGAAAGCACGATGCCAGAGTCTGCAAGAGAGCTAAGGGATGCCGGGTCAAATTCACCCAAAGGAGCGATTCTGTCCCTTTCTGCGAGCATTGATCCCAGATTCTCCTTCAGCTCTGCTTCTTCAGCAAGCAATGCCGACAAAGAAGAATGCACAAGCTGGAAATCCCTGCATTCAGGCTTGGAGACAGCTGCCTTCTTACCGCATCTTTCCCTGAGAGTCTGAAGAACTGAAGAATACTCAGATCTCTTCTTTTCCATTTCTTCCAGTGCTGCAGATTTCGTGACCATATCCGAAATGTGCATCACTCCCAGTTCCCTGAGTGATGAAAGCAGCTCAGCCTTGTGGGATGCAGATGCAAGCACTACGGTTTTCTTCATCCTTTCTATCATATCAGCCTGCCTTCACCAGTTTCTTCTTTGCAATCTTACCTCTCACGACAGCCGATGTCTGCTGATCCTGCAGGTAGATTCCAATCACCCTGATATTCTCCTTTGTCTCAGGTATCTTAACCTTCTCAAAGAGATTCACACGCTGCGTCGTTGTCCTTAGCTCCCTGGAAAGAAGGTTTATCCTCTCCTCAAGAGTTGCGACAAGCGCATCATACTTTGCTATATCCTTAAGAGCTTCAAGAGCCTTATCGACCCAGAGCGGATAATACTCAAGATCATACTCAACTCTCTTGAAAAGAAGCTCCTTGAAGATAGGCACCTCGACTCCAGCTATATTCCCCTTCTCCTTCTCTATCCTGTCGATGATGACAAGATTTGAGATGGATTTATCCTCAGGGAAGGAGGCATTGCCCCCATAGACAGCCATCCACCCGGAAAGGGCTTCAACTGCCTTCTTCTGCTCCTCTTTCAGCTTCACTATCTCGCTTTCAGCTTCACGGATAACAATCTGCAGCTGCTGCTTCTTAAGCTGAAGAGTCGGCAGATAGCGCTGGAACTGCTTAAGCGCGTCCTTCTGCTTCTTCTGCTCATTCTTCGTAAGCTTTACAGCCATCACAGCTCCTTAGGCCAATATGTTTCAATAAGGTCCGTCCTAAGACCTGTCTCATTAGGCTCAAAGCACTCTGCAAGTATCACCCAGCCCTCATCAAGAGCCTTCTCAAGCGGAATATTTACAGAGAGATCCATCAGCTTCTCCTCGAAGAGCGCTCCATACTTCAGAAGCTTCTCGTCCCAGTCAGACATCAGGAAGCCCATTGAACGCTTCTCCAGGGAATCCTTGTATGCAGCATACAGCTTGATCATGGCATCCATTAAAGCCCTGTGATCGGATCGTGTATCCTTATTCACATTCTGCTTAAGACGTGAAAGAGATCCGAATGGCTCTATTCTTCCATTTCTGAGGTAGTACTGCCCTTCCGTGATATACCCGGTGTTATCAGGAACAGGATGGGTTACGTCATCGCCAGGCATTGTTGTTACGCCAAGGATGGTTACAGATCCAGCTCCTTCGAAATCAACGGCCTTCTCATAACGGGAAGCAAGTGTTGAATACAGATCGCCAGGATAACCTCTGTTTGATGGAACCTGATCCATGGTAATTGCCATTTCCTTCTCAGCATCGCAGAAGTTCGTCATATCCGTAAGGAGCACAAGAACCCTCTTTCCTCCAAGCGCGAAACGCTCTGCTACTGCAAGCGCAAGATCAGGAACGAGGGTACACTCTACAGTCGGGTCGGATGCTGTGTGGATGAACATGATAGTCCTGGACATAGCACCTGATTTCTCAAGCGAGGAGCGGAAGAAGAGATAATCGTCATACTTCAGCCCCATTCCGCCAAGCACGATGATATCGACATCGGACTGCATAGCAATACGGGCAAGAAGTTCATTATAAGGCTCTCCTGATACTGAGAATATAGGAAGCTTCTGAGACTCAACAAGGGTGTTGAACACATCAATCATAGGAATACCTGTGCGTATCATCTTGTTTGGCACAAGCCTCCTTGCAGGATTTACAGAAGGACCGCCTATCTCGATCATATTCTCTGTAAGCTCCGGACCATTGTCCCTTGGCTTTCCAGCGCCATCGAAGACACGCCCAAGAAGATCATCAGTGAAGCTTACCCTCATAGGCACTCCAAGGAATCTTACGCTATCCCCTGTCGAGACACCCTGGCCTCCCTGGAAGACCTGCAGGGACACCTTGTCTCCTTCAAGCTTTATGACATTTGCATATCCCTTTCCCTGGGATGTAGTTATCTCTGCAAGATCCTGATTCCTGACGCCCTCTGCACGGACGGTTATGACGTTTCCGACAATGGAATCGATCTTCGTATAGACCTTCTGCATTATTTCCTCCTCCCCTGATAGAACGAAATCACTGCATTCTTTCTCTCTTCAAACTTCTCATCGCCGTCAGCTGTGCTGTTCCAGTCAAGGAAACGCTGCCTGAGCTCGTTGAAGAAAGACCTGACATCCTTCTTGTCAGTAAACACGAAATCCGAAAGAAGAATATCATAGAGAACCGAGAAGGATAGCTTCTGCCTCTCTACCGTTACCATGGAATCGACAGGATCAAAAGAGTTCTGCTGAAGATAGACAGCATCTACGAACTCGCCCTTCTGATAAACGATATAGTCGTTGATGCTTGTTCCTTCCTCTCCGACAACCTTCATCATGGAGTTGACTTCATTGCCACGTCTAACGAAGGAGAATGCAGTCTCAACCTTATCCTTATCGATGATTCCCCTGTACTTCGACCAGGAATCAAGAGAATCGATAGCAGGATACTTTCTTGCATCTGAGCGCTCCCTGGAAAGTCCATGGAAAGCACCGACGACTTTGAGCGTTGCCTGTGTAACAGGTTCTTCGAAGTTTCCGCCAGCAGGAGAAACACTTCCTCCGATCGTTACAGAGCCATAGCTTCCATCCCTGAGCCTTACCTTTCCTGCTCTTTCATAGAATCCTGCGATTCTCGACTCAAGATAAGCAGGGAAAGCTTCATCTCCAGGGATTTCCTCAAGACGTCCAGACATCTCTCTCATAGCCTGAGCCCAGCGGGATGTGGAATCAGCGAGAAGAAGGACATCAAGACCCATGTTCCTGTAATACTCAGCCATGGTTACAGCTGTATAAACAGATGCCTCTCTTGCCGCAACAGGCATGGAAGATGTGTTGCAGATGATGATCGTCCTTTCCATAAGGCTTCTTCCCGTCCTCGGATCTGTAAGTTCCGGGAACTCCTTAAGGATCTCAACAACCTCTCCAGCACGCTCTCCGCATGCTGCAATGATTACTATATCGACATCAGCATTCTTCGATGTAAGATGCTGGAGAACCGTCTTACCGGCGCCGAAAGGTCCTGGAGTACAGTAAGTACCGCCCTTTGCAACTGGAAGGAATGTATCGATTACCCTGATCCTGGTAACCATCGGCTCATCAGGAAGAACTCTCTCCTCGTATCCTCCGATTGCAACCTTGACAGGCTGAGTAATGATCATGGAAAGGTTCTTCTCCTCTCCTCTATCATTCGTGATAACACAGACAGTCTCATGGGAGCGATGCATACCCTTGTCTGCAATGCTCTTTATCTTCCACTCCCCCTGAAGCGTGAACGGAACCATGATCCTGTGTGTGAAAAGCCCTTCAGGGACAGTTCCGAAAGAATCTCCGGAGCGAACTGTATCTCCGGCTTTCATAGTCGGAGTGAAATCCCATTCCTTATCCGGAAGAGGATCGATGTATACTCCACGCTCAAGGAAGAATCCGCATTTCTCGGCAAGCTCCGGAAGAGGATTCTGAAGGCCATCAAAAACCTGGGTAAGAAGTCCTGGTCCGAGCTCTACAGAAAGGAGCTCCCCTGTGAACTCAACGCTGTCACCGACTTTTATTCCTCCAGTCATCTCATAAACCTGAAGGGAGGCAACACCATCTGTTATCCTGATTATCTCACTTTTGAGTCTGGTTTCACCAACCTGGATATAACCAACCTCATTCTTTATAACCTGGCCATCAAAAGCAACATTGACCATGTTGCCATTGACTCCAGTTACATGTCCCTTAGATGCTGACATATCGGCTCCTTACCTTTTTATATTTCCTTCAATGACCTTATAAAGCTTATCGAATTCAGCTCTTCCCTTCTCTTCATCAAAGGCGTTTGCCTTCTCCATTATCTGGAGTTTGAGGGCATAGATCATAAGCGATGCTGAAGAGAATGGCGAACCGCTTTCACGCGATGAGAGGAAATCGAAATAAAGGCCGAGTATAGCCTTCTCCCCCTCCAGCGGATTCTTGTTCTCCACTATATCGCGAGCTAAGCTTTCAATATTCCTGTCAATATTCCTGTCCTCATAGCCTGAAAAGCCAAGACGTTCAGCCCTGATACGGCATATGGCTTTGGAAAGACTATTCTGGAACTCCTGCCACTCCCGCACTATCGGAAGGGATGCTTTCTCCTCACCTGAGCTGAAAACAGCGAGTTTCAAGTCATTGTAATCACGCCGAGAAAGATATCCCTTCGCCTTTTCCATGAACTCAGAATACGAGATAGGAATATCCTTATCCATCCTGAGCATAGGAAGAGAAGCAGCGAAGTAGTAATATTCCGCCATTACCCGATAATCTCCTTGAGGCTATCTGAAAGATAAGGCATGAGAAGCTTCGCGCATTCCTCATCCGAGTAATCAATATATCCTGAACCATCCTTCTCCGTTATCCTGAAACCGGAGGAGAGAGCTGAAGATGGACGGATATCAAGTCCCTTCTTTATCTCATCGGAGAAAGCTGATGAAAGCTCGCTTCGCAGCGCAGCCATATCGGAGGCGGAAATCTCCACAGCTTTACCGGAAACATCGCCTACCAAAGCTGCCTTTATGAGCTCGGCAAGGTTTACGCCTGTAACAGACTTTTTCACAGCATCACGGAGAATTTCACTGTACTTTTCCTCGATGTTCTTCTTAAGCGAGAGGGAGACATCACGGGCAGCCTGCTTAATCGATGCTTCGGAAGAGGATCTCATGACGCCAATCTCCTTCTCTGCATCCGCAATCATGCTTCTGCTCTTGTCTTCGGCCTCCTTCAGAATTGAAGCTGCCTTTGCCTCTGCTTCAGCGATAATCCTATCGCTTTCAGTTTTTGCGGCCTCGATACCATCCTTTTTTATGGATGCAATTAGATCCTGAATCTGCTGTTCCATTTTCCTTTCCTATAAAAAACTCCAGACAATTTTATATCACAAAGAATATAAAAGCAAATTTTCATTGTTAAGAATTGTTGTTTTCAATATGATTATGGCGTGAATATTGAGGATATATTTTCAAGACCGGAGCCTGTCAGAGGAATAATCGCCATAAAAAACCTGAAAGCAAACAGGGCTTATCTCTGCACCACAGAAGATGCTGTCAGATCATTCAGAGAAGAAAGATTCTCACTGGACCTGTCAATGCATAAGTCAGAAGAGCTCCAGAGGGACTACACGGAAACCGGTCTGGAGCTTTTTACAATCGAGCTGGATACAGAAGCTTCTCCCTCCGATAATCTGGATGAACTCCTTAAAAAGAGAAAAGAAGCCTATGAGAGAGAAGGGATAGTGCTTTACAGCTGAATCAGCGCCCTGCTTTTCTGTCCATTTCAATAAGCTTTCTGACACCTTCAACCGCAACTGAAATGGCGGGCTCGGTATCATGGAGCTTTGGGTTCTCCATACCAAGCTTCTCTCTTTCCTGATTTGCGACAACGAAGAAGGCAGAGCCGCATCTAGCACCAAGCCTCGCAGCAACTGTAAAGAGCGCAGCGCTCTCCATTTCAGAGGCAAGTACCCCAAGCCTCTTCCATGCTTCCCATTTTTCCAGAAGCTCATAGCTTACAGGCATCTCCGAAGGATCATGCTGACCATAAAATGAATCCTTGCACTGTACAACTCCTATGTGATGCCTGTAGCCAAGTTTTTCCGCAGCTTCCTTCAGAGCCGTGACGACGTAGTAATCTGCTACAGCAGGAAACTCTATAGGAGCATATTCACGGCTGGTGCCTTCCATCCTCACTGCCCCGGTTGCGATGACAACGTCTCCGCCCATCACAGGAAGAGCAATTCCTCCGCAGGTTCCCATTCTTATGAATGTATCAGCACCGCATTTATAGAGCTCCTCCATCGCAATGGAAGCAGAAGGTCCTCCTATACCGGTGCTTGTAACGGACACCATCTCGCCATCAAGCATCCCTGTATACGTAACATATTCACGGCTATCTGCAATAAGCTTTGCATTATCAAGGTGCGCTGCAATCAATGGGACCCTCTTGGGATCTCCAGGAAGTATTACATAACGCCCTACATCACCTCTTTTGGTATGAAGATGATACTGAACGCCAGTTCCATTCATGTAATCAGACATAAATCCTCCACTTTGATGATAGCACATCGCGGAAACAGTGAAAAATAAGCAGCAGATCCGGCTGGGATTATACAAACAAATTGCAAATCCTACTAAAATGCCATTCAATGAAAGAACAGAAAGCCATTTTGTCTATGGCCACCTGACTCTGTAGCACACCTTGCATATCTTTCGTTAGAGAATGTGAACCTCGGGAAATCGAAACTTTCTTTTATCCCCTTGAAAATGCCCAGATAAGATGCCGATCTTTATAGACAGGACATTGAGAATCATAATTTCTGGATTAAGTCAGGCTGTTTTGGGATCATGTAAGTTCACATTTTCTGAAGGACATGGTATATTACAAATAGAGAAGCCGCCAGCTGACGGTGCCTCAATTAAACAGCAAACCCCGCTTAATCTTTGGACGGACGGCGGGGTCGTTTTATGTCTCTGAGGAGACCAAGAGGCTTCATGAGCAACTCTCAGAAGTGCCAGAAGTATTTCCAACACTGCTTTCAACAGCATATCCATCACCTCCTTCTTCCCGCTTGGGCTTGGGAGGGATCCTCCCACGGGTGTAGGAGGCACCGTCTGTCTGCTGGCGACAATTTTATTATATCAAAAATATTATTGAGATAGAATAATTTTACGTAATTCCAGTATATAAAATGATTTATCAGCTCATAAGAGAGATTGTTTTCTTTTCCTGAACGTTCCGCTTTCTAGAACTCAAATGAAAGCGTAGGCGTCTGACGTGTAATGTTGAATGTTACGTCACCAAAAAGCTCCCCGCTTACTTCCAAAACGTCTGGATCATCGGTCCTGGAAACCGTCCCTATCTGATTTCCGAATGATATTGTGTATGCATCATCCGTACTGTCGAATGAGGCCATTGGCATGTAAAACACAGCCTGCCCCACATTGAAGAGGCTTCCACTCAGCAAATCCTCAGAAAGGGCGAACACACCTCGGTCAGAACCTATTTCGAAAATAAAGATATCCTTATCCGTTACAAATGCGTACCCACCTCCAGCTTCCCAGGCTCCCTGCAACCAGCCGGGAATAGCCATATCGAAGCTGTGTGCTGTCTCATATCGATACAATATGGAACTATAACGATCTTCATGACACATAATCAGATGAGGATTTGCAGTTTTCCTGAAAATTACTGAACTGCCATCATAAAGAATCAAAAAAGACCCATCAGGAATCTCTTTAGCCATAAAATCTACGGGATCATAACCATATGCCTTATAATCGCTGCCATAATAAGCTACAGAATTTCTCAAAGACTGCCCTTCTATGAATATATCATCTTCCGTTATCAGAATGGTTTTGCCATATTCAAGGTCAGTCCAGCAGCCCTGAAGCCATTCTGGCGTACTGATTGAAATTGCCTCAGATGTGCTTTTCTCAGGAACAGCCACAATCTCTCCATCAAAAGCATATGACACAATTCTGCCGTTCTCTGTATCGACAATATAAAGGGTTTCATCTACTGTAACCGGAACAAATTCCGCCCATAGCCCGCCTGCTGCAAAAACAAGCATTAATAGTACTGCAAAAATTCTTTTTCGATCCATAGAAATAGCTTACCATTTCAGTTCTACAGCGCAATAACTATCCAGCTATCGGAAACGCAATCAGAAAAATACAGTCGGTAAAGCCTCATGCTTCAACCGTGGAAACAGGTTCGGACATTACTAGTCATTAATCAATGATCAAGGTGCAGCCATGTCCTATGTGCTAGCTAAGATAACATTCGAAACAGAACCTTCCCAGCTCATGAAATATGTAAAGTGGAAGTCTCGTAGGCCGTACAGCACCTCGATACTGCATAAAAGATAGAGGATAATATCTTCTTTTTGGGATAAATTCGGCTGGGATTATATACAAAAAAATCGTCAATCCTACTAAAATGCCATTCCATGAAAGAACAGAAAGCCATTTTGCTATTACTTCTGACATCTCTGATCTGGGGACTTGCATTCGTAGCGCAGTCAGTCTCATCTGAAAGCATCGGGCCATTTACATTCAATGGCATAAGGATGCTTATCGGAGCTATCGTCCTTGTGCCTTTCGCCCTCCCGATAATGAAAAAGCACAAAGGGGACAGCGCATACTGGAAAAACGCGATCAGAGGAGGAATGCTGTGCGGCCTGTGCCTTGGTGCCGCAGCTGTTACGCAGCAGTTCGGAATCGCCTCATCAGGGGCTGGAAAAGGAGGCTTCATAACAAGCCTTTATATAGTCATAGTGCCATTCATGTCCGTAATACTTGGACAGAAAATCAGAAAAGGAATATGGCTGAGTGCCGCCATCGCGATAATAGGAATGTACCTGCTATCAATCGGAGAGGGCTTCACAATCGCAGAAGGTGATATCTATCTGATAATCTGCGCTTTCCTCTTCGCTCTTCACATCATGGTTGTCGATGCAACAGGAAAGAAGACAGATGGAATAGTTCTCTCAATGTTCCAGTTCCTGACCGCGGGAATTCTCTGCTCTATCGGCGCGATCTTCGAGAAACCTCAGATGAATGCAATTCTCTCAGCATGGCTTCCGATACTCTATGCAGGAGCCTTTTCATGCGGTATCGCATATACGCTTCAGGTTGTCGCTCAGAAGTATGTGCGCCCCAGCCGTGCAGTATTCGCCCTTTCCCTTGAAAGCGTATGGGCAGCAATAGGAGGAGCGCTGATTCTTGCAGAACGCCTGTCAGCAAGGGAAATAGCAGGATGCGCACTTGTTTTTGCAGCTGTGCTTGTCGCGGAAATAGAGCCTCAGAAAAGCTCCACATAAGTTTTCCCCATCCCACCATCTTCAGGACGGGCAAAACGGTAATCCTTCACTTCCCTTCTTTTCTTCAGGTATTCATGGATGCCTCGTGAGAGAATTCCATCCCCATACCCATGGATAATCGAAAAAGAAGGAAGGGAAGAAAGGAGCGCGGCTTCTATCTGATCCGCTACGCGGGCTATTGCCTCTTCAAGCGTCAGGCCCCTGAGATCAATGGTATAATCTGCCTTCTTTGAGGAGATTCCATACTCAACACTTGTCCTTTTCTCCTCTCCAGGGGCATGGCGGACCATAGAACGCCTGATATCCATTCTAAGACCATTCTCAAGTGAGACGGTTATCGTATTCTTGTTCACTGCAACAACCTTGCCCTTGCTTTTAGAAGCACCGCATAGTACATCATCGCCAGGTGTGAACGGAGTATCGTCAGGAGGAAGCTCCTCTTCTTCAATTATAAGAGAACTCTCCTCATCCTTCTTTTCCTCCACGGACTTGATGTAGTTCTTGACCTTTCTGGTCTTTTCAGGAGTGAGGTTTCCGGTCTTCACGTCCATCACAAGCTTCTCAAGCTCTTTCCGTGTTGACCTTAGATAGCTGTTTATCTCTCTGACCCCTTCCCTCCTCAGTTCATTCTCCTTCTTCTCAAGTTCCTTTTCCTTCCTCTCAAGTTCTTCAGCGCTTCTCTCTTCCTTTCTTTTCATGAGAGAAAGTTCCGTAATCTTCCTATCGAGAGTCCTTTCCTTTGAAATAAGCGCCTTTATGATCCTCTCCGTGCTCCTGTCGCCACCCCGGAGCGCAAGCGAAGCAGAATCCGTGATTTCCTTTGGAAGACGCATCCTTATTGCCGTTGCAATCGCGTGGCTATCTCCTGGAATTCCTTCAAGGACCCTGTATGTAGGCATTCCCGATCTCTCATCAAATTCCATCGAAGCATTCATCATTCCTTTTTCAGAGTAGGCAAAGCTTTTTACCTGAGAATAATGGGAAGTTATGCAAGTAAGGGCTGCATGGGACGCAAAATACGACAGGATCGAACGCGAAAGCGCAGCCCCTTCTTCAGGATCTGTTCCTGACCCAAGTTCATCCAGTATAACGAGAGCTGACTGATCTATGTTCCTGCAGATGAATGCAATATTCTTCATATGGGAAGAGAATGTTGATGCGGCATCAAGTATGGACTGGCCATCCCCTATATCAGTGTAGACTGCAGAATATAGAGGAAGGACTGAATGGGGATCAGCAGGAACATAGCCGGCTATCTGATTGAGAAGCGCAAACAGAGCTATTGTCTTCATTGTGACGGTCTTGCCGCCAGCATTGGCACCTGAAAGGACAAGTGCTTTCACATCTTCATCAAGCGAGATGCTTATAGGTACTGCCTTTTCACCAAGAAGCGGATGCCGGGCAGCTATCAGGGAAAGAGTCCTGCCTTCCCTAGGGTGTGAAGCTTTTACCCTCCTTGCCCAGAGTGCGAAGGAATAATGGAAGTCGAAATCAATTACCCTGATAAGCATCTTCTTAAGTACAGGAATCATGTTCCTGACCTTTTCCGAAAGCTCGTGAAGGATCCTGGCTTTCTCTGCCCTGATCCTTTCCTCCGCTATCACTGCCTCATTATTCAGCGTCATCAGCTGGGCGGGTTCTGCAAACAGCGTATTCCCAGAAGAAGACGTCCCGGAAATATAACATCCAGGCATCCGCTTCTGGTCACTTCTGATCGGTATGACAACTCTCTCATTGCGGAACATTGCCTCGCTCTGCTGTACAAGTGTCCTGTTTTCGGCAATGAAGCGGGAAGAATATCTAACTCTTTCTGCCCTTATTTCATCACGCTTTCTTATAAGAGGTACAAGCCTGGGATGGTCATCATAGACGATTCCATCGGAATCAAGGGAATCCAGGATCTCGTCAGAAAGCTCTCTGTCCTCACTATAGATCTCCGATTCCTTCTCAAGAAACACCAGCATGGCCACATATGAATGCAGGAATTCCCCTGCCCTGTACACGCTTTCTCCGGGAAGATCTGCATGTGTTGTTTCCGCATAGGCAAAGATATCAGAAACAGGAGGAAACGGGTCAGGAGCTTTTCCGGACAGGAGATTGAGGTACTCCTCTATTTTCCCTGCCCTTTTCTCTATGACGGACCTGTCAAAGGTAACAAGATCCGGAGCAATCTTCTCCCTTCCTTCTGGAGAAAGTGCGGATGAGCGTATTATATCAAGTACTTTATCGAGTTCTGTATCCTTAACAGTTCTTTCACTAATCATCGTTTCCTGTTCCTGAGATAAAAAGGCTTGCGTGTCTCAAGTGCTTCAAGAATCCTGAGATAGCTTTCATATCGATCCTCTGAAACTGCACCGGAATCAACAAGAGCAGGGACCACGCACCCCTCTTCACCATGATGAAGGCAGCCGGAGAAGAAACACTCGGCATCCCGGAATTCCGGAAAAGCCTCCTTTACAAGGCTCTCATCCTCAAATGGAACCTCTATCTCCCTCACGCCGGGTGTATCAATCACGGCTATGCTTCCATTCTCGATATATAAAGAATGATTGGTGGTATGCTTTCCCCTGTTATATTTATCGGAGACTTCTCCTGTCCGCTGCTGCGTTCCCATCAGAGTGTTTATGAGCGTTGACTTTCCGACACCGCTTTGGCCTACAAACGCCGTTATCCTGCCAGAGAGAGCTTCCTTCAGCTCTTCGATTCCTTCTCCCGTCTTCGATGAGACAATGAAAACCCTGAAGCCAAGCTCACGATACAGCTTGATGCTTTCATCCACTCCCTGATCTGCTTTATTCATGATTATCAGTATTTCAGCGCCATGGGAGCATGCAATTGCCCTGTCAAGAAAACGCGGCCTGAATGGAGGAGATGCCGAAGAGACGACAATCGCACTCTGGTCCTGATTCGCAGCTATTGTCTGATTCATCTCCTTCTTGATGTTCCATCGCATGAAGGAGCTTCTGCGTTTTTCAGTAGATACAATCAAAGCCTCGCAATCGGAATAAGGCTCTCCTACTGCAATATCCCCGACAGCAACAGGATTATACTCTGCCTCATCCTTCTTCATCACCTTTCCCTTTATTCTGGCTGTATAGATTCTCCCATCATCCAGGGAATAGGCAGTATATATATTGTTAATTGCTCTTCGTATCTGAAATCTCATCGGTTTTTCTATCATATACAAGATAACACGATCCTTCCACAGTCTGATTAAGTTTTATCTTTTCTATTTATATTCTATATAAATAATAGTTTTCTGATTTATAATCATATAAATTTAATAGATAAAAACTAGCAATATAATTAATTGATTGTAGTAAAAAACTATATTTATGATTTATTAATCTGTGTAAACATAATCAAAAGAAGAATCAAACCAATTGCAGAATGAATCAACAGTCATATACTCAATGCAATCATCTAAATGTTGACAAATATACTTAAGGTATATGAACATTTCCTTATGTTCTCACTCACGAGATGCAAGGAACCAAACTGTACAGCATACACCTTTTCAGGAGGTGACTATTGCTATCATCATTCTCCTGACAGGAAAAAGATAAAGGAAAATGTCGTTGCAGCTCTCTGCTCGGGTCCATGCGTAAATGACATCTCTATCGCTTCAGCTGACTTCAGGAATATAAAGCTGAGAAAAGGACAAAGGATAATCGGAGCAAATTTCTCATTCTGTGTTTTTGATAACTGCATTTTTGATGATACGCTGATTCTCTCTTCCTTCTTTGATTTCTGTCTCTTCACAAAATGCTCCTTCATCCATATCGATGGACGCTATGCTGTATTCTCCGGATCAACATTTGCTGATTGTACGATAAATGATTCTGTAATAATCCACTCAAACTTCATGGGAATAGAAGCTGAAGAATGTGATTTCTCCGGCAATGATTTCTATTACAGCAATTTCTCTCTTTCAAGGATAGTCGGCACATCTCTCGATGACTGCAATCTTAAGCGTACAAGCTTCCGGTCAGCCATCACGAAAGGCGTTACATTCCGCTACTCTAACCCTGAGGAAGCTTACTTCAGGAAGGAGGACTGATGAAGATCATCCCGCATTTCTCAGCAGAGGGCCTTTCCAATGTCTACCTGATCATCGATAAGAAGAATAACGGCATAATCATTGATCCGGCACAGGTCGATAAGGAACTCTTAGATTTCATTGAGTCAAACCACACTGATCTTAAGGCTGTTCTTGTTACACACAAACATCAGGCACATACAGCCGGACTTGGTACTTTAATGAAGATATACAATCCTGCAGTATATGCATATGAAAGCAGTATAAATGGGTATCCTGCAATACAGGTCCACGATAACGGGATAATCCGGATCGGAGAAATGGAAGTAAAGGCTTTTCATGTTCCGGGGCATTCCATAGACTCGCTTGTCTATCTCATAGAAAGCGCTCTGTTTACCGGTGATACGCTTATCTCGGGGTCGATTGCCTCCACACACAGCTTTGTAGAGCGGGCACTTCTCATAAGATCGCTTATGGACAAGATAATGGATCTGGATGACAGCACGCTTGTCTATCCTGGACACGGAGCATTATCAAAGCTCAGAATCGAGAAGATGCTGAATCAGGATCTGCTTCAGTTCGAATCAGATAATAAAGCCGGAAAGATCTCAATCTGAAAGCTTCTTTACCATATCTTCAAAATACTCAGGAAGCTTTGCCTCAAAATGCATTCTTTCGCCTGTCACAGGATGGTTCAGATCCAGTGAAAATGAATGGAGCATCAGCGTAGCTGTACTGTATTCAGGATCTCTTACCCCATATAAAGGATCACCTAGAATGGGATGTCCTATTGCCTTAAGATGGACTCTTATCTGATGGGTGCGCCCCGTATGGATATGGAGATCAAGAAGAGTATAGCGATGCAGAATCCTGATTACGCTATATTCAGTAAGAGCAGTCTTTCCCCTATCTTTTCTTTCGGTGGCATGGAAAAGCTTTCTATCACGCGGATCACGTTCAATATTGAAATCTATGAAACCATGCATTTCTGGAATAACGCCTTTAGCAAGGGCCCTATAGTGCTTTTCCGTTTCCCTCTCGGCAAATTGCCTCTGGAGAGCCTGCATTGCATTCTCATTTTTTGCAATGACCATAACACCTGAAGTATCCTTATCAAGACGGTGGACAATCCCAGGACGCTCATCATCAGAAGAAATGAAATCATCTCCATAGCGTGAAATGAGAGCATTCACAAGCGTACCATTGTGAATACCCGCTCCAGGATGGACGACCATCCCCTGTGCTTTGTCTATGACAAGGATATCATCATCCTCATAGAGAACATCTAATGGGATATCCTCCCCTTCCAGACCTTCAAATACCTCTTCATCATATTCAATCGAAATTGCATCCCCAGGTTTTACCTTCGAACTCTTCTTTGCAGCTTTTCCATTAATAACAAGAAGAGCAGAATCAAGGGAAAAAACGGAACGCGGAATATCAAGGGAGGCTGAGGCAACAGCATCCAGTCTTCCCGGGATATCGGCTATCAGGGAATATTCATGATGCCTATTCACCTGCAACCCTTCCTATTATCCAGTCGGTTCCAGCTATTATCAGGGACAGCCCTCCTGCGATCAGTGCCTGCTGCAGTACCTGCTGATAATCCTCGCTAGGTGTTGGCATCCCAAGAGTTGAGGCAAGAGAATAGATCCCCATCGCCACTGGGAATGTTATTACAAGCGAACCAAAGAATATCGATTCTGCACGTCTTAATTCCAGTGACCAGATAGGGAACTCTTCCTTTGTATACGGCTCATATTCATATTCAATTGGATCGGAATAAACCGGTCCGAGAACAAACAGAAGGATAAGGACTGAAGCAATTATTTTCCTGATCAAGCTCTTTCTCCAAATATTGCAGTACCTATTCGGACCTCATCAGATCCACACTCAAGCGCTGTTCTCCAGTCTCCAGACATTCCCATAGAAAGTACGGAGAATGAAGGATAAATAACAGCGAGTTTATCATAGAGATCCTTTGTCCTCTTGAATGCTCTTCTGTTTTTTTCCTCATCAGAACCAAGCGGACCGATCGTCATTATACCTTTTACAATAAGATGAGAACACCCCGCAGCATGCTCTGCAGCCTGCATAAGATCATCCTCACTGGAAAAACCAGATTTCTGAGCTTCTCCTGAGCTGTTGAATTCAAGCAGGATCTCCATATCGATTCCTAGGGCTTCACAGCTTTCTTCTATCTTATCTATGAGCGGAATACTATCGACGCTCTCGATCCTGTCTGCCCACTCCAGGGCTTTTTTAACCTTGTTTCTCTGAAGCTGTCCGATCAGATAAACCTTCATTCCTTCAGGTCTTTCCCCTTTAGGCGGAAATTTCTCCCTCATTTCCTGTACACGGTTTTCACCGAATATCCTGGCACCTTCCCGGTAAGCCTCTTCAACCATTTCATATGGATGGAATTTGGAGACAGCTACGAGTACAACGCCTTTGCCTCCAGAGACCTCAGATATCTCATCAAAAACCTTTTTATATTCAGTCATTCTTTCCAGCTTTCCTCATTCTTGCCATGCGTTCTTTATCCATGGCATTGCGATCATCTATATACTGCTTTCTAAGAGCCTTTCTGTCACGTACCCATTCATTGAGAATAATAATCTGCTTCTGAAGAGCTTCATTTCTGGATGAAATAGAAGGGTTTGAAAGCATTATATGCTTTGCAGTAGACCTGATTCCATCCTTATACTTCTCGATTCCAGCTTCAAGACGCACTCTGAGTTCTTCTGCAAGCTCCGCCTTCCCTTCTCCCTGCAGAGCCTTGAATCTCTCTTCTGCATCTTCCCTGAGAGCCCTGATGTGTGCAAGAGAATCCCTGAATGCCTTCATCTTCATTACAGAGAGAACTGTATCTGAAGCTACAAGAGCCACAAGGAGTGTAGCTATATAGTGCTTAATCTCAGCAGGTATCGAGGAAAGGAGAAAGTGGATCCTTGGCTGTATAAGATATTCAGCAGCAAGTCCCAGAAGTCCGAATAGCGTGGAGTTCAGCAGACAGACTCTTCCATTTATATTGACCCTGTGCTTTGAGTAATCCCAGAGCTTCACGGAAAAGAATTTCTCAAGAAGCCAGGATGTGAAGTATTCAAGGGCCGACATGAGAACGAATCCGAGCAGGAAGACTGCTATCGGATAGCCTGCAAGAGGATCCAGGAAAATTGTCACTATCAATGCGCCAAATCCATAGATCGGCAAATAAGGCCCGTAAAGAAAACCCCTATTAACAAATCGCTTATTGCCAACAGAGCAATAAATTACTTCAGCAAAATACCCTAGTACAGAAAAAATGAAGAAGGATATTATCAGATTGTCTACCATATAGTCTCCAATCTGAAGATATACCAAAAAGACAATACTTACCATAAAAAATAGGCAAATACATCAAAACTATATATAAATATTTAATAAAATTAATATGTAATTTTTATAATTCAAATAGTAATTTATTTAATCTGAAAAATAAACAGATACAAAATACTGCTCTATCATCATCGAAAACATCCTCGTACTTAAATCTTTATCTTTTAAAGATATCAACGGGCAGTTTTCTGAATAATTAAGGAAAGAACTGCTAAAACTTTTTCCCGGAAAAAACTTAATAGCAATGTTCGTTTTTAAATCCTGGATAAGCATCAAATGATGAGAAAATAAACTGAGAAGCCTTTTCCAATACTTATCACGGAAAAACATAGATGCTAATGTTTTCCCATGAAGAAAGAAACACTATGCGTTCAGTCCGGATACCAGAGCAGGAATGGTGAACCACGCGTTCTTCCAATCTATCAATCAACAACATATTCCTATGACAGCAGCGAGGAGCTTGCTAAACTGTTCGACTTAAGCAAAGACGGACATATGTATTCAAGGATCAGCAATCCGACTTCTGAGTGCGTTGAGAAGAAAGTCAGTGCATTGGAAGGAGGCGTCGGAGCTATGATGACATCCTCAGGACAAGCAGCATCTCTGATCTCTATTCTGAACATAACGAATAGCGGAGATAATTTCCTCTGCTTCTCCAACCTCTATGGAGGAACAACAAATCTTTTTGCGGTTACTTTGAAAAAAATGGGAATCGAAGCCAGATTCATCGACTATGCGATGTCTGACGAAGAAATTGAATCTCTGATTGACGAGAAAACCACTCTCCTTTTCGGAGAGACGATTTCAAATCCAAGCCTTGAGGTTCTTGATATCGAAAGATATGCCAGCTTAGCTCATAGAAATGGTATTCCGCTGATCGTTGATAATACATTTGCAACCCCTATCCTCTGCAGACCGTTTGAATTCGGTGCAGATATCGTCGTTCATTCAACAAGCAAGTATATGGATGGACATGCAGAGGTTGTCGGAGGGATGATTGTTGATTCCGGTAATTTCGACTGGACCGATTACCCATCGCTTACAGAACCAGATGAAAGCTACCACGGAGTAATCTATACAAAACAGTTCGGGAAAGCTGCATATATAACAAAAGCCAGAACACAGCTGATGAGGGACCTAGGTTCCACCCCTTCCCCATTCTCCGCATTTCTTCTCAACAACGGATTGGAAACACTGCACTTAAGGATGGAGAGACACAGCGAAAATGCATTAGCTGTTGCGAAGCATCTGAAATCTCATAGCAAAGTTGCATGGGTAAGCTATCCAGGTCTTGAAAGCGATAAGTACCATAGCCTTGCAGAGAAATACCTTGAAAAAGGAATGGCCAGCGGTGTTGTATCATTCGGAACCATAAACGGCAAGAAAGGGGCAACTGCATTCATGGATAGCCTGAAGCTTGCGAAAATCTGCGTACATGTGGCAGATCTCCGGACATGTGTGCTTCACCCAGCTTCAACAACACACCGTCAGCTTACAGATGAACAGCTTGAAAGCGCGGGCATAAAGCCAGAATTCATCAGATTCTCTACCGGGATTGAAAACATAGAGGATATAATCGCTGACATTGACCAAGCATTGGAGAATGTCTGATGCCGATAAAAATCCCATCCAACCTTCCTGCAAGAAAAGTACTTGAAAAAGAGAATATCTTTGTCATGACCGAGCAGAGGGCCTATAAACAGGATATAAGGCCCCTGCAGATTGGCATCCTGAATCTGATGCCTACAAAAATCGATACTGAAACCCAGCTGACAAGGCTTCTTGGAAATACTCCGCTGCAGGTAGAGCTTACACTTGTGCAGACGAAAAGCCACGAGACAAAGAACACTTCAAGAGAGCATATGATTTCTTTCTATCACACATTCGATCAGATAGAAGAAAGGTTCTTTGATGGTTTCATAATTACAGGGGCACCTGTTGAGCACCTTGAGTTTGAGGAAGTCGAATACTGGGATGAGCTTTGCCAGATCATGGAATGGACAAAAACGCATGTTCATTCGACTTTCCATATCTGCTGGGGAAGCCAGGCTGCGCTCTACTATCATTTCGGAATAAGGAAATATCCTCTTGAAAAGAAGCTTTTCGGGGTGTTCAAGCATAGAGTCGACTACAACAATCCAATCCTATTCAGGGGATTTGATGATGAATTCTTTGTACCGCATTCAAGGTACACGACAATAAGGCTGGAAGATGTAAAGAATGAGCCGAGGCTGAAACTCTTCTCAACCAGCGAAGAAGCTGGTGTCTATGCTATGGCAACAGATAAAGGTAAGCAGATTTTCATAACAGGACATAGCGAATATGACAGAGATACCCTCAAGATGGAATACATGAGGGATATAAGCCAGGGAAAGGAAATAGATATTCCAGCAAACTATTTTCCTGATGATAACCCGGAAAGGATACCGATGATGCGATGGAGAAGCTGTGCAAATCTTCTCTATTCAAACTGGCTTAACTATTTTGTATACCAGACAACTCCTTTTGATATCGAATCAATCAGGGACAATAAAGCAACGCCTCTTGAATAATCGATTTTACTGTCATTTCCATCAGGCATTGGTGGAAATGACATTTCTGAAATGTTGTGTACAGGAAAATCAGAAAAACTGAATGATCCTTCCATTCCATGCAGCATTTATGGCAAAGTCCTGCTTATTTCACAATTTCGCATAAAACCACTTTACATTATCTGAAAACTTGTTTAATATCTCCGAGGTAATGCGGAGAGCATAAAGCTCCACAGACCAGATTTTTGATAGTCTAAATGATTCTGGAGGATTAGCTCAGCGGGAGAGCGCTTGCCTTACAAGCAAGATGTCACAAGTTCAATCCTTGTATCCTCCATATAGCCGGTGAAAACCGGCTTTTTCTTTAATAAAGAGGTTTGAAAAATGGAGAAGAGAAACAGGCTTACCGAGTTGCCGGTAGTATTCCTCCTTGCGATGCTCTGCTGCTTTCTATGGGGAAGCGCAACACCCTCAATCAAAATCGGATACCAGATATTCGGCATAGAGAATTCAGATACTGTCTCAATCATTCTTTTTGCTGGACTGAGATTCTTCCTTGCAGGAATTCTGATCATCATAGTGCAGTCAATAATGGAAGGACGCTTCATAAAGCCAGAAAAAGGTTCCTTTCCATCAATATTCAAGCTTAGCCTTGCCCAGACAATGGTACAGTACTTCTGCTTCTATGTCGGTCTTGCCCATACAAGCGGTGTAGCAGGTACAATCATCTCAGGAGCAAGCGGATTCTTCTCTATAATCATAGTTTCCATTTTCTTCAGGATGGAATCTCTTACAGTCAGGAAGATCGCAGGCTGTATCATGGGATTTGCAGGACTCGTAATCATGAATGTAACATTCGGAGAACATACTGTATTCTCTTTTTCATTCCTTGGTGAGGGACTTGTCCTCCTTTCTACGATAAGCCTTGCTCTCTCAGGCATCCTTGTTAAGAACTACTCAAAGAAGTTCAATGTCGTAATGCTATCCGGATACCAGTTCATTCTCGGCGGTTTTGTAATGATAGTAGCTGGATTTGCACTGGGAGGAAGAATTGACCTTGTTCCGCAGTTCTCTGCGTATATCCTTCTTCTTTATATGGCACTCATATCCGCAGTTGCATACACAGTATGGGGAATTCTTATGAAGAATAACCCCGTAAGCCGCGTATCTATATTCAGCTTCATGACACCGCTTTTCGGGGTTCTGCTTTCCGCGATCTTCTTAGGAGAAGTTGATCAGGCACTTCAGATCAACAAGTTAATTGCCCTGATTCTAGTCTCCGCAGGTATCTATATAGTGAACGGAACAGGAGAGAGAAAACTCTCTCACTGATCCCTGTCCTTAAGAATGACGTCATGTGCGCCTCCTTCCTTGATGGAGGTTGCGCTGACGACAGTAAGCTTTGCCTTGCTTCTCAGCTCTTCAAGAGTAAGCGCACCGCAGTTGCACATAGTTGATTTCACCTTCGATATCGTTAATGCCACATTATCCTTCAAAGGCCCTGCATATGGCACATAGGAATCAACTCCTTCGGGGAAGGAAAGCTTCTTCGCGCCCCCTAGATCATAGCGCTGCCAGTTCCTTGCTCTCTGTGACCCCTCTCCCCAATACTCTTTCAGATAGTTCCCGTTTATATTCACAAGTGCAGAGGGAGATTCATCAAAGCGGGCGAAATAACGGCCGAGCATGACAAAATCCGCCCCCATAGCCAGCGCAAGCGTAATGTGATAATCAAAGACAATTCCGCCATCCGAGCATACAGGGATATACACACCAGTCTCTTTATAGTATTCATCCCTTGCTTCAACAACATCAATAAGAGCACTAGCCTGCCCTCTTCCGATACCCTTCGTCTCACGTGTTATGCAGATGGAGCCGCCGCCAATGCCGACCTTGATGAAATCAGCACCGCAGTCTGCAAGGAACCTGAAGCCTTCTGCATCTACGACATTGCCAGCACCGACAAGAACGCTGTCACCATATTTCTCCCTTATCCAGGATAATGTCCTTTTCTGCCATTCCGAGAACCCCTCGGAAGAGTCGATGCAGAGTACATCAGCACCAGCTTCTATAAGCTTTGGCACGCGCTCTTCGTAATCACGGGTATTGATGCCAGCTCCTACTATATATCTCTTGTGGACATCAAGAAGCTCATTAGGATTTTCCTTGTGTATTGAGTAATCTTTTCTGAAAACAAATGAAGTAAGGCAGCCGTTCTTATCGACAATCGGAAGCTGATTGAGCTTATGCTCCCAGATAATATCATTCGCCTCGGAAAGCGTTATCCCGTCCAGGCCAGTGACAAGCTTATCAAAAGGAGTCATGAATGTCCTGACAGGCGTATCTGTAGACATTCTTGATACCCTGTAATCCCTTGATGTCACAACGCCTTCAAGCTTTCCGTTAGGGCTTCCATCATTCGTTATCGCAATTGTCGAATGACCGGTCCTCTTCGTAAGCTCCAGGACATCCTGCAGCGTATCATCCGGACGCAGATTGCATTCAGAGACGACGAAACCCGCCTTATATGATTTAACCTTCCGTACCATCTCAGCTTCGCTCTCCGGGCTCTGCGAACCATAAATGAAAGCAATGCCGCCTTCTCTTGCAAGGGCCTCCCCCATCTTCTCGCCGGAAACCGCCTGCATGATGGCGCTGACAAGAGGTATATTCAGATGAATTCTAGGCTCTTCCCCCTTCTTGAATTTCACAAGCGGGGTTCTAAGCGAAACGTTATCAGGAATGCATTCCGAAGAGGAATATCCGGGAACAAGAAGGTACTCGCTGAATGTACGAGAAAGATCCTTGTAGAAATAGGCCATGGTCGTATCTCCTTGGCCTATTATCTGCAAAGGCATCATCTGATGCAATAACATAGTAGAAGTTTAATTGTCCTATTCAATAGTCACAGTGACATCAACCGCAGGAAGATTCCCTCCATGCCTTACTATGAAGCCACTCTCAAGTGTATGGTGTGCTTCTACTTCAGCTGTTTCTCCTGAATGTATGCTTCTCGCTGAATAGCCATATTCATCAGCATGCCCAGAGCGAAGGAACAGAGTTCCGGCATCAGAAGAATCTGAACTATAGCTTACTTCAACATCCGAGAGTGTATCAAAGTCAATCGGGAAGAGAGTCACACCCTCAGGTATTGTGAATGTCCTGCTTTCTTTTCCCATACGCTCGACATAGATCGTACCATCAGCTCTTTTAAGCTCTGCAGTGAGACTGCAGCCAGAACCGTAATCAAAAAGAACCGCCTCATCATGTGCCTCAACATTCATTACAATTGCATCTGCTGTTTCCTGAATCGGGAAGAAATCAGGGAATCTCCTGCCATCAGCGGCATATCTTGCACCCGACTCCCGAAGCAGTCCTGTATTGGAAATCGTACTTCCTGAAGGTTTGGAGAGGAAAAGATACATAGGAGAAGATGAAGGCTCAAGAAGATATACAGCTGGAGAACTGATCTCTATTCCATTCGAGACAATCTCAGGAGAGACTGTATATAGCGTTGCAGTTGCAGGAGTCGCAGAACCTTTTACATCGAAATGCATGAAAACATAAACATAATCATATGAGCTGAGATCCAGAATTGCTTCAACAGAGCTATCGGAAATCTTATTGCCATTCTCATCAATGAATCCGAAGTAGTGATTAACAGTAGCGGACGAAGCTTCATGCGTATAAAGGAGTATCACAGATTCAGGATTCGGCACCGAACTTATGTCCAGACGATAGATTTCCTCATAGACAGCAGTTCCATCATCCTCAACAAAAACGGGATCGGTAATGCCCTCTCCTACAGTCATTCCTTCTGCAGCATCGGTGTAGCTGAACTCAGGAGCATCCACTTCACATATTCTGATCTCTCCACCACCTGAAAGCCCAAGCTCAGCTGGATCAAGTTCAAGCTCGCTGGTTCCCTCTGGAACAACGAATACATATGAATTTTTGCCTATTGACGAAGGGTTTGCTGTACGCATAACGCCTGATGAACCCCGCGCATTGCCAGAATCCGTATAAAGCATATAAAGCTCACCGGCTCTGAGATTGGTAAGCTTTATCATCTCGCTGCCATCGACGGACATTGTGTCTACAACAGAAATGCTTCCTCCATGATCTGGAGAAGGAGCACATGAAAATAACAAGGAAACGCAAAGCAACAGCAAAAATAATCCACGAACAAATCTCGGCATACAAGATCCTCCATTTACGGAATAATCTTATAACCGAGATATTAAATTCACAAGAGACTATATGGTAATAAGAAAAACATCCATCAGAATGAGTATCTCAGAACATTCCACGAAGCTTTATCAAGCGTTATCTTTCCGCTCTCAAGGGATTTTGTCTTCGGTACAACATCGCCATGCTCTGCAGTATTTGCTGCCTTAAGATCATAACCTGACATATAGATATGCTCTATTGGCTTGACCTCCTCAGAGAATTCAATAGAAAGATCAGCTTCATCTGTAAGGGAACGGTTAAGTACAAATACCGTAATTTCCCTCTTCTCATCATTTCTTACTGCAACGCTGTCAAGAAGCGGGACATTCCTGTACTTTGCGCTGTCATATGTGTCGCAGCTGACAACAGCGTTAAGTGCAGTACCTCTGCCATATGAAGAGGCATGGAAGAATGGATAATAAATTGTCTGGGCCCATGCTTTCTCATCATTTGTCATAATCGGAGCGATGACATTGACAAGCTGCGCAAGACAAGCAATCTTAACCCTGTCAGAATTCTTAAGCAGTGTTATAAGGAGACCGCCTACAAGAAGCGCATCTTCGAAATTGTATACATCCTCAAGCCTGTGAGGTGCCCTTCCCCAGTGCTCAAGCTGTTCGTCATGTGCCTTTGAATGATACCAGACATTCCATTCATCAAATGAGATATTGATATTCTTTTCGCTCTTCTTCTCCGCCTTTACCATATCACAGATTGCAACGACAGCCTTGATGAACTTATCCATGCCGATGTTTTCCGCAAGGTAGGAAGGTGTATCATCATTTGTATTGCCATAATACTCGTGCATCGAAATGTAATCTATGTGATCATAGGCTTCCATCAGAACAGTATGCTCCCATTCGCCGAATGTCTTCATCTTGAAATTGGAGCTTCCGCAGGCTACAAGCTCAATAGATGGGTCTATCCATTTCATCAGCTTTGCAGTCTCTGTGGCTGTACGGGCATATTCATAAGCTGTCTTATGCCCGATCTGCCAAGGTCCATCCATCTCGTTTCCGAGACACCAGGTATGGATTCCATATGGCTTTTCCTTTCCATGGGACCGTCTCAGGTCACTCCAGTATGTTCCTCCTGGGAAATTGGCATATTCAAGGAGATTCCTGGCTTCATCTGGACCTCTTGTTCCGAGATTAACAGCCATCATCATCTCTGAACCGACACTTTCAAGCCATTTATCGAATTCCTGCATTCCGAACTCATTTGTCTCCGTAGTAAACCATGCAAGATCAAGTTTCACAGGTCTCTTATCCTTAGGCCCTACTCCATCTTCCCAGTTATAGCCGGAGACAAAGTTCCCGCCTGGATAGCGAACAATAGGAACTCCCAGCTTCTTCACAAGCTCTATCACATCCTGTCTGAAGCCATTCTCATCTGAATTCGGATTCCCCGGCTGGTATATACCGCCGTAAACAGCTCTGCCAAGATGCTCTATGAATGAACCATAGATTCTGTTGTCGATTTCTGAAATCTCATTCTTGAATGAAACTGAAATGGAAGCACTTTTCATCGTATACTCCTTACCCTGCAATTCTGTCATAGACGACCGAGTGCAAGTCAATCATTCTTTGCTGTTTTTTATCGTCAAATATGTAGTTTTTCAGATTGAGCAGAATAGTTATTGACAAACTTTAAATGCAAAGCATAATGCACGTTGCTATGGAATGCGACATGACAAAGGGGTCACCCCTGAGATTGCTTCTCACATTCACTATTCCCTTATTCATAGGGAATGTTTTTCAGCAGCTTTACAGCATGGTTGATACTATTGTTGTAGGAAGATTCGTCGGTGTTGATGCACTTGCAGCGGTAGGTTCCACATCTGGCTTCAGCTTCATGGTTGTAGGCTTTGCTCAGGGGCTTACAGCAGGTTTTGCGGTAATCGTAAGCCAGAGATACGGAGCTAAGGACATGAAGATGATGAGGAAATCCTATGCGATGGGAATATTCTGCTCTGTTCTTTGGTCCGTTGTGATTGCCGTACTCTTTTATCTTATCTCAAAACCGCTTCTGAGGCTTATAGATACACCGGAGAACATCATAGAGGATGCCAATTCATATATAAGCATTATCTATGCGGGAATAGGGACTGCTATATTCTACAACCTGTTCTCTTCAATACTGCGTGCTGTAGGAGATGGAAGAAGCCCGGTATACTTTCTCCTCTTATCATCAGTTCTCAATATAGTATTGGACCTTTTCTTTGTTATCGTGATCCCATTGGGATGTGCTGGAGTTGCAATAGCAACGATCATAGCACAGGGAGTAAGCGCACTTGCTTCTGTCATATACATAAGAAAGAAATTCCCGATATTCAGATTTGAGAAAGGTGACTGGAAATTAGATATACCACTCTGCATCAGGCTGACAAAAATAGGCATTCCAAGTGCCATACAGTTCTCCGTATGCGCCATCGGTGTAATAATAGTCCAGGCAGCAATAAATGGCTTCGGATCAGACACAGTTGCAGCTTATTCTGTGGGTGGCAAGATCGAAAGCCTTATAACCCAGTTCTTCCCTGCACTCGGCATGGGGATATCAACATTCGCAAGCCAGAATCTTGGAGCTGGAAATACGGAGAGGATAAGAAAGGGATTCAGAATTTCCTTTGCCGTAATGGTAGCCGGAGCAGTGATTACATTTGCAATTGCATATATTTTCGCTGATAAATTCAGCCTTATATTCATGGATAAGAACTCGACCTCTCCGGATATCATAAACATGTCTGTCCAGTATGTCAGAACAGTTGCATGGTTCTTTATCCCGCTTGGAATGATTTTCATTTACAGGACTGGCAGCCAGGGGCTTGGATCCGGAGCAATCCCGCTGATAAGCTCTATAGCAGAGCTTGTCATGAGGGCTATAGCAGCTTTCACTCTTCCTATTGCTTTCGGATATACAGGAATATGCTTTGCCTCCCCCGTTGCCTGGTGTGGTGCAGGATTCCTGATTCCCTTCTGCTATCTTTATAAGATGAAGAACATCGAAAAGAAAGCCAGGAAATAGAGAAAGGGCTATTTGCTTCCCCTTGGAGACAAACAGCCCTTCAGAAATTAAAGAGTATTTTCACTCTTCCTTGCCAAAAAGCTTTTTACAGCAGGCAATGACAACTACTATAGCAAGAGCAATCAGAAGTATGCCGAGGATTATCTGCATAGACTGGCCAACAACAGATACAGCTGCATTGCTGCCGAAATTAACTACATTGCCCCAGATAAGCTGAATAAGAGCAACAACTGTAGCGGCAAGCATGAAGAACATAGGAATGAACATCATCCTATTCTCTTTCTTCACCTTCTTGAGATATACGGCAACTGCTGCAAGAGCAAGTACAGACAGAAGCTGGTTTGCAGAACCGAAGAGAGCCCAGATTTCCGCATAGCCAACCTGAGCAAGGATGTATGAAGGAATAAGGACTATGATTGTCGCAACCCATCTATTGGTAAGCACTTTCTTCCATCCTGGAAGATTGTTCTCGTCATCTTCCTTGTCAAGGAAAAGCTCCTGGAATGACAGACGTCCAACTCTTGCAACAGAATCAAGGGAAGTAAGCGCGAATGCAGAAACAGCAAGGGAAATCAGCGTATATGATATATCTGCAGGAATATGCAGGACTGTAAGGAATCCTGATACTGCCTGGGAGAAAATCATCTGCGGAGTTCCTCCGGGAATTACTCCTCCTGTCGATACAGCTCCTACTGCAACAAGCGCAATAACACCAAGAAGTGATTCAACCAGCATGGCTCCATATGATATAGGAAGCATACTTGATTCTTTCTCTACCTGCTTTGATGCTGTTTCAGATGAAACAAGCGAATGGAAGCCAGACACTGCACCACATGCAACTGTTACGAAAAGAATCGGGAAAAGAGATCCAGCAGATGTGTAGAATCCAGTGAAAGCAGGAAGTTCCATAGGAGGATTTGAAACAAAAATTCCAACGACCGCTGCAAGAATCATAGCGATCAGCAGGTAGCTATTGAGGTAATCACGAGGCTGAAGGAGTGCCCACACAGGAGTAACGGAAGCAATCAGGATATAGATGAATACGAGAACCATCCATAGATTTACCGAAATTGAAAATGGGAACAGACAGCCAAGAGCAACGCATGCAACAAGCAGGATTATTGATAGTACTGTATTCAGCAGAGTTCCAGGCTTTTTATATTTAATGAAGAAACCGAAGGCTACAGCAACAAAAATAAAGAGTGTTGAAGTACATGCAACCTGCGAATTAGAGTAATTAACTGTCTCTGAAAATGCTTCTGAAACACCAAAGCTTTTCGCTACGATATCAGAGAAAGCTGCTACTACGAGAATTGAGAAGAAATATACAAAAAGAAGGAACAATCTCTTTCCTGTCTTTCCTACATAATTCTCAATGATAATTCCAATTGATCTTCCTTTGTTCCTTACCGATGCAAACATCGATGAAAAATCCTGTACAGCACCAATGAAGATACCTCCGATAAGACACCAGAGAAGAACCGGAACCCAGCCGAAGACCGCGGCCTGAATAGGACCATTGATAGGACCAGCTCCTGCGATTGAGGCAAACTGGTGCCCGAAAACAACCTGCGGCTTTGTAGGTACATAATCAATACCATCATTTATTTCCACAGCAGGCGTCTTTCTGCTATCATCAACACCCTACTTCTTTGCAAGCCAGTGCCCGTAGACAATGTAGTCTGCTAAGAGAGCAGCAATCGCAATAATGATTATCGCAATACCATTCAGGTTTTTTCTCCTAATACTGGGAGAAGTTTATCCGCATGAAATTCGCCGCTCAATAAGAAAGACCCGTTTCAGATGGTTTTGTCAACAAGATTTCATTCATTTATAGGCAATTAGCAAAACAACATTAGAACTGCATATTGAAAAATCGGCAAACCGGAAGTTTTATCGAAAATTTTTCTGCCAAGCACTTTACAAGTTTTTAAAATTCATGTATAAATTCACAGGCTATGCCACTCTGCCTGTGCAGGGATGAAGTTGTGAAAGATCCGAAAGGAACTTGAACAGCGGGCCGTTAGCTCAGCAGGTAGAGCAACGCCCTTTTAAGGCGTGGGTCACTGGTTCGAATCCAGTGCGGCTCACGAATGTCTCCTTCGTCTAGTGGTTAGGACAACGGGTTTTCATCCCGTCAACGCGAGTTCGATCCTCGCAGGAGATGTCTGGCAGCGAAGAGCTGCCTTTTCTTTTTCCCGTTGTTGGTAACTTTTCAGTTGTCTACTCCTTTCTTTCATTGTATTATTCAGATACGGGGGGTTCTTCCTTTCCGGAAAGCGTTGTTTCGTCACACAGGTCAATAGGAGATAGCTCAATGGCTGGATGCAGTATTCCTAAGTTTCTTTGTTTACATCCTGAGAGCTCCGTAGATCTGGAAAAAGCCATTGTCTCCAAATGTATGGAATTCAGGCTCAAGCCTGATGATGATCAGAAAATCCTGATCTGGAAGACATTCGGATGCAACCGTTTCTTATGGAATCATCTTCTTGAGGAGCGCATCAGCTATGAGAAGACCAACAAGGGTAAGCTTCTCAATACAACCCCTGCTCATCTGAAGAAGGATAATGGATTTCTGAAAGAGGTAGATTCCCTGTCTCTTGCGAATGTACAGCTTGATCTTAATCAGGCCTGCAGGAAGCTTTTTCTTAAAGGAAAGGTCCCGAAGTTCAGGGTAAAAGGTAAGGACAGACGTTCATACACGACCAATTCTGTCAATGGGAATATAGAGATAATTCATAAGTGCGATGCTGAGAATTATATAAAGCTGCCAAAGCTCGGGCCTGTACGCATCATACTCCACCGTAGCATACCGGACGGCTGGGTATTGAAGCATGTGACAGTCAAGGAGACAGCTAGCGGCAGGTTCTTCGCATCACTTGTTTTTGATGCGGAGGAAAAGAGGAAGGATCCTCTTAAGGCTTTCTCTGTCATCGAGGCTTTCGATTATTCCATGCCTGAGCTTCTGGTCTCAGCATCAGGTGAGAACAGCATCTCTCCTGAAGAGATCCATTGGTATCGCAATCTGGAATCAAGAATAGCCAAAGAGCAGAGGAAGCTTTCGCGGATGGAGTATGGTTCTTCGAATTACTGGAAGCAGCGGAAGAGAATAGGTGCTCTGCATGAGAAAGCGAGCAATAGGAGGAAGGATTTCCTTCATAAGCTTTCGAGGAAAGTTGCGGATGCCTATGATGCTGTAATTGTCGAAGATCTGAATCTCAGTGATCTGTCACGGATGCTGATATTCGGGAAGAGCGTTTATAAAGTTAGCCGCCAGAATGGTGTGACCCCTTAAAGTTGGACACCTATCGAGAAGTCATCTTAAAGGTAAGTTTCCTGTATTGTAAAGGTGTCATTCCTTTCAGTTTCACCTGTATTCTCCTT
>CALXLD010000027.1 GCA_944389105.1 uncultured Spirochaetaceae bacterium | reverse complement strand
GCGCTGACAATGTCTATTATTCCAGCGGCAGTAGCCTTATTCATCCTGCAGAAGAACATAGTTGCGGTACTTGTTGCGGGTGCTGTCAAAGGTTGAAAAAAAAAGGAGAAGAGAAATGAAGAGAGTGCTTTCTATTGTTCTCGTTGCATTTATTGCAATTTCTGTAGTTCTCGCGGGCGGTAGCAGCGAGTCGAATGACCAGAAGGTCATAAGAATCTGTCAGTTTAAGGTTGAAATTGCGGATGACCTGCAGCGCCTTGCTGAAGAATACGAGGAGCTTACCGGTATAAAGGTTGAGGTAGAATCGACTTCTTCAGATGGGTATCAGACACTCCTTCGCACTAAGTTTGCCGGAAATGAAGCCCCTGATATCTTCAATAATGAAGGTTTCTCTCAGATGGCTGAATGGTCAGAGCACCTAGAGGATCTTTCTGCTGAGCCATGGGTCGCTGATATGGTTCCGCAGGCTGTTGAAGGAGCTTCTATAGATGGTAAAATCTATGGCCTTCCTCTCTACTTTGAAGGATATGGATGGTGCTACAATCCTAAGATGTTTGAGGCTGCTGGAATAACAGAACTTCCTAAAACACTTTCAGAGTTTGAGGAAGTATGTACAAAACTGGAAGAAGCTGGGTTTGCTGCAATTGGACTTCCTCTTGGAGCCTCTTATAATCCAGGCCGCTTCATGTTCAATGTAGCTATTGCTCATCAGGATAATCCAACTGAGTTTATTGAAAAAGCCTGTAGAGGAGAAATTGATTTCGTAAATGATGAAATCATGAATGACTGGGTTGATATGCTCGATGTTTGTCTAAAACATGCATACAAGAATCCGCTCGATATGGACTTCTCCGGTCAGATAAGCACATATGCGTTTGAAGAAGCTGCTATGACTATGGCAAATAATGGCGCATGGGTGTCGTTTACAGAGATCAACCCCGATATTGATGCTGATTACATGGTTGTCCCTATCAACGATGATCCAGAGTTCAATGATGTTCTTTACGCTGGTCCATCGACTTACTGGGTTGTAAATAAAAACAGTCCTGTAAAGGAAGAGGCAAAAGATTTCCTTGAGTGGCTCGTCACTAGTGAAAGAGGCCAGTACTACCTTACCGAAGTGTTTGGTTTTGTACCAGGTCTATCGACAATGACAGTGACAGAAGAGCAGGTAGGACCACTGTCAGCTGCTGTCAGCGAGGCTATCGTAGAAGGTAGATCATTGGGTTGGGAATGGCCTAAATATCCTAATGGTGTAGCTGACGAAATAGGTGATGCAATTATTGAATATGCTGCTGGAAGGCTTGATAGGACTCAGTTCCTGCAGAAAGCTCAGGATATATTCGTAACACTTTCAGAGGTAAGATAAATATGAATGAGCTGAAACTCAGAAGAATACCTTTCGGGGGAGATTACTCCCCTGAACAGTGGTCCCGCGATGTGTGGAAAGAAGACATGAAGCTCATGAAAGAGCTGGGGGTGAATACAGTAACGATAAATGTTCATTCCTGGATAATGAGCGAGAGAGAAGAGGGTCGGATAGATTTTGCTTTTCTTGATGATGTCGTTGCTATGCTGAAGGAAAATGATATAGATATCATTATGGCAACTGCTACCACGGCGCCTCCTGCATGGATGTATCAGAAGGATCATGGCATCCTTAAAACAGATATAAAGGGCCGTGCTAGCAAGTATGGAGTGCGGGAGAGGTTCTGCCCGACATCTGTGACATATCGGCAGCACGTGGAAAAATTCGTATCAGCACTTGCCGAACATTTCAAAGATGAGAAGAGCATTCTTCTTTGGCATCTTAATAATGAACTGAGCGGGTTCTGTTACTGTGAGCATTGCGAGCAAAGATTCCGGAATTATCTAAAAGAAAAATATGGAACGATAGAAAACCTGAATGAGCGCTGGTGTACGGCAATGTGGGGGAGAACCTATACATCTTTTGATGATATATATGCGCCAACGGAGCTTAACGAACTTTATCTGAATGTAAATGGAGACGGTATGGATCTCGATTCGCTCCCTACGGAAGCAATCGAATATGCAAGGTTTCAGTCAGAAGCCCATCGGGAACTCTTTGATCTGGAAACACAATGTATCAGAAAGTTCATTCCAGATGCCGTATGCACTAATAACTACCAATTCCGAGGTCGGTTTGATTATCACAGGATTGCTGATCCGCTTGATATTATCTCTCTTGATATATATCCAGAGAAGACTGATCCATCCTACAAAGCTTCATTCAATCTGGATATTGCAAGAAACTTCAAGAAGCAGGATACGCCTTTCCTTATAATGGAAATGACACCGAATCATGCGAGCTGGGCAAAAGTCTGTGCCTCAAAGCGCCCTGGGGAAATTGGTCTTTATGCTATGACCAATATAGCTCATGGTGCTGATTCAGCCTTGTTTTTCCAGATAAGAAGGACGCCTGCTGGGTTTGAGAAGTTTCATGGTGCAATGATAGCCCATGTAGGACATCTTGATACCCGTATCGGAAGAGAGCTGAAGGCTTTGTCGCATGATCTATGCAGAATTCCTCTTGATATCCTTGGGATGACTTTATCTCCTGAAGTTGCGGTAATACATGACTGGGATGAAAAGCTTGGCGTTGAGATTCCCTGTTCTGTACAGAAGGGAATAGACTACACAAAAGAAGTCATGCATTATTATCGTTTCTTCCATGAGAATAATATTGCGACGGATGTAATATCTCTGGATCAGGATTTCTCGAAGTATAAGCTTATTGTTGCTCCTATGCTTTGTATGCTCCGTGGTGAATATGCAGAGAAGCTCAGGACATTCACCGAGTCAGGCGGAATACTTGTCCTTACATACTTCTCTGGTTATACAGATGAGTGTGATTATATGTATCTTGGCGGACAGCCTGGTCCTCTTAAGGATGTTGCAGGATTATGGGTGGAGGAGATAGATGCTCTGAGCCCAGGAGAGAGCAACAGAATGGTATTCCATGATGGTACATCAGTTTCTGTATCGTATATGTGCGATGTTATCAGGGATAATGGTGCAGAGGTACTGGCCGTATATGGGGATGATTATTATGAAGGCTTGCCATGTCTGACTCGTAATCGGTTTGGTAAAGGTGAATGTATTTATATTGGAGCAAAGCCTGATTCTGCAGGTGTTGATAGAATACTTTCCATTGCATTATCTGATGCCGGGATAACAAGAGGACTTGATACTCCAGAAGGAGTCCGGGCTGTCAGGCGAGGAGATTACCTTTTCCTTCTTAACTACAGTGGAGAAGATAGAACCGTCACATTGCAGGAATCTATGCTGAATGTTCTTTCTGATGAAAAAACGGAAGAAGTTTTCCTGCCACCTAATGGGTATTGTCTCCTGAAATAGTTTTCTGCTGCACGGTTTCTGGCGATGATTCCATGAAGCCGTGCATTTCTCTTTATATTAGAACATTTCATAAGAGTGATTCTTTACACCACGCTCTTTGTCTTCCATCTGCCTCTGATGAACCTTGCTGTGAAAAGTATTCCTCTGAAATACCAGTCTATGAACATTCCCCACATGACTCCCATGAGGCCGAAACCCAGTGTTATTCCAAGTATTCTTGAAAGGAGTACTCTGAAGAGCCACATTGAAATAATGGATATGACCATTGTGTATTTTGCATCTCCTGCAGCTCTCAGGTAATTTGGGACGGTAAATGCAAATGGCCAGAATATACCGGTCTGGAACATGTTCAGCCTTGTTGTTGCAACTGCAAGAGAGTAGGCTTCCTGTGAGAGATTGTACAGGAGTGCGAGTTCTGGGGTGAGTATATACATTACTGTACATGTCACTCCCATCATTATGTATGTAAGGGCAAGGAGCTTCTTGCCATAATAAGAGGCTGCATCATACTCTTTTGCTCCGCAGCATTGGCCTATGACAGTGACTGCCGCCATTCCTATTGCCGTTCCTGGGATATTTGCGAATGTTGAAAGTGCATTGAAGACTGCATTTGCAGCAATGGAGGCAGTACCAAGTGAAGCTACAGTGGAGCTTACCAGTATCTTCCCGATATGGAATACGCTGTTCTCCACGCCTGAAGGAAGGGCAATCTTGAGCACCCTTTTTATCATAGGGATATCAACTTCAAGCTTCAGAGGTCTGTCAACATGCACCTCTTCCTTTGTTCTCGTAACTTTGTATACCATGAAGATGCAGGCGACTGTTCTCGATAATAGAGAGGCGATTCCTGCTCCTTCTGTTCCCATCCCGAGTCCATAAATCAGAATGGAGTTGCCGGATACGTTGATGAGATTCATTATGATTGAGACAACCATCGTAATCCGGCTCTTGCCCATTGATCGGAAGATTGCATTGGCACTGTTAAGGACAGCAAGGAATGGAAATGAGATTACAATCGGGACAAAATAATCAAGGGCTGAGGTCATTACGCTTTCTTCGATATGGCCGTAGATAAGTGTCATTACCGGGTATCTGAAAACAAGAAGGATGACTGATACAGCCACGGAGAAGGAAATGGAAAGATACATCAGCTGCTTTGCGGAAAAGCAGGCTGAAGCCCTGTCCTTCTTTCCAAGATACTGGGAAGCAACTACTGCGCCACCTGTAGAGAATGCAGAGAAAAGGAAGACGAACAGGTTGGAGACGGAATCAACAAGGGATACGCCCGATACAGCATGTTCCCCGACAGTTGCGACCATTATTGTATCCATCATTCCGATAGTGACGGAAAGAAGCGTCTCTATGAGCAGAGGAATGATAAGGGATCTGAGATAACGGTTATCAAACATCAGTGATGAAGGGCGCATGATTTTATGATATCAGGGCCTTCGTCCGTAACAATCTCAAAATCCTAGGAACTCTATATAACTTCCTTTGTTTCCCATCGGCCGCTGATGACTCTCCATGTATAGAGGATGCCTCTGAAAAGCCAGTCAAGATACATTGCATACCATATTGCCTCTACACCCATTCCAAGAACTTTCACCATGAAGTATGCTCCTCCGACTCTGCAGAGCCACATTGACGAGAATGAGGCGAAAAGGATGTATTTGACATCTCCGACAGCTTTCAGCATGTTGGGAAGGGAGAATGCAAATGGCCAGATAGTAAAGCACATTACCAGGCAAAGGCGGCATATCGGGATTGCGGTGCTTATTGAGGAAGCCTCAAGACCGTAGAAGCTTACAACCTGCGGTGTGATTATATAGAACGGAACACAGAGTATGACTGTTGACAGGAGAACAAGTCCTGTCAGCAGCTTGGTGTAGTACTTTACATCTCTTATATTATTCTGTCCTCTGCACTGGCCTATGATTGTAATCATTGCAAGGTTTATTCCGTTTCCAGGAATGTTTGCATATGAATTGTAGTTTCCAGCAACGGCATTTATTGCAATTGCTGAGGTACCAAGGCTTGCAACGAGTGACTGTACCATTATCTTGCCGACATGGAATGCAGCCCCTTCAAGACCTGATGGGATTCCTATGCGCAGTATTCTCTTGATAAGGTAAGGCGATACAGGTCCTTTCAGAAGTCCCCGTATGTTCAGAGCTTCATTTCTGTTCATCATCAATGAAGCCATGACGACACAGCCAGCGATTCTTGAGGCAAGAGAAGCAATTCCTGCGCCCCTCGGCCCAAGTCCGATTATATAAATCAGTATTGCATTGCCGCCGATGTTTATGACATTCATCATGATGGAGACCATCATCGTCCTGAAGCTTTTTCTTTCTGACCGGGAGATTGCCGTAAGCCCGGAATAGACCGCAAGGAAAGGGTAGGAGATCAGGATGGGGACGAAGTATTCATCTGTATATCTTCTGACATCTGCATCAATCGAGCCGAAGAGCAGGTTTATGATATGTCCTCTCAGGGGGAGGATTACAGCAGTCATCAGGGCAGAGATCGCAATAGAGATGTATATAAGGTTCTTCGCGCTGTCTTTTGCCCTGTCATTCTCACCATGGCCAAGATACTGAGACACAACAACTGCACCGCCTGTCGCAAAGGCGGAGAAAACAGTTATGAGAAGGTTGGATACAGTATCTACCAGGGATACACCGGAGACTGCCGCTTCTCCGCAGCCGGATACCATTATGGTATCAGCCATTCCTATCAGGATTGAAAGGAATGAGTCCGCAATAAGTGGGATAATCAAAGCCCGGAGATCCCGGGCTGTAAACTGATGCTTTTCCATCGGTTACCTTGCTTATTCTGTAAGAAGACCTTCGTCGGATGTGAAATCCTTCTTTCTTATCTCCCGGAATCTGTCCACCAGGGACTGGACTGTGAGCTTCTGCTTCTCTTCGCCCTTGATATCCAGAATGATATGGCCTTCATCCATCATAATGAGCCTGTTGCCATAGTCAATAGCGAATTGCATATTATGCGTTACCATCATGGCTGTAAGATGGCCTTCCTCGATATACTTCTTAGTCAGATCCATTACGATTTCAGCATTTCTTGGATCGAGGGCAGCTGTGTGCTCATCAAGAAGCATCAGAGAAGGCTTGGAGAGAGTCGTCATCAGGAGAGTGAGTGCCTGGCGCTGTCCTCCTGATAGAAGACCTACATTGTCCGCCATCCTGTCCTGAAGCCCGATCGGTTCCAGCAGTTTCCTGAATTCCTTCCTTCTTTCTGCCGTGAGCCCGAACTTTATTCCCTTCATTCCCTTCGTGCATGCCAGGTTCATATTGTCTTCAATCGACATATTGGCGCTTGTGCCTTTTGTAGGATCCTGGAAAATTCTGCCGATATAGAAAGCTCTTTTATATTCCGGGGCATTCGTGACATCGTTTCCATTTACGATAATCTTCCCGTTTGTTACCGGAAATGTTCCTGCAATCATATTGAAGAGGGTGGATTTGCCTGATCCATTTGAACCGATTACGCAGACAACATCTCCCTTGTTGACGTGGAGATTGATATCCTCCAGTGCTACTTTCTCATTTACCGTTCCCGGGAAGAAGACCTTTGTTACATGCTGGATATCAAGCATTGGACTCCTCCTTCTTCATTGTGCGTTCGATTGCTTTCTTCCTTGCGGCTTTGTCCGATGTCATTGAACGTGTCTTTGCTACCGCAAGGGATATTATGACAAGAATACCTGTCAGCAGCTTGAAGTCATTCGGGGTAATTCCGACAAGGTAGCCATATTTTCTTCCGAGGAACATAAGACCTTTGTATATGATTCCTCCGAGAATACAGCGAAGCGTGATGAGGGAGATCTTGTTCGATGAGAAAAGGAATTCTCCTATCATTACCGCAGCCAGTCCCTGTACGACCATACCCTGTCCAAGGTTGGCATCCGCAAAACCCTGATACTGGGCAAGAAGTCCTCCCGAGAGTGCGATAAGCCCGTTTGAAAGGCCAAGCCCGATCAGCTTGAGGGAAGCAGGATTCATTCCCTGTGATATTATGACCTGCTCGTTGCCGCCCATTGCACCGATTGCCATTCCAAGGTCAGAGCGGAAGAAGAGGTCCATCAATACTGTAACAACGACGACGAAAATAAGCGTTCCGATAAGAGCCGCCACATCGCTGGGGACGAATGAGAACCATTCGGGGAATAGGCGATAGAGTGTCTCAACTCTGACAAGCGAGACGTTTGCCTTGTTTCCAAGTATTCTCAGGTTGACGGAGTATAGCATCGTCATCATAAGAATACCTGCAAGCAGTACAGGAAGCTTCAGCTTGTTGTGTATCGTTGCAGTCAGAAGACCGCAGAGAACACCTACAAGAAAGCTTAGTATAAGTCCAACCGTGATTCCGAGGCCATTGACGATGCACATGGTAGCTACGGCAGCACCTGTTGCGACTGATCCATCGCATGTAAGGTCCGCCATATCCAGAATCCTATAGCTGATGAGGATTCCGAGTGCCATGATAGCAAAGATAAGTCCTTCGACGAGTATTCCTTCAATCATTTTCTACCTCTGATAACAAATAGAGAAGGCCACCTCTGGCGGCCTTCCTATCCATTGACTGGATTCTCAGCGCTCTGTTTTAACGCCATTTTCTATGATTACTGCGGCAGTATCAAGATACTCCTGCGGAATTGTGTAACCAAGCTTTTTGGCTGTGTCGAGGTTGAACCAGAGCTCGAAGTCCGCTGGATCTGTCAGGAATACTGTTCCGAAATCTCCCGGATTGGCTCCGTTTACTACGATATCCTCGATCAGACGGCCTGTTGCAGTACCGATAGAGTAGTAGTTGAAGCCCCATGCGATCATGCATTCAAGTCCATCGATACCGGAAGGATCTGCGGAGAAAAGAGGAACTCCGGCACTGTTGCAGACATCATCGATTGTAGCGATAGCTGAAATTACATTGTTATCTGTTGCGATATATACGGCATCAACGCGGTCGATGATTGACTGGAGCGCTGTCCTTACCTCAGAGGAGTTGGAAACAGCAACCGGTACAAGCTCAAGGCCGAGCTCATCGCATGCTGCCTGTGCCTGTTCCATCAGGACAACACCATTCTGCTCACCGGATGAGTAGACATTGCCGATTCTTGTTGCTCCTGTGATTTCATGAAGAAGCTTGATCTGCTCCAGAACAGGGTTCATGTCAGAAACACCAGTTACGTTGAGACCAGGATTTGATTCATTTGAGGCGACAAGTCCTGCATCGACAGGGTCTGTAACAGCTGCAAAGAGAACAGGGATATCTGTGAATACATTGGCAAGAGCCTGTGCTGAAGCTGTTCCGATACCAACTACGACATCACAGTCCTCGCTGTCGAACTGCTGTGCGATAGAAGCAGCTGTGGAAATATCTCCATTAGCGTTCTGGAAGTCGTACCTTACCTGCATATCTGTCGTGGCAAGGTAATCCTGCATTCCTACCTCTACAGCATCAAGGGCTGCGTGTGAGAGAAGCTTGGAAACGCCGATGAGGACTGTTCCATCATCTGCCGCGGTTTCTCCGCTTCCTCCTGCTGCGAGTGTGAAAGCAGCAATGAGCATCATAAATAGAGCTATAAATTTTTTCATGATTCCTCCGGAATTTATTAGACTATAGCCAATGGGAAATTCATTTTCAACATTTCGTATGCATGTATTTGAATATTTATGCAGAAAATGATTTATCCGCAATCTGGAATCATGAACATCGGACAGTATATATGTTTTTTGCAGGAAACTCCCGCTGGGGGAGTTCCTGTTCAGAGCTGTATCTCTGCACCGTCTTTGATTATGAAGGAAGCATTTTTGAGGATATCTTCAGGAATCTCTATGCCAAGTGCTGCTGCTGTATCCAGATTCACGTATATTTCAAGATTCTCAAGATAAAGCGTTCCTATCGCTTCCGGCTGTTCGCCATCCAGTACTCTCTTTATGACTTCTCCTGTAAGACGTCCTGATTCATAGTAGTCGAATCCTCCTGCAAGGAGCACCTCTGTCCCGAATGAAGAGGTTGTATCTGCGGAGAAGAGAGGAATGCTGCTGCCCGAACAGACTTCTGAGAGCGATGCAATTGCGGATATCACCGTATTGTCCGTGGAAACATACATGGCATCGACTCTGTCGATTATTGACTGAGCAGCCATCATGACTTCTGATGAATTCGATACAGATGCAGTGACAAGTTCTATTCCCTGCTCCTCACAGGCTGCCTTCATGGCTTCCATCAGCGTTATTCCATTTGCTTCAGCTGATGTGTATACCATTCCGATCCTTTTTGCTCCTGTTACTTCTTCTATCAGTCTAAGCTGTTCCTTCACAGGTACCATGTCGGATGTTCCGCAGACATTAGGAAGTCCTAGAAGTCCTGCCGATTCAGGGTCTGTTACTGTTGCGAAGATCACCGGTGTCTCTGTAAATACATTTGCCAGTGCCTGAGCCGTCGGTGTAGCGATTCCTACGACTATGTCCTTTCCTTCTGTCTGGAAAAGCTGTGCTATTGATGCGGCCGTGCTTATTTCACCATTTGCTGTCTGTGTTTCAAATACAGCATCTATTCCATTGTCCGAAAGGTAATCCTTGATTCCCTGTTCGATGGAATCGAGGGCAGGGTGGGCTATGAGCTTGGAGATACCTATCTTAAGGCGTCCATCGAGTTCAGGACTTCCCTGGGCAAATAGTGCTGTAAGAGCTGCTGCAATGACTAATGATATAACTACGATGAACTTCTTCATATGTTTCTCTCCTTAGTAACAATTGTTACTTTAAATAGTATTGTGATTAATGTCAATACTATTTGTAGAAACATTAGAAATCTATATCGAATTCCTCATCGTCCAGATCCTCATACTGGGATTCTTCCTCTTCTCCGTCATCTGTATTGATTTCGGGTATGATTGTATAAAGCTCTTCTATTTCTTCCAGTGAATCGTCTTCATCCTCAATGCACATATGAACTCCAGATACAGAATACCATCGGAATCGGCATAAAGGGTAGAAGCAATCTAAATCATGCAAATGCATTATCTGTACGGTTTTTCCTGTTCAAGACAGGGCGTGGATGCTATACTCCGGGTATGCAGAGATACACTGTGTTATCAATGGGAGAGCCAGCTGGCACATCCCCTGAGATGATTATCAAGACTGTCAGAGCGCTTTCCTCCGATCCGTCTGCGTGGCTTATTGTCACAGGTGATGGCGGTGTTTTCCGGAAAGCTGCAGCGGATCTCTCCCTGCCCCTGCCTTTTACATATTATGCAGATGATGAGGCTTCCCTTAAGGAAGCGGAAGCAAGAGGCGAGGCTATGATTTTCTTTTCCTCATCATCAATTGACCTTTCGTCGTTCAGATATGGATCTGTCTCCGCAGATACCGGAAGGGCATCGTACGAGGCTCTGAGGTCTGCTGTCGGTATTATCCAGAACGGTCTTGGACACTCGCTTGTCACAAGTCCTGTCAGCGGTGAGGCACTGGAAGCGGCGGGGTATCAGGAGAGGTCTGTCCAGGAGCTTCTTGCCTCCTTTGCATCAACTGCCCGTCTTTGCAACATGCTTCATGGCGGGGCCCTGAATATCTTCGGCCTTACAAACAGGGTGGATCTTAGGAGCGCTGTTGAGGCGGTGAGGCGTGAGAATATAATCTCAGCAATCGTCGATATCGATTCAATAACGATGTCGCCTTATTTTGACAGGACGAAGCCGATAGCGGTTGCGTCGCTTAACCCGAGGCGCCCGGATGGTACGTGGACAGGGCAGGATGAAGCAGAGTCCATCGTTCCCGCAATAGAAATCGCAAAGGGACTGGGGATCAATGTTGTTGGTCCTGTTCCTGATGAGGAGCTTTTTGCGAATGGAGCAAAGGGGATGTATTCCTCTGTCCTTGTGATGACTGCCGGGACGGGGTTTGCAGCTGTTGCTGCTGCTTCTCCTGATAAAGCTTCTGTCATAACCTGGGGACTGCCTTTCATGAGAGTAGGTCCTCTTCTTGATACAGGTCTGCAAGAGGCCGGAAAAGGGATTGCAGATCCCGAGAGAATGGAAGCTGCAATCGGTATGGCGCTTGTTCTTCGTGCGGCATCGCTTATGGCCTGATTGGAGGATTGATGCGTAAACTTTCTTTTCTTCTGTTCTCTCTGGTGCTCCTCTTGTTCTCATGTACTACCAATATGGTGATTCCATATATGCAGCCTGCTGCTGTTGATATGGGTGGCTATAAACATCTGGCAGTAGCGTCTGTAGTGCCTTACAATGGCCTGATTGCTCCTTCTGGATACATTGCCGGAGCAGATGTCCATGTTGCAGGACTTCATATCTACTCAGGATACAGGGCTTCCTCTTCTGAGAGCATAGCAGCCTACGCAACTGATGAGCTGTATTCAGTCCTCTCTGATTCCGGCTTTTTCACGCTTCTTTCCCCAGAGCGCACGGATAGCATAATAAAGCATGGCTTCCTTGGCTCGGATATTTCCGGGGAATTCCGCAGCCTGGGCTATGATGCCGTGCTGATCCCGAGGATTTCCAGCATGTCGGTAAGCGAGACAATCTATTCTGTTCCTGATTATGACTGGTGGGTGGACAGTGAAGGCGTAAGGCATAGGATAGTAGAGTTCGATTACTACTTCAGGCAGATAGCTTCGATAGATTATTCAATTACGATTATCGATACGGAAACCGGCGGCATCATTTCTCAGCGGACGTTCTCCGATACGGCAAAACGTGAGGATATCCTGGACAGGAGGTGGTCAAGGCTAGAGGATCCGTCATATCTTTTCAGAAGGATGATCCGGTCCTTCAATGATGAAATAGAGTCCCTTCTTGTTCCTACATACAATGAGTACGATGTATCGCTTATGCCGAACAAGCCGAAGAACGAGAGTGTCGAGAGTGCTTATAAGGCTGCCGGAGATGGCCGCATCCTGGAGGCCCGGAATGCATTTCTGGATGCTTGGGAGAGCTCTCAGCATCTTCCTTCCGGATACAATGCAGCAATACTATATGCCTGTGCCGGAGACTATGACAGCGCCATCGACCTTCTTTCAGCGATCATGAATGTGTATAGCGATCCTGATGTCCGCGTTCTGTATCGTGATCTTCTTTCGATAAGGGTCAGGAATCAGCAGGCTGAGGGACAGATTACAGGGGAGAGCAGTGTACGTGAGAGTACTTCTGCTTCCGGAAATGCTGTCTATGGGATAGCGATGGGCGGATGGTAACTTGCCAAATGTTAAGTTATTTCTGTATCATTTTTTCAATTGATGCCCTATTGTAGCATGTTTGAAGCATTCATTTATGGTTTTATGACGCTATATTCCATCATTTTCTGGATATGAATGCTGCAAATCGGGCGATTATTTAGCAAAAACCCATCATTGCACGATTTTTCTGCATATTTTGGTCATATCTGGCTATAATCAGAAGGAAAGGATGGACTAATTTCCATTCAAGGAGGAGGTGGCTTATGCTGCTAAACATGACTATAGCGAACTTCAAGTCCGTGAAGTCTCCCCAGACGATCAGCTTTGAGGCTGTGAAGGATTCCCGTCTTCCGCAGTCAAAAGTCCTGGGCATCAATGATCGTCTCAATATCATAAAGACAAGTGCTATTATCGGTCCGAATGGAGCGGGCAAGAGCTCCTTTGTCAGGGCTCTGGAGGTTCTAAAGAGAATAGTCATGGCCGAGGATGGACCTGAAAATCCTCTGCAGGGTGCTCTTACAGGAACAACATTTGCCTATGGAATAGACAAGGCAACCCCTGCGACGATTTCCATCGAAGTACTTCTTGATAAGGGCGAGGAAGGGAATGAGGAGAAGCCGACCATCATTGCTGTCTATACCCTTAAGGCAAACAAGGAGAAGATCTTCGAGGAGTCCCTTTACCATATTATCGGGAATTCGAAGAAGCTTATGTTTGAGCGTATCCTGACAGATGAAGGGTATTCATACCGCTTCGGGAAGTTCTATCGCGGAGAGAAGAAGAGACAGGCTGCAAAGCTTCCTGAGAACAGGACATTCCTTGCAGGTTCTGCCAGAAAGGGCGGCCAGACATCGCTTGAGCTTTATACCTGGTTTGATAAGACCCTTCATATTCTTCCGATGGGCGTATCCACAAAGGCTGAGGCATATGCATGCGAGATGCTCAAAGCCCATCCAGGCTGGGGTGAGCAGATCCTGAACTATCTCTGGGCTGTCGATATCACCGATATAAGCCGCATCGAGGTCAGGACAAATGAGAAAGGTGAGGACCACCTGAGATTCACCCATATCTATGTGAATGACAAGAAAGCTGAAGGCTATGCGAATATGTTCGCAGGTGAGAGCCTTTCGCTCAGGCGTCTTGTTGTCCTTGGTTTTGCATTCTTTGAAGCTTTCATTACAGAGAAAGTCCTTCTCATTGATGATTTCGGACAGCTCCTGCATCCCGATGTTCTCTGCCATCTTGTGGAGATCTTTGAGAACTGCGACAAGCAGAGCCAGCTTCTCGTTGTTGACTGCAATCCATCCCTTCTCAGGGAAGGTCTCTTGAGACGCGATGCTATCTGGTTTGCACAGAAGGACCAGGAGAGTTCCACAGTCTACTATTCGCTTTCGGATTTCAAGGGTGCAAAGGGCAGGATCCCTACTTCCCAGCGCTATATGCAGGGTGCTTATGGCTCACTGCCTATTATCAGCGAATTCTGGTTTGTGCATGATGGCACGCCTGTAGAAGCTGAGGAGAAGGAGGTAAGTGATGAAAACGCGTAAGAAGAATACAACAGAAGCAAAGAGAATGCTCCTTCTTGTCTGCGCGACAGAAGCAGAGACCCTCTATTTCTCTCAGATGAGAAAAGACTGCCGCTATGTGAACCTGACAGTGCTGCAGGCTCCGGAAAACAGCGCTTCCACGCTTCAGGGCCTGATTGACTGGACAGCAAAGCAGAGAAGCAAGGGCCGTTTCGATTCCGCCTGGGCGCTTTTCGGTTTTGATGATGTCGGAACGGATGTCCAGGGTGTTAAGGATATGGAGGAATACTCGGAAAAGAAGAAGGTGAGGATGCTTTACTTCAATCCTTCATTCGAGCTCTGGTTCATTCTTCATCTGGGTGCGCCTACGGCATTTGTCCGTGATATTTCCCCTCTCAGGGAAAAGCTCAAGAGCGCGATTCCTGGATATGAGATGACAGCTGAGTACTTCCTTACAAAAGGTCTGAATATGCATATCAAGCTATTCCCAAGACACAGCACTGCAGATCTGAATGCACGTAACTACAATGCCGTGGCACTCTCTGCAACTGGTCTGAAGGCAACGACAATGCCTGATTTCAATGAGAATCTGACTGAAATCTGCGGTCTTGCTGATATGTCTCACAACCAGAAGGTGCGTCATTAGAGATGGATGCAGTCCCTCTTCTGCTTTCGTTTCTGGCTCTGTCGATAGTAAGCATGGATCTTGCTCTCTCGATAGTCTGGACAAGACGTGCTCAGTATTCATGGTCCTGGGCATTGATAGCTTTCACGGCATCTTTGCTTGGAGCTGTCGTAGCATTCGCGTTTGACCAGTCTGCGTATCTTGCATTCACGGGAACGGCCCGTATTATCCTTCATTATATCTGGGAAGGAATGATGGTGGCTGTCTCTGCTTTCATTCTCGTGCTGCTTATGTTTGCGATGAACTGGATCATAGCGCGCCCGATGACCACATGGGAAAAGGTCGGGGCCTTCGTTGCCGGGGGCCTCTATCTTGGGGTATCCATTGCATGGCTTATCGCAGGAAGTCCTGTTTTTTCTCTTGCGCAGTATCTTGTATGGACTCTTGCCATCGTATATTGCGTCTTCCTGCTTCTGCATGAGAGGAAGAGCATCAAGGAGAAGTCGGTAAGAACAGCCTGCTCAACACTTATAATAATTTCCTTTGCAATGCTGCCAATCGTAGTCCTTGCCCTGATATTCTCCTATTTCAGAAAGATCTCGATTCCGATAATCTGTCTTGCCTATACAATCGCGGAGCTTGTGTTCCTCTTCACCGCGCTTGCACATCAGGAGAAAAAGACGGAGGAAGTCCATCCGGATTTCTCTTATGAGGCCGTGAATGCGCTTTATCACATAACTGAAAGGGAGTTCGAAGTCGTGAAGCTCATCAAGAAGGGGCTGACGAACAAGGAGATTGCAGCGGAGCTCTGCATTTCGGTCAATACGGTCAACAATCATATTGCCAACATATTCTCCAAGACTGATGTAGGCAGCCGCATTGACCTGCTGAATCTTCTTCAGGAGGCTTCCTGGTGATTGCTTTCAGATATTCCGTTCCACCTGAGTGGTATAGCGGTGTTTATCAGGATGTGAAGATGCCTTGCAAGGCGGGGCGTTCATTCTCCCTTCTGCACGAAGGCGGAAGCGGAAAGGCTGTTCTTATGATCCATGGCTATGCAGGGTATCCTGGGGAGCTTGTCCGGCCTGCCAGGGATCTTTATGAAAAAGGCTTCGATATCTACGTGCCGAGACTTCCCGGCTGCGGTACTTCCGGTTCGGATTTCGCAAGGAGCCGGAGATCTGACTGGATCAGGACAGCTGTCAATGCACTTAATGATCTTACAGGGTGCTATGAGGAAGTTTCCGTTCTGGGACACTCAATGGGAGCTGCGGTTGCTGTCATGGCTACCTCTGCTGTTCCTGTAAAGAAGCTTGTCCTTGCCGCTCCTGCTGTCGGATACCCGGGAATGAGACCTCCCAAGCCGCTTCCGGTGATGTATGCATACTCGCTTATCAGGAAGCGCATTCCGACGCCATGGCATCACCAGAGCGAATATGTCATGTACTATGAGGATGCTCCTGCAGATGATGATTACCTCGGCGGCGAGTACTGGTCATGGGTTTATATCAGACAGCTGTATGAGCTTTATGCTCTGATGCTGGAAGCAGAGGCTGTAATGAAGAAGGAAACGGCCGATATTCTTGCGATCTCCTGCGGTAAGGATCAGATAGTAGGGGATAAATCCTCGCTGTATATCTCTTCAGCGGGAAGCGGCAGGAGAGTGCATGTGGATATACCTGAATGCACCCATTTCCTTTTCTATGACCCTGATAAGAAAGGAGAGGAGAAGGGAGTTCAGGCTGTCATAGATTTCCTAGCCAGCTGAGTCTTCTTCCTATGTATTCCATCGCAAGCGGCTTCTTCCACAGGAAATCATAGCCGTGTACTGTCCCCTTTGTCTCTGATAGCACAGCATCCGCACCGTTTCTCCTCAGCTCTTCGTAGAGCTTTACTCCTTCATCATGCAGGGGATCGAACTCTGCAGTTTCTATGAAGGCTTTTCCAGCTGGACTGTAATCAATTGCTTTAAGTTCCTGGTTCCGGAGATATTTTCTCCACATCCATCGGTTGTTCGTGCCGCTCCACATCGGAGTGTCCGGATATTTCTTCCAGGAGTCTGTTTCCTTCGGGCTCACGACAGGGTAGATCAGCATCATCGGCGGGGCAGGGTGCATCTCAAGGGCAGTTCTAAGGGCAAGGAAGCCTCCTGCGCTGTCTCCGGAGATCGCTGCAATGTCATTTATTCCGGAAGCCAGCCTTATAATGGCTTCAAGTGCTTCCGGATGAGGGTGTGATGGAAGCAGCGGATAGTCCGGAAGTATCACCCTGAACCCCTTGCTGGCATATAGACAAGCGATCTTAAGCCTGTAAGGTCCCATTGGAAAAGCAAAGCCCCCTCCGTGGATATCAAGAAGGACGCCATCTGCTTTTTCCGGTGTGAGTATTGTGCATTTCACTCCCGCAATTGATGAGTATTCCTTCTTTATTCCTTTTAGAGGCGATACAGACTTCATCACGGGGTAAAGGATACGTGATGACATGACAATTGCATCCGGCATTGACTGGAATGGCCATTTCATGAATCTCAGGGCTTTGAAATCGCTGGCTATCCTATATTTCATATTAGCTATATTATCATCGTGTCAGCATTGCTGAAATGGAAGAAAGAAGGTAATCTTTCTGCTGTTACTATTAGGAGATGAAAATGGACGTTAGGGTTCGCTATGCGCCATCACCTACCGGGTTGCAGCATATCGGAGGAATTCGCACAGCGCTGTTTAATTATTTCTTCGCTAGGGCAAACGGTGGAAAATTCATCCTCCGCGTTGAGGATACAGACAGGGAGAGATATTCAGACGAGTCTCTTGAAGATCTCTACAGCACTCTTGAATGGCTTGGCATCAAATGGGATGAAGGACCTGTTGTCGGAGGTCCTTATGGGCCGTATATACAGTCGGAGCGTTTTGACCTCTATCGCGAGTACGCTCAGCGTCTTGTAGATGAAGGAAAGGCATATTACTGCTTCTGTACTCCCGAACGTCTTGAGGAGGTAAGGAAGCAGCAGGCAGAATCCAAGAGCGAGTACCAGGGGTATGACAGGCATTGTGCCCATCTTTCCGATTCCGAGATCAAGGAATATCTCAGACAGGGGATAAAGCCTGTTATCAGATTCAGGGTTCCTACAGAAGGAAAGACAACCTTCCATGATATCCTCATGGGCGATATTACCCGCCGTAACCGTGATATCTCGCCAGATCCGATAATCCTTAAAAGTGATGGATTCCCTACTTATCATCTGGCAAATGTCGTAGATGATCATCTTATGAAGATCACTCACATAATGAGGGCTCAGGAGTGGATTCCATCAGGTCCTCTGCATGTTCTTCTTTATCAGGCATTCGGATGGGATGTGCCTCAGTATTGTCATCTGCCTATGGTAATGGGAAAGGATGGACAGAAGCTTTCGAAGCGCCATGGCTCTACAGCTGTCAGGGATTTCAGGGCAAAGGGATATCTGCCAGAGGCAATCATGAATTATGTTACGCTTGTCGGGTGGTCTCTTGACGGATCAACTGAGTTCTTCTCAAAGGAAGACCTTGAGAAGTGCTTCACCATGGAAGGTATACATAAAGCTCCTGCTGTCTTTGATTACAAGAAGCTTGACTGGTTCAATGGCCAGTACATAAGACAGGCTGATAACAGTCGTCTTGCAGACCTCGTAGCACCATATCTTCAGGAGGCAGGCTATGTCTCATCGCCTCTTACCGATGATGACAGGAAGCTCATTGACAACCTTGTTCCTGCTGTGAAGGAGAGAATGAAGGTCCTTTCGGATGTCGTTCCTCTTACAGCATTCCTTTTTGAGGATAAGCCGGTTGAGGACAAGAGCATCTATATTGCAAAAGGCTCTGATGAGAACAATACGGCAGAAGCTCTTGAAAAGGGTACTGAAATACTTCTTTCAGGACTTAAGAATGGCGAGAATGAGGAAGCTATAGAGGAAAAGCTGGCTGCGCTTTCCCAGCAACTTGGAATTAAAGTAAATGGCGTATTCCAGCCTATAAGGGTTGCGATTACGAATTCTACGGTCTCTTTGCCGCTTTTTGATTCTATCAGATTGCTCGGTCTGGAAGAGACGGAGAAACGCCTGGTCAGGGCAAATAAACTCTTTAAGGAGAATTAAAATGGCTGAAGTAACAATGGATAAGATAGTTTCGCTTTGCCGCCGCCGTGGTTTCATCTTCCAGTCCAGCGAAATCTATGGTGGGCTCAATGGCGCTTATGATTATGGTCCGATGGGCGTTGATCTTAAGAATAATATCCGCGATTTCTGGTGGAAGGAGATGACACAGCTTCATGACAACATTGTAGGTCTGGATGCTGCTATCCTTATGCATCCCCGTGTATGGGAAGCTTCCGGCCATGTCTCCAATTTCACGGATCCGATGGTTGACTGCAAGGTATGCCATTCCAGGTTCAGAGCAGATCAGATTGATCTGAATGCACCATGTCCTGTCTGCGGAAATAAGGGATCATTTACTGAGCCAAGGAACTTCAACCTCATGTTCCAGACACATATCGGACCGACTCTTGACGATGCTTCCGTTGTCTACCTGAGACCTGAAACAGCCCAGGGAATCTATGTCAACTTCAAGAATGTCGTTCAGTCATCAAGAGTCAAGATCCCATTCGGGATCGCACAGGTAGGAAAATCATTCCGCAATGAGATTACGACAAAGAACTTCATATTCCGTTCCTGTGAGTTCGAGCAGATGGAGATGCAGTTCTTCTGCAAGCCTGGCACCGATGAGGAGTGGTTCCCTTACTGGAGGGAGCAGAGGATGAATTACTATAAGAAGATGGGTATTCATCCAGATCATCTTAGGTGGCATCAGCATGGGCCGGATGAGCTCGCGTTCTATGCAAAGGATGCCTATGATATCCAGTTCCTGTTCCCGATGGGATGGCAGGAGCTTGAGGGTGTCCATTCAAGAACTGATTATGATCTTTCCCAGCATCAGAAGTTCTCGGGCAAGGATCTCACATACCTCGATCCTGAGACAAACGAGAGATATGTTCCATATGTTGTCGAGACCTCTGCTGGTCTTACAAGGAATGTTCTCATGGCTCTCTCCGATGCATACGATGAGGAGGCAACTCCGGAAGGAGATACTCGTACTGTGCTTCATTTCCATCCAGCTATTGCTCCTGTTAAGGTCGCAGTTCTTCCTCTTGTGAAGAAGGATGGTCTTGCAGAGTATGCTTCAAAGCTTGAGCACTCGCTCCGCCAGGACTTTGTCACATTCTATGATCAGAGCGGAGCTGTAGGACGCCGCTACAGAAGAATGGATGAGATCGGAACTCCTTATTGCGTTACTGTCGATTACCAGACACTTCAGGATCAGACAGTTACAGTACGTTTCCGCGATTCAATGAAGCAGGAGAGGGTTGCCGTCGATCAGCTTGTTCATTTCATCCAGGATGCGATGAAGAGCTATGAGAGGGTACTCTGATGAATAAGGCAATACAGACTCTTATTGACAGGGGTTTCGTAAAGGACTGTACGGATTTTGAAGGATTGTCCGATCTGATGGACAAAGGGCCTGTCACATTCTACTGCGGTGTCGATCCGACAGGGCCTTCCCTTCATGTAGGCCATATCGTTCCATTCTTTGCGATGCACCATCTTCAGGAAGCTGGGCACAATCCTATTGCTCTTGTTGGTGGCGGAACTGGTCTTATTGGAGATCCTTCAGGAAAGACTGAGATGAGGAAGATCCTCTCTGAAGAAACAATTGCTTCAAATGTCGAGAAGATAAAAGGACAGCTTGGAACGATTGTCGATTTTTCCGAGACTCCGAGAGAGGGTGTCGGAAAAGCGAGGATGCTGAACAATGCGGACTGGCTTGTTGATCTCAACTACATAAAGTTCCTCAGGGATGTAGGTGTCTATTTCTCTGTGAATAGGATGCTTACGTTCGAAGGTGTCAAGCAGCGTCTTGAACGCGGCCTTTCCTTTATTGAATTCAATTACCAGCTGCTGCAGTCCTATGACTATAAAATGCTCAACGAGCGCACAGGATGCCGCCTGCAGATCGGAGGAGCTGACCAGTGGGGAAATATCGTCGCTGGCATTGATCTTATCCAGAGGATGGGAGGAGAGCAGTGCTATGGCCTTACCTTCAATCTCATCATGCGTGCGGACGGAAAGAAGATGGGTAAGAGCGAGAAGGGTGCTGTATTCCTTTCTCCGGAGCTTTATTCCCCCTATGATTTCTTCCAGTACTGGAGAAACGTCGCAGATGCCGATGCTGTTCGCTTCATGAAGCTCTTTACATTCATGTCCCTCGATGAGATTGCGGAGTACGATGATCCTAAGCGCAATATAAATGATGCCAAGGCAAGGCTTGCATATGAGGTTACGAAGATCGTCCATGGCGAGGAGGAGGCTGAGAAGGCAAAGGATGCGGCGGCTTCTCTCTTCGCATCTGGCGGGATAGGAAACAAGGAAGGAATTCCTTCTGTCTCAATTCCGAAGACTGCCATAGAGGATGGAATCGGAGTCCTTGAGCTGTTCACGAAATCAGGTCTTACATCTTCAAACGGAGATGCAAGAAGGCTCGTGACCCAGGGTGGCGCAGAGATTAACGGAAAGAAGATTTCCGATCCTAAAGCCGTTATAACCCTATCCGATGCAGAGGATGGCGAGTTCCTTCTCAAAGCCGGAAAGAAACGGTTCATGCGGGTTATTCCTGAGTGAGAAACAGGCTCTTCCTGATGGAAGGGCCAATTTTTTGGTTCTTCACGTTTTCTTGAGGGATTGAGATCTGATAGAAGGGATGGAGATGAACTTAATCAATGAGAAGAAATACTCCTCGTCTCTGTATCCATAGGCAATTCTCTTAGCAGCCTTAATCCTGTTGCTGAATCCTTCAGGCTTTCCTGTTGAGATCAGATGGGAGGCATGGGCGATGAGCCCACCAATTCTCTTCTCTTTAAGCTCAGCAAATCTCACGAGAGCAGGAATACCGCTTGCCTTGGCACCATCAAACCATGCGGTCCAGCCCTTCCAGGCTTTCTCTGCATCCCTTATATCGAAGAGCCTTGCCATCTCCTCCTTCATCGCATGGCACAGGGCAAGGCTATGTATGGATCCGTTGTATGGCCAGATGATAGCGACATCGCTCCTGAACGGCTTTACGAAGAAAGCATACCTGTAAAGTAAAAACCTCCCCTTGAGGCTTCGCGGCGGCCAACGTACTTAACATGCGCTTAGTCACATCAGACTGGTTTTCACCGCTACCAGCATCTTCTGATGCCGCAATTATTTTTCAGATTCTCATTTTTCTTTAATGTTTATATCTTATTATTGGGTCATGGAGGAAACAAAATGAAGAAAATGGTAAGAAGAATAACACTGGTATCTGCGCTGCTCGTTTCAGCTGGCATGGCATTCGCTGCTGTCACAGAGGAGGATGCAGTTAATATAGCGCTTTCTGATGCAGGGCTTTCCAGGGAAGAGGCTTCCTGGCTGAATTCCCATAGGGACAGAGATGATGGCCGTTCCTACTATGATGTTGAATTCCGTTCTGATGAGGGCAAGTGGGAGTATGAGATTGATGGAGAAAGCGGGAAGATCATAGGCTTTGATTTCGAGGAGATAAGGGGCAGAGCTGCTTCATCGGACTCCATCGACAGGGCAGAAGCTGAGCGCATCGCTTTGTCTGATGCAGGACTTTCCAGAGAAGATGTATCACGTTTCAGGAATGAGACAGATCGTGACGATGGCAGAGTTGTCTATGAAATCAGCTTCGTGACAGCTGACAATGAATATGACTATGACATAAATGCAGCAGATGGGGCTATCATCAGTGCATCCTGGGAAAAGAGGGGCAGAGTAGGCGGAGATAGAGAGGCACGTCTTTCCGAATCAGAAGCTGAAGCCATTGCCTCCGGTGCACTTGGCGATAATGCAGAACGCCTTTCGGTATGGGAAGACTGGGATGATGGCCGCTACTGGTATGAAGCTGAGGCAATGGTTGGTGATTACAGATATGAAATAGACATTGCCGGAAATGGGGATGTCGTTTCTGTAAGCAGGGAACTCAGGTCTTTCTGGAGATGAACAAAAAAGGAAATCCGGGTCATTGACGATCCGGATTTCTTGCTGACTATATTCCGAAGTACTCAGCTATCTCCATCATCCTCTGGTACTGATTCACTTCAAACGGGCATCTTGCGCTGCAGTGTCCGCATCCAAGACACTCTGAGGCGTGTCTGCCGAGTGAGATGTAGTGCTCTTTTGCAAGCTCATCCCCCGCTTTAGCCAGATCATAGTACTTGTTGATCAGGGCTATATCCAGCCTGGCAGGGCAGGGCTGGCAGTGGTTGCAGTAGACGCAGCGTCCTTTTGCATCATCTGCTTTGAACTGTCCTATTTCTGAGTAATCTTTCTCGGTTTCTTCTGAATCGAAAAAACTGAGTACTTCATTCACTTCTTCGGGACTTGCTGCTCCTGGAAGTACTGTTATCACACCCGGCCTGTCCAGTGCATATTGGATGAGCTGGTTCTTTGTCAGGGCTTTGCCGAAAGGAGAGAGTTTTGCATCAAGAAGCTGGCCTCCTGCAAATGCTTTCATAACAGAGATTCCGACTCCTTCTTTCTCGCATCTTCTGTAGAGATTCATCCTTTCAGAATTCGTTCCGATGCCGAATTCGCCTTTTGTGTAGTCATAGCAGGGGTTTATGGAGAACATCAGCATGTCGATGATATCCATATCAAGGATTCTCTCTGCAATGGAAGGGGTATGTGTTGACAGCCCTATGTGGTGTATGATTCCTTCCTTTTTCAGCTTCACTATGAGAGGGATTATTCCATTCTCTTCCATGGTATGGAGGTCTTTTTCCTCATCAATGCAGTGAATGAAGCCGAAATCGATATAATCGGTTGAAAGGGTGTCAAGCTGCCATTCGACTGATTTCCTGATTGTATCAGGATCTGTTGTCCAGCCATATTTTCCTTCGGAGTAATCTGCTCCGAAATGTATCTGGTAATGAATCTTTTCTCTTACATCCTTCAAGACTTCTCCGCATGCATAAAATGCATTTGGTCCGCTTGAGGCGAGATCGAAGTAGTTTATGCCGCCTTTGAAAGCGGCTTCAACGGTTTTTGCTGCAGTATCGATCCTGGCCGTTCCAATAGAAGCGCTGCCAAGACCGATGACACCTATCATTTCATTCCCGTGGGGGAGGCGCCTGTATTCCATTCAGATCTCCATGAATGCGATTTCCGCATCCCATTTGCCTGCGGCCTTTTCCAGCCCTTCTGCATCCCTGATCTTTCCGATTCTTGTATAGCTGTAGGTTGTATTGAAGGATTTATAGAAAAGAACAAGGCATGATGAACCGAAGAGCATTATATCTCCGGCTTCGATGCTCTCTACATTTTCACTGTCTGCAGGAAGCTTTTTTGAAAGGTAGCGGCATTTCTCATTTCCATTAAGCTCTTCCATCTCAAATCTGAGGGGAAGCAGCTTCCTGAACTCTTCAGATGTCCTGTTATCGAAAAGTTCTGCGATGAATTCGGTTCCGTTGACAATTACTTTGATATCCATGGTTCTCCTCCTTCCAGAGAGAATATAGCTTTCATCTATGAAGGTTGCAATAATTGGAGGATAATGGCAGAAGAGCTTTCTTCGCAGCTCCTCCCCACTTGACTGAGGCGCTTTTGTTCCATATATTTTCTAGAGTTGTCCGATATTGACGGTAATAGGCTCTTCTGTTACCATCGACGGATGGTATTACAGAATAGAGAGGTGAGAAATGGCAACGCCTAAGTATAAAACATCCAAGTCTAAGGCAGCATCCAGGAAAGCTGCAAACATGAAGCTCTCGGCACCGACTCTCTCAGAGTGCCAGACATGTGGAAATCTTATTCCTTCGCATCGCGTATGCCCGAAGTGTGGCTACTATGCAGGTAAGCCTGTTGTCGTAAAAGACGAGGAGTAATCTATGACAGAGAGTGAAGTATTCGATAAAGTAAAGGCTCTTGTTGTTGAAAAGCTCAATATCGATCCTGCAAAGATTACAATGGATGCAAATTTCCGCAAGGATCTCGGAGCAGATAGTCTTGATACATATGAGCTTGTATATGCTATCGAAGAGGAGACTGGAATCACAATCTCCGATGATATGGCGAATGAATTCGAGACAGTAGGAGATGCTGTCCGCTATCTCGCCAAGGAACTGAAGTAAATTGATTTCCTACCTTGATAAGGCTCCCGCACTCTCCGAAGAGAGAAAAGGGGAGCTTTTTTCTTTTACTGAAAGCCTGGGACTGAAGTTCGATGAGTACAAGCTCCTGAATCTTGCATTCACCCACACCTCCTATGCAAATGAATGCCGAGGTGAGGTAGATAATAACGAGAGGCTGGAGTTTCTTGGCGACAGCATCCTTGGCATGATAACAGCTGAATATCTTTTTTCTTCATTCACCCGATTCCACGAGGGGGAGTTCTCCAAGATAAAGGCCGTAGTGGTCTCAGAGGAGAGCCTTTCAGAGATAGCTCTGTCGTATCATTTTGACAGATATATTCTCGTGGGGAGGGGCGAAAGAAGCCAGAAAGGTACGATGAAGAAAGCAATCCTTGCCGATGCGCTTGAGGCAGTCATTGCCGCACTCTATCTTGATCAGGGGCTGGACACTGCACGGCGCTTTGTCCTTTCCTTCATTCCTGATCAGGTGGAGAAAATGCTTGAGAACAAGCTCAGCTACAAGGATTACAAGACAGAGCTTCAGGAGTACCTGCAGAAGCGGAGGGGAAAGGTTCCACGCTATGTGATAGTCTCACAGACCGGCCCGGATCATGCCCAGACTTTCCGTGTCAATGTCGAGATGGGAACAAAGGTCTTCGGACCTGGAGAAGGGAAGAATAAGAAGGCTGCAGAGCAGGCAGCTGCCAGGATGGCGCTCATTGCTCTTGGTCTTGAGAGAGGATGATTGCCCTTTTCTCCAGATACTCCTGATTGTTCAGCGCTGGTTCCTCGATTACCTCATCAAGCAAGGTCTTCAGTATCCTGCCCATCATGGGGCCTGGTTTTATACCTAGCTTCATGAGCTTTTCTCCGTTTATCCTGAGATCCTTCATCGTCAGTGCATTCTCATGCTCGAGTTCTGCGTTTATCCTGTCTGCGAATGCAAGGAGATTATCTGGAACCGGCCTTGCCCCCACTGTTGCTGACATGTCAGCAATGCGCAGGAAGAAAAGATCATTGATATTGTCGATTCCGATCCTGTTTATGAATCTTCTCACAGCGCTGTCCGTCCAGTCAGGAGTGTAGGAGAACATGTGGTTCTCTATCAGATGACAGACTTTTTCTCTTTCCTCATTCGATGTCTTGAGGCGTCTGAATATCCTGTCAGTCATTCTGGCAGAGACTTTATCATGGCCATAGAATGTCCATTCCCTGTCTTCGCCTTTCTCCCTCGTCTCCTTTTTCCCTATATCGTGAAAGAGGGCTGCCAGCCTGACTGCAGCAGGATAATCATGTTCTGCTGCATACTCCAGAGCAAGAAGAAGGTGCTCGTACAGCGTTTCCCTGTGCATTCCTCCCTGCTCAAAGCCATATGTCCCGGACAGCTCGGGAAGGATGCAGTCCATCAGACCTGTTGTCCTCATGGCTTCAAGACCGAGCCTTGGGTTCCTGCTTGTTATTATTTTCCAGAGTTCATCTTTGATTCTTTCAGCGGAGATCCGTACTATCGTACCGCTGAGCTCTTTCATTGCAGATAGTGTCTCTTTCTCGATTCTGAAGCCAAGCTGTGACGAGAAGCGTGCCGCTCTCATCATCCTCAGCGCATCTTCCGAGAATCTTTCTTCCGGGTTTCCTATTGCCCTGATAGTCTTTTTCCTTAGATCCTTCATCCCGCCATGGAAATCCAGGATATTCCCATCGGGGAGGGATGCTGCAAAGGCATTTATCGTGAAATCCCTTCTTTTCAGATCCTCTTCGAGTGATTTTACGAACACAACGCTCTCGGGATGCCTTGAATCGCTGTATCTGCCTTCTGTGCGGAATGTGGTTATCTCGTAATGAACACCATGAAAGATTACCGTTACCGTTCCATGCTTTATTCCTGTATCGATTGTTCTTCTGAAGAGCTTCTTTACCTCCTCAGGTTCAGCATCGGTCGTGAAATCATAGTCATTGTTCTCCTTGCCGAGCATGAAATCCCGTACAGCACCTCCGACAAGATAGAGTGAGAAGCCCGCTTTACTGAAAACCGAGGCAAGTTCTGAAATTTCCTTAGAAATCTTCATCCGCATATAATGAAGAATAGCAGAATAGGCAGATGCAGAGAAGCTTGAATGGGAAGGTGTCTTTTCTGTATATTATGCCGGTAGGAGAATAATGATGTTCAAACCTGTAAACAATAAAGTTGATTTTCCTAAGATGGAAGAAGATATCCTGAAATTCTGGGAAGAGAATGACATTTGCAGAAAGTCGATTGAACAGCGGCCTGCAGATAATGAGTATGTCTTTTACGATGGACCTCCGTTTGCAACAGGTCTTCCTCATTTCGGTCACTTCGTTCCGGGAACAATAAAGGATGCTGTACCTCGCTATCAGGCAATGAAGGGCAAGAGAGTCATCAGGCGCTTTGGATGGGACTGCCATGGCCTTCCTGTCGAGAATGAGGTGGAGAAGACACTTGGTATCAAGGGATACTTCCAGGTTATGGACTACGGTGTTGCGAAATTCAATGAGGCATGCCGTTCAATTGTTCTCAGATATACAAACGAGTGGAAGCATACCATTACCAGAATGGGACGCTGGGTAGATTTTGAACACGGCTACCGTACTATGGATAAGGACTATATGGAGTCCGTATGGTGGGTCTTCAAGACACTTTATGACAAGGGACTTATCTACGAAGGATATAATATCCTTCCATATTCGCCTCAGCTTGCTTCTCCGCTTTCGAACATGGAAGTCAGTCTCGGTGGCTATAAGGATGTAACTGATCCTGCAGTAACGGTCCGCTTCAAGGCAGATGGGGAGGAGAATACATACTTCCTCGCATGGACGACAACGCCATGGACGCTACCTTCAAACCTCGCACTCGCTGTCGGTCCGGATATCGATTACGTCAAGGTCCTCGATAAGGATTCCGGTGATTGCTATTATCTTGCGGAGAATCTTATAGGCAAGTACTACAAGGATGGGGAAGGCTGCGAGATCGTTTCCCGCATGAAGGGTAAGGATCTCAAGGGCAGGACATATGAGCCGCTCTTCCCTTATTTTGCCGACCTGAAGAAGCAGGGTGCTTTCGTAGTTGTCTGCGGTGACTATGTCACTACAGAAGATGGCTGCGGTATCGTTCATACTGCTCCAGGCTTTGGTGAAGATGACTACAATGTCCTTAAAGGAACAGGTATCCCTGTTGTCTGCCCGATCGATGCTGAGTGCCGCTTCACGGATGAGGTCCCGGATTTCAAGGGCAAGTTCGTAAAGGATGCTGATAAGGATGTCATTGCATGGCTTAAAGAGCATGGGCTCCTCGTGAAGAAGGAGAATTATCTCCATTCCTATCCTTTCTGCTACCGTACTCATATGCCTTTGATTTATCGTGCGATGAGCTGCTGGTTTGTTGATATCCAGAAGATCAAGAAGACGATGCTTGAATGCAACGACCAGATAAGATGGGTCCCGGACCACATAAAGTATGGCCGCTTCGGAAAGTGGCTTGAAGGAGCAAGGGACTGGGCTATCAGCCGCAACAGGTTCTGGGGCAATCCTATTCCTGTATGGAAATGCGATGGTTCTGATTATATTGAGGTTATCGGATCTGTTGCCGAGCTCGAGGAAAAGTGCGGAAAGAAGGTTGAGGATCTTCACAAGCAGTATGTTGATGAGCTGACATGGCCATCACCGGATGGAAAGGGTACCATGAGGAGAATCCCTGATGTTCTTGACTGCTGGTTTGAATCAGGTTCAATGCCTTATGCTCAGGAGCATTATCCGTTTGAGAACAAGGAGAGATTCCAGTCTATCTTCCCTGCGGATTTCATCAACGAAGGACTTGATCAGACACGTGGATGGTTCTATTCGCTGACAATTCTTGCTGCAGCACTTTTTGGAAAGCCTGCTTTCTATAACTGTATAGTATCCGGCATTGTCCTTGCCGCTGATGGCAGGAAGATGTCTAAGAGTGAGCGCAATTTCACGGATCCGATGGAGATTATCAATAAGTATGGTGCTGATGCGCTGCGTTTTGCGCTTATTGATTCCACTCTGGTCAAGGCAGATGATCTCAAATTCTCAGATGAGATCGTAAAGGATGTCCTCAAGAGCCTTATGATTCCTCTCTGGAATGCATATTCATTCTTCGTGACATACGCGAATATCGATGGGTATGAGCCATCAGAGACTCCTTATGACAAGCTTTCCAATTCTCTTGACAGATGGATAATCTCCGACCTCAACAGACTTGTTAAGACAGTCACTGAGGCTATGGATAGCTATGATGTGCAGGCAGCATGCTCTGCGCTTACAGCTTTCATCGATGATCTGAACAACTGGTATATCAGGAGATCAAGAAGAAGATTCTGGAAGTCTGAGAATGATGGTGACAAGAAAGAGGCATATGATACCCTCTACCGTGTCCTGCTCACATTCGTTAAGACTGCAGCTCCTTTTGTACCTTTCGTCACAGATGAGATCTACCTCAATCTTGCTGACGGGAATATGCCGGAATCTGTCCATCTCTGTGATTACCCTGTATACAACGCAGAAGAGAGGGATGAGAGGCTTGAGAAGGAAATGAGCCTTACTATGAAGACCATTGCAATGGGCCGTGCGCTCCGTTCTTCCTCGAATATAAAGATCAGGCAGCCGCTTTCTGAGTTCCTTATCGTCGACAGGGGAGAGGAAGAGAGGGCAATCCTTGAGGCAAATTCCGCTATTATCGCAGAAGAGCTGAACGTGAAGAATGTTGTCATCAGAAGCGATGAGTCCTCGATAGTCACTTATTCTGCAAAAGCAAATTTCAAGGTGCTTGGTTCCAGACTCGGAAAGAGCATGAAGGAAGTTGCCGGAGAGATCCAGAAGCTGTCTTCGGAGGAAATCGCCTCGATTCTCGATGGCAAGGCATATCTCATAAAATACTCTGCAGGAGAGATTGAGCTTACAGAAGGAGATCTTGTCGTACAGAGAGCCGAGAAAGAGCATGTTAAGGTGCTTAATGAAGGTGCCATTACTGTAGGATATGATACTGAGATAACAGAAAGCCTTCTCCTTGAAGGTATTGCAAGGGATCTCGTCCGCTTTGTTCAGACCGAGAGAAAAGAGAAGGATTTTGAAGTCGCTGATCATATCAATCTGACAGTTTCCGGTGGCAGCCTTGTCGTAAAGGCCGTTGAGGCTTTCGGCGAGTATATCAAGGAGGAGACTCTTTCTGATTCCCTCACTGTTGCTGAGAATGATGGCGATAGCACGGAAATCGGGGAAGAGACAGTTTCTGTCAAGGTCGTCAAGGCGTGATGAAGAAGCTTCTCCTGATCCTCTCGGTTTTCCTTGCTGTCTCCTGTGTATATACGGAGCGTGAGGATATAAGTGCGCTTGGACGTATGGGAGGGGATGGAAAGGCCGTAGTTACTCTGGATATCCAGAGCCTGAAGGAGAGCGGAGCTTCCGCTCTTCTTCCTCAGAATGAGATTCTGGAACGTCTTGATAGGATTTCTCTTGAACTCTCTCCATCGTCGGATGAATATCCTCTTCCTGTCTCCCGCTGGGATTTCTCAGGTACGGCAAATGGGCTTCTCTCGTCAACAGAAGTCGGTACTCTGCTGATCTGGAATCCTGATTTCACCAGAGCACGAGGTGATGGGCCTAAGCACTATGTGAACAGGGATCTCGGACTTTCTGCCGGTGTTCCAGAAGACGGAGTTGTCCTTTTCACTTCAGGGGATTACCTGGATGCTTATTCCTCATTTTTCCGTGCTCCCATGAGCATGAGTGCGGATATCTATTCAGCTATGACCGGTGCCCTTGCTGCTGTTTATATCGAAAAGCCGGTGACGCTTCCTTATCTGGGCTTTGATATCCCAAAGGAAACTATTGCTATGATAGATAGCCTTGTTCTCCTCCTAGGAGATGGAGATGATTGCTTCCGCCTATATGGAACTGTGGTGATGGATAGCGAGGACAGCGCAAGAACTCTCTGCACTCTCCTGAGGAATCTTCTTGTGCAGGAAGTGAGAAGGAGCGGGGAGCGTCTTGACGTTAGGGCGCTTTCAGGTATCTTCACATATGAGGGGTCGGTTCTGACGATCTCTGGCTATGAGCTTTCTTATGATAATGTGGGCGCTATGCTCACGAAGGAGAATTGATGCCGCTTTATGAATATAAATGCACGAAGTGCGGAAAGGATTATGAGGTCATAAAAGGATTTTCAGAAGATTGCGATCATGATACCTGTCCTGATTGCAACAGCCCTGCTGAAAGAGTATTCTCAGAAGCACCTGCCGTGGTTTATCATGGGTCAGGTTATTACTGTACGGATCATAGCAGCAGCTGTGGTTGCGGAAATTGTCACAAGGACTGAGGAATGAAGAAAAGAATTCTCACGGGAGACAGGACTACAGGGAAGCTCCATCTTGGGCACTATGCCGGCTCGCTTCTTTCACGTGTTCAGCTTCAGGAAGAGTATGAGGAATTCATACTTCTTGCAGATGTACAGGCACTTACCACGCATTTTAATAACCCGGAGCTGATAAACAGCTCTATCTGCGATGTAGCTATGGATAATCTCTCTGTTGGACTTGACCCTGAGAAGGTTACATTCATACAGCAGTCCATGATTCCGTCAATTGCTGAGCTCACTATCTTCTATTCGATGCTTGTTACGGTAAATCAGCTAAGGCATAATCCTACGATCAAGACGGAAGCAAACAACTACGGTTATAAGGAGCTTACATATGGCTTCCTGGGCTATCCTGTATCGCAGACTGCAGACATAACTTTCTGCAATGCGGATATCGTTCCTGTAGGGGAGGATCAGATCCCTCATATCGAGCTGGCAAGGAAGATTGTCAGAAAGTTCAATGATATGTATGGAACGGAGATTACAGAGCCTCAGTACAAGCTTTCTGCGGTTTCCAGACTCCCCGGTCTTGATGGCAATTCAAAGATGGGCAAGAGCCTCGGTAATGCTGTATATCTTTCGGATACGGAAGAAGTGCTCAACGAGAAGATCAGGAATGCAGTCACTGATACTAATAGGATATCTGTCAAGATTCCTGGAAACCCCGATGTGTGTACGGTTTATACGTATCATAAGGCTTTCAATTCAGGTGAAGCTGAGAATGTATGTTCGATGTGCAGGAATGCCCAGATGGGATGTGTTGCATGCAAGAAGATGCTGATGCAGCGTATGAATGAAATTCTTGCTCCTGTAAGGGAAAGACGTCACTACTACGAAGAGCACCTTGATGAAGTCAAGGATATCATCCACACGGGTACGGCGAAAGCCAATAAAATCGGCAATGAGAATATCAGCAGGATAAAGGAGAAGATGCATATCGTCCTTTCCTGACCACAGAAACAGAGCGTGAAAGGCTTCTCTGCATAAAATTAAAATCATGAGCTCCATCCTATGGCATTAGAAAGGATGGAGTTTTTCATACATCAGACCTGATAAGATCCCATGCTTTTCTGCTGGATAAAACAGTCGCAGTGTATGAGATCCAGATAATATGCTATGCATTAGAGTATCGGTACAGCAATTCTGATCCTCTGCTGGTTCCTATCCCCTGTGCCGCTCTCATCGATGAGCCTCTTTTCCCATGCAGGTCCGGTTATCATAATAAAGGAAAGAAAAACCTTGTTCAGAAGGGACGGCGAAGCTGTTTAAGGTCAGGTAGGAGCCACTCATCGTAGGATTCCTGCCTGTATTTTCTTCCCTTTGGCCTGATCTGGAAACATGCTGCAAAAGAAGCCTTCAGGATGATCTTGGGGAGATTATCCGGAAATGATTTTCACTTGTTGCAAAATGTTTCACAGTTTTCAGTTCTTTTGAGCTATACTGTACGAGGAGCAATCCTGTAAATGGAATAAATATCCATTATGTAAGGAAAAACATAATGGAATGGAGGAAAGATGCCTCATACAGCTATAGATGACAAAGTAGTCAGAGTCGATGCACTTGTAAAGGCGAGAGGAGAAGCCAGGTATGTTTCTGACATGTCCTTCCCGGATATGCAGTATGCATACATGATCCGCTCCTCGATACCGCGTGGAACAATTGATTCGATCAGGATCCCCGAGCTTCCTGAGGGATACTGGTTCATTTCAGCTAAGGATATTCCAGAAGAGGGAAAGAATGAGCTATGGATGATTCAGAAGGACTGGAAATGCTTTGCAGAGGGGGACGTGAAGTATGTAGGAGAGACAATAGGTCTTCTTGTTGGTCCCGACAGGAACATGCTTTCATATCTCCGCGATAAGATCGAGATCAGATACACAGAGGCTGAAGCTGCCATAACAATAGACGAAGGGCTTGCTGTCAAAGGCGGACCGATAGTCGGCGAGGACAATGTCATGTGTTCGCTTTTTGTGGAGAAAGGCCGTCCGATGGAAGAGGTCTTCAGGGAAGCTGATTCTGTATTTGAGGAAACTATAGAGACAGGTTTCCAGGAGCATGTCCATCTTGAGACGAACGGAGCCATCATCACGATTGAGGATGGAAAGTATACATTCTATGCTTCTGCTCAGTGCCCGTTCTATATCAGAAAAGCTGTTGCAGGTCTTCTTGGCCTCCAGCCTGAGGACATTGTCGTAAAGCAGACAACCACAGGCGGCGCGTTTGGCGGAAAGGAACATTTCCCGGATGTACTCTGCGGACCTCTTCTTGTTGCAGAGCATAAGATCAGGAAGCCTATCAAGCTTATATTCGACAGAGAAGAGGATATGCTTTATTCCGTAAAGCGGCATCCTGCTAAGGTAACATACCGTACAGCACTGGATAAGGATGGGAATATCCTTGGAATCGATGGGGTTGTCGTATATAACTGCGGCCCGTATCTTTCGGGTTCATTTGTTGTCCTTCAGCGTGGCGTGTTCCATGCTAACGGTGTTTATGATATCCCGAATACTCATGTTAAAGGCATAGGTATTGCTACAAATACTTTCCCATCCGATGCTTTCAGGGGCTTTGGTGCTCCCCAGACCTTATATGCGATTGAGACCCATATGGAGCATATCGCGAAGAAGTTCGGGTATGATCCTGCGGAGTATAAATCAAGGTACTTCATAAAGCAGGGTGGTGAGACCATAACAAATGGCCATATCGTAGAGAAGGTCGTTCTTCCTGAGATGATGAAGCAGGTCGTTGATGCTTCTGATTATTTCAGGAAATCAAAGGAATATGCTCCAGGATCTGGAAAGGGTATCGGAATAAGCTTCTATAATCATGGCGGGGCTTTCACAGGAAACGGAGAGCAGGCGATCATCAAAGCCCATGCCCGTCTTGTGAAGACTGGAGAGAAGGTGAGGATCGAAGTCGGTTCTACAGAGATGGGACAGGGCTTCCAGACTTCGCTTAGAAAGATTGCAGCTGCAGCTCTCGGCATCTCCATTGATGATGTTTCCTATGATAACCCTGATACATCGGTAGTCCCTGATTCCGGTCCTACTGCAGCCTCCCGTTCAACGATGATAGTAGGCCGCCTTATCGAGAGATGTGCCGAGGAGATGAAGGAGCGCTGGGAGGAGGGTGATTTTTCAGTCGAGAAGGAATATGAGCATCCGGAAGGACATCCCTGGGATCAGAATACATTCCGCGGCGATGCTTATCTTGGCTATGGCTGGGGATGCTGCATTGTCGAGGTTGAGGTTGATAAGCTCACCAGAGAAGTGAAGGTAACCGGAATCTGGTCCAGCCACGATATCGGCAAAGCTATAGATGAGCTTATAGTCCATGGACAGGTAAATGGCGGTATTGTCCAGTCTCTTGGATATGCATCCATGGAGAAGATGGAAAACAGAAATGGTCATTTCAGACAGTCATCGATGTCTGATTATGTAATTCCGACCAGCATGGAATTCCCGAAGCAGGAATGGTTCCTGGTGGATAATCCATATGAATGGGGACCATTCGGAGCGAAAGGAATGGGAGAGCTTGTATTCAATGGTGCAGATGCCGCGTATATAGATGCGGTTGAGCGTGCACTTGGAACTGAGATACATAGAATTCCTATGCCGCCAGAGGATCTTGAGGAGGTTCTTCGCAATGCTTAATGAGATCGTATTCTACGTTAATGATAAAAAGATAGTATTCAATGGAAATCCTCTGACAAGGCTTATAGATGTCCTCAGAGAGGATCTGGAGCTGACCGGCGTCAAGGAAGGCTGCGGCGAAGGGGAGTGCGGTGCCTGCTCCGTTATAAAAGACGGAAAGCTCGTGACAAGCTGCATAATCCCAGTCGGGGCTGTCAATGGTTCCAGAATCTATACAATAGAGGGAATCAGGGATACGGAGAAAGGCAGGTGCATTATCGAGGCGTTTGCTGAAGGAGGTGCTGTTCAGTGCGGATTCTGCATTCCTGGAATGGTTATGGCTGCATATGCGCTCCTTTCCTCAAATCCGCATCCTTCGGAAATGGAGATAAGAAAAGGCATAAGCGGGAACATCTGCAGATGCACCGGATATGACCTCATCGTTGAGAGCATTAAGCTTGCTTCCGAGAAGGGAGGTGAACTATGGGCATGACTTATATTCCATCAACACTTGGCGAAGCGCTTCTTCTGAGAGCGGAAACGGGTGCTCATCCACTCGCAGGAGGCTCAGATCTGATGGTACAGTCGAAGAGGGGAATTGCACTGGCTCCTGAGTTCCCGTTTCCGGTGATGATCATCACTGGTCTTGATGAGCTGAAGGGGATAACTCTCCTTGACGATGGTTCAGTCGAAATAGGTGCGCTTACAACTCCTGCGGAAATTGCTTCTTCCTCGGTTGTCCCATGGCATGTGAGGGAAGCTGCATCAGGCATGGGAGCTATTGCACTCAGGAACTCGGCTACAATAGGCGGAAACATCGGGAATGCTTCCCCTAAAGGCGATCTTCCTCAGCCGCTTATCCTCCTTGATGCAGAGGTTGTGCTTATATCAGTGCATGGCGAGAGGAGGATGCTTCTCGATGACTTCATACTCGGGTCGAAGAAGACAGCGCTTGGCGATGATGAAATCATAAAGAGCGTTGTGATCCCTAAGCACGATTTCTCATATCTCTTCTACAGGAAAATAGGTATGAGGAGAGCGAATGCCATTTCAAAGCTCTCTCTTTCTGCTGCGGCAGTTGTGAAGGATGATGAAATAATTGATTTCCGTGCTGCCTCAGGAGCTGCTGGGCCGAAGGTTATAAGGTCAAGGGAGGCTGAGGCGATTCTCAAAGGCCATATGAGAGAGGAAATCCCAGCGCTTATGGATACCTTCCTTGAGGCATGGAACAATGCGATTTCTCCTCATGCAATGCCTCTTTACAGACGCAATACGACAAAAAGGATGCTCGCTTATTTCCTCTCGGCAATCCACGAAGGAAAAGAAGAGGGGATTATCAGGGAGGATAGTTAATGAGAAGCATATTCCATCCAGCTACTGCTGAAGAAGCTGTCAAGCTTCGCCATGAAATCGATGGTTCTGCCTATCTTGCAGGCGGGACTGAGATAATGCGTCTTGGTTCTTCCATATCTTCCGAAACGGCATTGATAGATGTCTCAAAGCTGCCCCTTTCCGGAATCAGGGAAGATGAAGGAGCTGTTGTTATCGGTGCGCTGACGACCCTCGAGGAAATAAGGACCTCGGAGCTTGTTCCGGATTTTATAAGAGAAGCTGCTGCAGCTGCGGCATCGCTGCAGCTCAGGAATGCAGCTACTATAGGAGGAAACTTTGCGCTTCGCCGCAGCGACAGCTTCATGATTCCTGCACTTCTTTCCTCTCAGGCTGATGTCACGATAATGTGTACTAAGGGACTCAGGAGAAAGAGTGCAGCTGAGTATTTCGGGAAAACTGAATGCAGAGCTCTTCTTATGTCTTTCATCATTGAGAAGGGCAGAAATGGAATCTACAGGAGAATCGGAAGGTCATCGCATTCTCATGCAGCTGTCTCCGGAGCTGTATCGAATGGATACTATGCATATGCGGTTTCTGGTTCCGGAATTGCTTTTGGCGATAAGAAGGATATCTGGAATGAGATAGATTTCAGAGATGATCTTACAGGTTCTGCTGATTACAAGAGGTATCTTGCCTCTGTGCTTCTCTGAGAGGTGTGTATGGAAATCTGCGTAACGATAAATGGAAAGAGGGCATTGCTTCAGGGAAAGGCCGATGAAAGACTCAGGGATGTTCTCTACAGATCTGGTTATACATCAGTGCGTGATTCAGATGATGGGGAAGGCTTTGCCGGCTCTGATACGATCATCTTCAACAATCGTCTTGTCTATTCCAATCTCATCATGCTCTATCAGGCAGAGAATGCTGAGATAAGAACACCTGAGGGGCTTCTTGATGGAAGAAAGATAAATGATGTTCAGGAGGCTATGATCAAATCTGGTGTCGTCCAGAGTGCATATAATGCACCTGAAGCTGCATTGGCACTGACATTCCTTCTGGAAAACAATCCAGATCCTTCGAAGGAGGATATAAAGAATATCCTGTCAGGCATATTCATCAGGGATGCAGGCTACGAGCACTACTACAAAGCTGTTGAGATGGTGAAGGAGAAGAGAAGGCGCGGAGAGATTACGGAAAAAGCTGCACCTTCATACAGAGAGAACCTTATGTATATCGGAAAGCCCACCGGCAAGATTGACGGGGAAGCGCTTGTTGCTGGTGATAAGCTTTATGTTGAGGACAAAGTACCTCCCCATACTTATGCACTTCATGTTCTCCGTTCTCCGTTTGCACATGCTTTCATCAGGAGTATCGATGTCTCTGAGGCTATGAAGGTGGAAGGGGTTGTGGATATACTCACAGCTTTCAATACGCCGGATATCCCATATATGCAGGCAGGACAGGGTTTTCCTGAGCCATCTCCTTATGACAGGGTTCTGATCAACAGGAAGGTAAGGCATGTCGGGGACAGGGTTGCGGCTGTAATCGCAGTGGATATCGAGACAGCTGTGAAAGCAGCTGAGCTCATCAGAGTTGAGTATGATCCGCTGGATGCTGTATTCACTGTTGAAGAAGCCATGGCAGATGGCGCACCGCTTGTTCATAATGGCAAAGTCGAGTACATGTCAGGTGCGCCTGATGATCTCGATGCTTACAATAAGGATGCTGATGAGAGGGAAGAGAAGGTAATCTATCAGTTCCCGCTCCATGGGGATATAAAGAAGAATATCGCAGCTTCTGCCCATGGCGGAATCGGAGATATAGAGAAGGGCTTTGCTGACTCTGATGCTATTGTCGATGAGACTTATCAGACAAGCCAGGTGCAGTGTACTCCTCTTGAGCCTCATGTATGCTATGGGCATATAGAGGGCGGACGTCTTGTCCTCAGCTGTTCAACTCAGGTTCCATACCATGTGAGAAGGATTGTTGCGAAGATATGCGAGATACCTGAGAACAAGGTCCATGTCATAAAGGAGCGTGTAGGCGGTGGCTATGGTTCCAAGCAGGATATTCTTGTTGAGGATCTTGTCGGCTACGCTGTATGGAAAACAGGAAAGCCTATTTACTACCGCAATACCAGAGCAGAGGAATTCTATGCCAATTCCACGCGCCATCCTATGAGAGTCAGGGTGAAGATAGGCGGAAAGAAGGATGGTACTATCACGGCAATTTATATGGATGTGCGTGCAAATACCGGTCCGTATGGCAACCATTGTCTTACAGTTCCGATGAACGCTTCTTCAAAGACGCTCCCGATTTTCCGTGTGGACAATATGTATTACGACCTCATCACATATTACACGAATATCCCTCCTACAGGTGCTTATCAGGGGTATGGAGCTCCTAAGGGATACTTTGCGATAATCTCCGCCCTTGGGGAGCTTGCAGGGAAACTTGGTATAGATCCTCTGATGATGGCCAGGAAGAATATAGTAGAGGAAGGGTATATGCTTGAAATCCTCAAGGGCCTTGGAGAGGGCAGGGAAGGGACTGTCGTTCCTGTCGGTTCCTGTGGTCTCAGAGAAGCTCTGGATAGAGGCGCCGAGCTGATTGATTGGGGGAAGAAAGAGGTTTCGGAAGATCCTGAATGGAAAATCGGAAAAGGATTTGCCATGATCCAGCAGGGTTCAGGTCTTCCGGGTCTTGATCATTCAAATGCCCAGGTAAAGCTGCTTACGGATGGTACTATCCTTGTTCTTTCCGGCGGAGCTGATATCGGGACAGGTCTTGATACTATATCGGCAAAAGTCGCAGCAGAGGTTCTCAAGGTACCTCTAGATGTCGTGTCCGTCGTTTCCGGCGATACCGATTCCTGTATGTTTGATACTGGTGCTTATGCCTCATCCGGTACCTATTTTTCAGGAAATGCTTCTCTTAAGGCAGCAGAGGATCTCCTGAAGAAGATGCTCCATGAAGCTGCGCTGCAGCTGGGCGAGAATGAAGAGGATCTGAGCATTGAATATCCTGGATTTATAGTATCCAGGAGCGGCAAGAAGCTTTCATATTTCAAGCTATCGCATGATGCGACCGCTGGAGATGGAAGAGGCCAGCTTATAGGTACAGCTTCATTCACGACTCCGAATTTCGCAGTTCCTTATGGGGCTCACTTTGCAGAGGTCGCTGTGAATACCAGAACCGGAGAGATAAAGGTCCGCAAGTTCTATGCTGTCCAGGATGCAGGAACTCCTATAAATCCTGAACTTGCGCTCTGCCAGATGTATGGAGCGGCGATGAAGAGCATCGGACATACTCTGTATGAGAATATGGTTCTCGATAAGAACGGAAAGTGCCTGACTGAGACATTCACCGACTATGGAGTTCCTATGATTGAGGAAGCTCCAGATGATTTCCGTGCTGAACTTGTTGATATCAATGATCAGTATGGACCATATGGTGCTAAATCCATTTCGGAGATTGCATGCAATGGTGCAGCTCCTGCAATAGCGATGGCAATTGCGGATGCAACAGGTGTCTGGGTGCGGTCATGGCCTATAACAGGAGAGAAGATCCTGAAAGCAATGGGCAAGTTCTGATTGCTGGGCCTCAGTGGAATCTTTTCTGGCAAAACCTGAGCAGGACTTCGGTCCTGCTTTGTTTTTCCCTCTTTCTCCGTGACAGCAGAAAAGGAATAGGAAAAGAAGCGTCGAACACTATTTTGCAAATCAGGTTTCGGTGTTGTATCATGCTTGTGGAGGAGAGATGTCTAAGACTGCTGTAGTTTTCAGATCGAAGTATGGAGCATCCAAAGCATATTCGCTTATTCTTGGTAAGCGGATTCCTGCTGTGGTTATAGAAAATGAAGGTCTGACACCCCATCTTGTAGAGGAGTTTGACACAATCATTCTCGTTGGCGGGGTATATGCTGGGAAGATTACCGGCATTGATTTCCTTAAGAAATACGCAGATGATTTTTCATCAAAGCGTATCGCTGTATTTGCAGTAGGTGCTTCACCCGTTTCCGATGATACGATAGATTCCATAAAAAAGAGGAACCTTAAGGGAAAGCTTGAGACAGTACCTCTTTTTTACGGCAGAGGTGCTCTGGACGAAGAACAGCTTTCTTTCATGGACAAGAATCTTCTTTCAGTAGTAAGAAGATCCGCAGAGAAGACAAAGCCGGAGAAACGAAGTGATCTTGAGAAAATCATCCTAGAGACTGCCGGAAGTGCAGACTGGATGGATGAAAGCTATCTGGAACCTCTTATTGAATTCATTTCACAAGCGTGAAAAGAAGGGTTTCATCTCCTCCGCATACCATCCCTAAGTCTCCTTCGGCGGAAAGATTGTAATGCCTTGTCTGGCATTTTATCTTATTGTCCAGCATTTTCCTTGCTTCTGAAATTGCTTCATTCTCTATAGCTCCGCCCCCGATTGTTCCTGCTGTACTGTCCCTCATAACGAACATTACAGATCCTGCTGCGCGCGGAGCAGATCCCTTCTTGCTGATTATCCTGACAGCTATTCCGGTATTTTCTGCCATTGTCTTCAGCAGCTCAGGGTTTATTGTCGTGAAATGTTCTCCTTTTCTGAACACGGAGATTATCTCAGCCATTATTGATACTGCGATTTCCTCAGGTGTTTCTGCTCCGATTGGAAGTCCTATCGGGGCATGTACATCTGCAAGCAGGCTCTCGGAAAATCCCTCTGCTTTCATTTCTGAAATAGCTCTGGCACTCTTTCCCTTTGAACCGATCATCCCGATATAAGATGCAGGGCGGGATAAAGCGTATCTCAGACAGTCTGTATCGAATGAGTGACCGTGCGTGAAAATAACATAAGCCGGAGCTACTGCATCATATTCTCTGCTGAGCAGGTCTTCAAAAGGTGCTATAAATCTTTCTGCTTTCGGGAACCTTTCTTCTGTCAGAAGCTCTTCTCTGTCATCAAGAACAGTCATTTTCATATTCTGAAGGACTCCGAGATCATACAGTGCCTTTCCGACATGCCCTGATCCGAAGAGAATCAGGTGGGGTTCTGCTTTTATTGTTTCTGTCAGATCAGGGGATGTGAAATCTGCATCGGAAGTTGCTGCAATCTGTCTTCCATTCTGGAAGATAGCTTCTTCCCCTGATTCTATTATGGTTCTTCTTTCAAGACTTCCTCTTCCGAGTGCCTCCAGAAATGCGCTGTAGTAATTATTCATCAGTTATCTCCTTGAGAATGGTAAGTGTTTCATCGATTTCATCTTCCGTAGTGAATGGACCGGGTGAAAAACGCAAGGTTCCTGTCGGGAATGTCCCGATGCTTCTGTGCGCTGATGGTGCGCAATGCAGGCCGACTCTCGTTTCTATGTTTCCCCTGTCCAGAAGCTTTGCCGCAATTTCAGCTATATCCATTTTCCCGGATACCACAGAAAGAATAGCAGTTCTTGGCTCATCAATTCCCGCACCGGCGATTTCAAGCCCGTCTATTTCCTTTATTCCTTCATAGAGCTTCCTTGTCATGTACATCTCATGGGAGAAGGATTCCTTTCTTTCTGCAATGCTCCATGCCATTGCCTTCGCCAGCCCTGCAAGCCCTGTCATGTTCTCAGTTCCTGGAGACAGCCTCTCAGGAAGGGTTGATGGAAGGGCCTCGCTGTCGCTCTCGCTTCCTGTACCTCCTGCAATAAGAGGGGAGATTCTCTCTGCGATTTCCCTTCTTATTATCATTCCTCCTGTTCCTTCCGGTCCAAGGAATCCCTTGTGTCCCGTAAAGCCAAGCGCTGATATCGAGAGAGCTTCCATATCAATATCAAGATAAGGAGATGCCTGAGCTGTATCTACAATAAACAGCAGGCCGTGTTTTTCTGCGGCTTCTCCCGGTATTTCAAGATTCTGGACAGCTCCTGTTACGTTGCTTGCTGCATTTATTATGATTCCTTTTGTTTCCCTTGTGATCATCTCCTCAAGGGTGGAGTAGTCATTGTATCCATGTCTGTCAGAAGGTATCCGGGAGATATTAAGCCCAGCCTGATTTACTGTTCTCATCACGGCATTATGCTCATTTGAGGAGACGATTACATGGTCACCTTCACGGAAAAGCCCTTTTATTATCCAGTTGAGCGATTCAGTTATGTTCCTTGTGAATGCTATGCACTCCTGATGGCTGTAATTGTATAGTTCAGAGACCATGTTCCGCAGCGATAGGAGTATATCAAAGCCATTCTCGATAAGCCGGCTTTCAGTCCTGTACAGGTTGATGCAGCCATTATCAATATAATCGGCAATTGCTGCAGCTGTTCCCGGAGCTTTCGGAAAAGCCGTAGACGCATTGTCGAGATAGATTCTCTTCATGGTTCTGATTGTATCACACTGTCATTGTGTTCTCCATAATACAATGGTAGAATCATTAACTATGAGAATCGCAGAAAAAGGAAAGCTTGCTGTTGCCGGTGCTATTATCGGCATAGCAGCTATTGTGCTTACGGTACTGGGAAATCCCGGTAACATGGGATTCTGCATTGCATGTTTCCTGCGTGATACGGCAGGAGCTATGCATCTGCACACAGTTCCCATTGTGGAATATGTGAGGCCCGAGATAATCGGAATCATACTCGGGTCATTTGTCCTCAGTGTGATTACAGGGGATTTCCGGCCCCGCGGTGGTTCATCTCCGCTTCTCCGCTTTATCATAGCTTTTATCGTGATGGTCGGGGCTCTTGTCTTTCTTGGGTGTCCTCTGCGGATGGTTATCCGACTTGGAGGAGGAGATCTGAATGCCCTCGTCGGGCTGCTGGGATTCATTGCAGGTATAGGGGTTGGATGTATATTTCTCGCAAATGGATTCACCCTTGGAAAGGCTGAGAAGCAGACAAGGCTGGAAGGTACAGCCATTCCGTTCATGACCATACTTCTTTTCGTCCTGTTTCTCGCAGTCCCGTCTCTTTTCCTCTTTTCAGAAACAGGACCAGGCTCGATGCATGCTCCTGCTGCAGCATCGCTTCTTGCCGGACTTGCTGTCGGAGTTGCCTCGCAGCGTACCAGACTCTGCATGGCGGGAGGTATAAGGGACATATTTCTTGTCCGTGATTTCACCCTGATCTCCGGATTCGTGGCAATCTTCATTGCAGTTCTTGCCGGCAATCTCATTACCGGGAAATTCTCCCTGGGCTTTGCAGATCAGCCTGTATCCCACCCGATGCATCTCTGGAATTTCCTCGGGATGGCTGCAGTCGGGCTTGGCTCTGTGATGCTTGGAGGATGTCCTCTCCGCCAGCTCATACTTGCAGGTGAGGGTTCATCCGACAGTGCTGTTGCTGTTCTAGGCATGATTGCAGGGTCGGCGTTTGCCCATAATTTCTCTCTTGCTTCCAGTGCCAATACCGGTCCTGGAATAAATGGCAAGATTGCTGTTGTAGGTGGTATCCTTATTCTTCTTGCAATAGCTTCGATTGTTACTCTCAGGGAAAGGAGGAAGTGATGACTGAACTTGATACATCTGGATACAGCTGCCCGGAACCGGTGATAATGACAAAGAAAGCGCTTAAGGATAGTCCGGAAGGTCTTGCTGTTCTCGTTGACAACAGAGCCTCCAAGGAGAATGTCTCCAGGTATGCGACAGCGCTTGGATACAAGGTTAAGGTTGAGGAAGCTGGCCAGAATTGGAAACTGATAATCTCAAAGTAGCGACATTCCATAGCCATTATGGAGCTATTATGTTCCGCAAGAGGATTGGTGGGAGTGCTGTCCTGAAGCCCGTCCCCCGTTCTCTTTCCTCATCCTGTGGTTCTGCTGTATTCTTCACATCCCCGTTTGATGCAGCAGATACGGATGAGAATACCGAAGCTGTATATATTAAAGACGGGGATATCTGGAGAGAGATATGGAAGAGATAAGGCTTACATCCCTTGTCAGAAGCTCTGGCTGCAATGCCAAGCTTCCTCCTGGGGATCTTCATAAAGCTCTGGATAATCTCGAGCAGGTAAGAAGCCGCAGTCTGATTGAAGGGTTTGAGAGCTCGGATGATGCTCTTGTTTATGATATCGGCGATAAAGCGCTGATTGAAACTGTTGATTTCTTTCCTCCTATGGTTGATGACCCGGAGATTTTCGGAGAGATAGCTGCTGCAAATGCCATTTCTGATATCTATGCAATGGGTGGAGAGCCAAGGATTGCTATGAGCCTTATGTGCTTCCCTTCGTGTCTGGATATAAGCATCATGCGGCGGATTATGATCGGTGCAATACGTAAGGCAGGTGAAGCCGGAGTTGTTATTGCAGGCGGTCATACTCTTTCTGATCGCGAGCCAAAATTCGGACTTGCTGTCACGGGTTTTGCGAAAAAGGATAGAATCTGGTCAAATCATGGAGTACGGCCGGGGGATGTTGCTGTCCTGACGAAAAGGCTTGGTGTTGGGCTCCTGATGACTGCCCATAAAGCTGGTGAAACAGACGCCAAGGAAGCGATAGAGCAGATGAGAACACTCAATAAAAAAGCCTGGGAAGCTGCAGATGGGCTTGATATCCATGCGGCTACGGATGTTACCGGGTTTTCTCTTATGGGACATAGCTATGAAGCTGCTTCTGCATCCGGTGTTACTCTGCTGATAAGATCAGAGGATCTTAGATTCCTTCCAGGTGCTGAAGAGGCTGCCCGTTTCGGTTTCGTTCCGGAGGGGCGGTATACAAATGAGGATTATCTTGCTGATAAGGTCTTTGTTCCTGAAAGCTGTCCTCTTTATTTCAGGGATATGCTTTTCTCTCCGGAGACATCTGGCGGGCTTCTGCTTTTCATGTCTCCCGATGATGCAGGAATCTACATGAAGCGTCTTGATACAGCATTTGTGATAGGTGAGGCAGTCCGTTTTCAGGAAATGCATGTAAAAGTGGTCTGAGAGGATTCATGGTATATTTCTGTTCTTGCATCCTGATAATTGCTATAGAATGAATCTGGAGGGATTATGGCTGATAACATTATGGATGCATTCCTTCTTTTCGTTGATGAAAATCAGGATGCCAGGGAAGGGCTTGATGAAAGAATCATGAATTATAAAGGTGATCCTGCGTTGATTACCAGAGAAGTGCTGATTCCTTATGCTGCTGAATATGGGTTTATGATAACTGAAGAAGATGTTGAGCTGTATAATGGTCATGAAAATGATGGAAGTGAAGTTCCTGAACATCTAAGACAGAATAGCTAGATATTATCCGGATCTTCAGCTTAACCGGAGTTTTTCATAATATGACTGCAACGTATTGCAACAATCTGATTGCAAGGTCAGAGATGCTATGATAGAGTTTGAGTGCAAAGCCAAGGAGGACCACAATGGCAAAAGACAAGGGTGAGATCCGGAAGATGATCGAAGAGCTGAAGAAGCTCAACACATCCAACATGTACCTTAATGACTTCTTCCATACCTGGAAGGAAAGCGATGATGAGATTGCAGCTGTTTTCCAAGTAGCTGAAATCCTCAGGGGAATGAGGGAAAACAATATTTCCTCTAAGGTATTTGACTCTGGGCTCGGGATTTCTGTTTTCCGTGATAATTCGACAAGGACAAGGTTCTCATTTGCCTCGGCATGCAACCTTCTTGGTCTTGAAGTCCAGGATCTTGATGAGAAGGTTTCCCAGATTGCACATGGCGAGACTGTCAGAGAGACAGCTAATATGATTTCCTTCATGGCTGATGTAATAGGTATCCGCGACGATATGTATATCGGCAAGGGATATACCTACATGAAGAGTGTGTCTGAAGCTGTTCAGGAAGGTTATAGAGATGGTGTTCTTGAGCAGAGGCCGACTCTTGTGAACCTGCAGTGTGATATAGATCATCCTACACAGTGCATGGCAGATATGCTTCATGTTATCAATTATTTCGGCGGAGTTGAGAATCTCAAGGGAAAGAAGGTTGCTATGACATGGGCATACTCTCCGTCATATGGCAAGCCGCTTTCAGTTCCTCAGGGCGTTATCGGACTCTTTACCCGTTTCGGAATGGATGTAGTTCTTGCTCATCCGGAAGGATATGAGGTGATGAGCGATGTTGAGGAAATAGCTGCAAAGAATGCAAAGGCTTCCGGTGGATCCTACAGGAAGGTCAATACTATGGAAGAGGCATTCAAGGATGCAGATATCGTATATCCAAAGTCATGGGCACCATTTGCTGTCATGGAAGAGCGCACTAAGCTTGTAGGCGAGGGAAGGTTTGATGAGCTGAAGGATCTTGAGAAGAAGTGTCTTGAGAACAATGCTAAGTTCAAGAACTGGACATGTACAGAAGAGCTCATGAAGACAACAAAGGATGGAAAAGCTCTTTATATGCATTGTCTTCCTGCAGATATCACAGGTGTATCCTGCAAAGAGGGCGAAGTTGATGCTTCTGTATTCGACCGCTATCTTGTTCCTCTCTATAAAGAGGCATCTTATAAGCCATATATAATTGCAGCCATGATCTTCCTTGCAAAGTTCCAGAATCCATCTGCAAAGCTCGGTGAGCTTCTGGATACAGCAAAGCCAAGAATCAAATAAAAGCATTATCCAGCCTTCCGCCAAGGAAGGCTGGCTGCATTTCATCGGCCTCAATAAGCATAGAAAGGCTCTTGAAATTATTATGAATAACTGATATCTTCATCCAAGTTGTAGCAACTACGACTAGGGCCTTTAGCTCAGCGGTTAGAGCAAAGGACTCATAATCCTTGGGTCGCCGGTTCAAATCCAGCAGGGCCCATCTTAAGACACAAAAGGTGATACAAAGCCTTTTATTGCAAAGCAAGGAGCGGTATTCCAAGGAGCCGCTCCTTATTTTATTACCTGTAAAGAATTAACAGGGCAGATTGTTGTGAATTGA
>CALXLD010000026.1 GCA_944389105.1 uncultured Spirochaetaceae bacterium | reverse complement strand
CAAATGCTTCTATTTCAATTGCTGAACTGGCATTGATTATGGCAGTTACACGACGCACTGTTGATCGGGACATCTCGTGGCTGAAAGAATACGGTTATATAAGTAGAGAAGGAAATTCAAAGAGTGGATGTTGGAGAGTTTGCAAAAGTATTGATGATTGAACTTCTCCAGCATGATAAGGCTTGACCCTGATTTGACCCCAAAATGTCTTGAAGCGTCTGAGACAAGTGAAACTGATGAGATATATAGCGGGTATTTGAGATTTGGTAACGCCATAGATAGTGTATGATACATTGGAATTAATGAGTGGGAATAGGTTTTCTTACTTATTGATTTTGATAAATAACACAAAGACAATGATGTGAAAGTGGATACCTATTAATAGTAGTGGAAGTTATAGCGTCAGTTTCCGTAACATTTAACACATGTTCTTGTATTTCTATAGGAGTGGCTTTTATGTATTTTGTATCATGCAGGATGGTAGTCGTGGTTCTTTATGAAGTATCTGGAATATAACTAAATTCTCAATTCAAAGTTATGATTTTCATCATATTCCATTACCTATTTTGAATATGATGTATGGGGTTTCTGCATTCGGATTGCCTGTGTGGGCATATTTAATCTAAACCTGACTCAGCTTGCCCTTAACTTCCATTTATTCTTTGCTGTTTGGAATTACCTTGTCTACGTTAGTAAATGGCGTTGATTTGTCAATTCTGATAATATTCTGGATTATGAAGACAATTAGAGTCAGTGCAGCTGTAATTAAGAATGGAGATAAGATACTGACCACGGAACGTGGATATGGAAAATACAAAGGCTTCTGGGAATTCCCTGGAGGAAAAAGGGAAGAAGGGGAGTCTGGAGAAGATACTATCGTCAGGGAAATACGGGAGGAGCTCGAGACAACAATAGCCGTTGATGCCTTCCTTTGTACAGTTGAGCATCAGTATGAGGATTTCTATCTTATTATGGACTGCTATCTTTGCCATGTTGTAGATGGTAATATAACTATCAAAGAGCATGAGGCAATGAAATGGATTTCTTCTGATACACTTGGATCGGTAGATTGGCTTCCTGCAGATATCAAAGTGCTGCCTTTTGTCAGATCAGCACTGGGATGGTAGGTGTTAGGATATTATATAGTCAAAGATATCCCTTCTTATTGGTGTTGAGATCTGATAATGGATAGCGAATGCATCGGTATCTTTTCCGTCTTTGTCCTTTATCTTGACAGCCATGGCTTCACCTATGGCTTCTAATGTCCCAAGAAAATAGAATTCCTTTTTCTCATCAATTGTATTCTTCCGGACAAAGAGTAGGATTGTGTTGTCCTTATCGGCTTCCTGTATTTTGTAGATATGATTATAGTCAGTGCAGCCGATTTTTCTTTTCTTTTTTGAGTATGTGATTATGTTGCTTTCATCAAGCAATTTATCCGGATAAGGGATTGCTGATCCCTTTTTCTCATAATTCACAAAGACAGGAAGAGTCTTGGTCTTGCTGTCATAGAAATACCCTCCGATATTCAGGGGATTCATGTTTGTTTCCCAGCATAAAAGCCTGCATACATCTTCGTAGGTATATTTCTCATATAGTACGAAAGGTGTATCTGCATATGTCTCCTGATACAGTTCACTATTTCTTCTGAGTCCATCATCTATTACTTCTGAAAGCAGGTCTCTGAATAATGGGTTTTTCATCATGTTTGATAACCTGATTGAAGGAATAACGACATTATTCCTAATTGAGATCAGCGATTCTGAACCATATTGCAGAGCTTCCTGTTTCTTGAGAAAAAACATATCGAGATTGCTGACCATTGAATTCAGGACTTTCCCTAATGATATCTGCAGATATTTTAGCTGATGGGTTAGATGCTCTGCTACCTGCATGTCATAGTTTTCTTTATAGTTATCCAGCACAACTTTGAAGAAAGTCAGTTCTGCTCTGCGTTTTCCATCTTCGAATTTCTTTGACACATATTTAAGAACAGCTTCTTCATCGTCTGTTATCCTGTTTTTATATTCCTCGTCCGCCTTTTTTACAAAGGAGTAATATGAACCAGAATAATCAATGAAATTGAGGACATCGATAGCTTTCTCTTTATGGAAATCAGCGATTGAGGGGATATGTCCAAGCCGATTCTTCAGGGAAAAGTATTCCTTCTTGAGAAAGCCGAGCTGCCTGAGATTGCTTCGGTCGATATTCCTATATATTAGGTCCTTTGAAATTGCATCAAAATCAATTGTAGAGCTGCCCGGTATGACTGAGGATCCTTCTGTTATGTATTTTCTTAGGTTATCCTTGTCATAAGTATTATCACCAGAAAGGGCCACTGGGATAAGGAAGGATTTCTTATAATTGCCGATGAAATCTATGGCGACGAGATATTCCTTCCCAATGGCATTCTTCCTCAATCCTCGTCCAAGCTGCTGTATGAATATTATTGATGATTCAGTGGGGCGAAGCATTATTATCTGATTGACAGCGGGTATATCAATGCCTTCGTTGAAAGTATCGACAGTGATTATGAAATCAAGTATTTCTCCATCATCATTCTGTAACCTTCTGACATATTCTTCCCTGAGATCAATACTGGTTTCTCCTGTTACATAAGCAGCTTTCCAGTTTCTGCTGCTGTTTTTCTTCCTTTCGTTTATTTTCTCGGCAAGCAGCTTAGCTTCTTTTACATGTGAGCAGAAAATGAGCCCTTTAAGCCTTTCGCCGCTGAAGCCATAGTACTCTGATTTCTCAAGGATCCTATCGACTCTTTCATCAGCAGTAAGATCGTTGAAATCTGATTCTTCCTGTATTGTATTGCCATCAATGGTTATATCTGCAATCCCGAAATAGTGGAAAGGGCAGAGCAGGTTATTCTCAAGGGCATCCTTTAGTCTTATATCAAGTGCTATGTTGTAATCGAAAAGCTCATATATGTTCTCTTTGTCAGGGCGGTCAGGTGTAGCAGACATTCCCAGAAGAAATGCAGGTTTGAAATATGACATTATTTTTCTGTACGAAGGTGCTGCTGCCTTGTGGACTTCATCGATTATCATGTAATCGAAATAGCCGGGACTGAATGTCTGATGGATTTCTGCTTTCGAAATTGTCTGTATTGTTGAGAAGATATATTTTTTATCGAAATCCTTCTTGGTTCCTGTTATGTATCCAATATCTTTTTTGATACCGGTTCCGAGAACATCAATAAAGCTATTGGCTGCATCGTGCAGAATCTGTTCCCGATGCACAATAAAAAGCATATGCTTTGGATTGAATGACCTGACATCAAATGCTGAAAGGTAGGTTTTTCCGGTTCCTGTTGCGGCGATCAGCAGTGCCTTGTTCTTGCCATTCTGCCTCATTTTATATAGTGATGCAGCTGCAGCTTTCTGCATTTGATTTGGCTCGATTGTATAGGTAATCAGCCTTGATTCCTGTTCAACGGTACGGCGTATTTCCTCTTCTTTTCTATATCGTTTCTCATATTCCTGCAGCCATGATTCTGTGAGGGGTGTCGCGGTTTCCCAGAGTTCATAAAACGAGGTTCTGAATTCTTCAGTCAGGCCACCTTTCTCAAGGGCTGAAGCCCTGATATTCCATTCCCTGTTTGATTTGAGAGCTCCACCTGTAATATTTGAACTCCCGATTATCACGGTGTTCTTTTCGCCGTCATTGAAGAAATACCCTTTTGCATGGAAAGCTTCTTCAGTTACTAGTTTTACTTCTATGAAGTTATAAGAAAGGAGCTTGCGTAAAGCTTTCGGTTCAGTGTAGTTGAGATAATCCGTTGTGATGATCTTTCCAGTTGTTCCTGTATTTTCTATATCCTTGAATGTCTGAATAAGCATTTCAAGCCCGCTCATTCTGATAAATGATACTGAAAACAGGAACTCCTTTGAGGCTCTTAGCTCTTTCTTTATGTGCGAGAGAATATCGTTCTGTTTTTTCTTTGAATTATTAATGATTGATGGGCTGAGATACAGACTATGTTCTATTCGTGAATCTATGAATGCGGCTTCTGCTGCCTGTGATATTTCTCTCGCCAGGTTATCCATATTGCCAGGATAACATCAATGAAGTGAAAATGCATTATCGGCTATAGAAAGAGTAGCTTAATTCTAAAAGTTTATCTTGCAAAACCGGCTTTCTATTTCTATTAGGACCACGGTCGGAAAAACGTAATCTGGCAGAGGTTGGAGTGTTTTCGGCATAAGTTTCTTTTGTTTTCAATTTTGTCATCGTAATTTGCAGGGTGTTATTGCCTGACTATTATAATTGATTCAATTCCAGGCAGCTTTATTGTGGCAGTTGAGCATCAAGTCATAAAAATTTATGGAATTTCATTGTCGATTCAGCTGATTTCAGTGCTCCTTATAATCTTCACACAATCTACAATATCTGATTTATGGGATTTGCTATTTAGCGTTGTTTATTTTGACATTAATTGCGTATTTGTCAGCTACAACATTAGATAACGAACAATTATGAGTCCGTTTGTATTAATAACTAGGTCCTGATAACAATGAAACAAATATAATTTTAATTAATGAACTATTGTGGTGAATGTGAATTTAACTTGACAATTGAATGAAGCGGTTGCTACAATCTTCACAAGAATAACGGAAAAGGGGAATTTTGGGACTTCTTTTTGAAGTTCTCCCCAAATTTTGGAGGAAGTAATGAAAAAGGTACTTGTATCTCTGCTGGTTCTTGCTCTTGCTACAACAGGCGTATTCGCAGCAGTCGATATCACAGGACAGTTTGTTGCAGGTTATAACTTCAACTACAACAATGGTGGAAATGAAAAGTGGGAGGCTCACATGATGGGCCAGGATGGTGACGATACCAACTCAACAAAACTCAATGTTGGAGTAGCAGATGAGAATGGTGTATGGTCACTTGGTTTCGAGAGCAATTTTGTTGCAGATGGTAGACTTTCCGGTGACATTTCCGTTGATATGATGAAGCTTTTTGATGCAGAGTCTGATATCTCTCTTAAGCTTGGTCTCAACGTAAATGACGAGCAGGCTATTCTTAGAGCATATTCCAACCAGTCTGGAAATAACTTCGATAGATTCAGAACACCAGCTCCAGGACTCTGGACAAACCTCCTTTTTGCTTATGGCGACCTTGTACAGGTTCAGGTTGCTGGCGCTCCTGCTATGGTTAAAGGTTATACATCTGATGGAAAAACAAATGGCGATGATACCCAGTTCGGTCAGTTCGTAAATCCAGAAGCAAACTTCACAGTATCTGCTCTTGTAAAGCCTCTTGATGGTCTTGCAGTATCTGCTGGCTATGTATATCAGGCAAAAGACGATGATGGCGTAGGTACAGATGGTGTTGTTGGCGGCGCTGTTGATGTAAACGTTGGAACTCTTGCTGGCCTTGATTTCGACCTTGGTGTATCTGCTTCTTACAAGTATGGTTTTGCTAACAAGCAGAATGTTCTTGCTGCTACAGTTTATGGTGGCGTAGATGTAGTAGATGTCGCTATTGAGTATGCACTTAAGGGATCTGAGAACTTTGATCATTACCTCTATGCGGGTGTAAATCTCAATGTGGTTGAGAATATGATTCTTGATGTATACATCGGTGCAAACAATCTTCCAAAGTTTGCTGATACATTCTTTGTTGGTGGAGACATTGGATACACAGTTAAGAATGTTACATTCCAGCTTGGACTTGAATATGCAGGAACAGGTGTTGGTGGAGCTGCTTATAATTACGATTATACAGGTCTTTCCATTGTACCTCAGATCAAGGTTGCATTCTAATAGAATATACTTTGAGTATAAAATGGCCGCGGGAAACTGCGGTCATTCTTGTATGGTTTAGTGTGGATTATTTAGTATTGTCTATTAAAGCCTATTGCAATGTATCCTTTATAGAACTGCTTTACATTGGATAACATTGATGTTTTATTGTTACGTGTTTTTGCGGCTTTTCCTTAGTTGTAATTATTGAGAAGTGTAAACTTTTTATAACTTGCCTAAATATTAACCATCGTTACTTCCTGTTTGGACTGATTATCACATCTATAAGCTTTAAAACAATGCTTTTCTCCTGTGTTTATTTTTTTGATTGTTCTGATTTGAAGTTCATTTGTTACTAAATTAAAACTATATTCAGACACAAGTTTGTCACCTTCTATTCTGAATAGATTGCCAACACAAAAGAAATCAGGTGGTGGTTCAAGATCATCTGGTACTATGAGAGTAGCTAACCCCGCTGTTCCTTTTGTTAATTCAAATGGAGTAGGTGCTACGTACATCTTTCTGTCTCGTATCATGATATCGCCGTAGGAACCAAATCCATCAATATGCTTATTTTCATGAATATAATTTCTCTGTGCATTTAGAAAATCTCCATGACAAATAATCAAGTCTGTTACTGGGTATTCGGTTTGTAAGCTAGTATTAGGATATCTCCAAATATGTAAAAATCTGTCGTCCATTGTGCTCTCCTGTAGGAACATTGCTATTTGCAGCAAAATCTTTTTCTCGTCCAGGATATGCTAATCCCTTGGATTCATAGCCTTCTGGGTATTCAATGAGACAAAAATCTGGAAAAACATTTCTTTTAGGAGGATTAAAATGAATATTTAAATCTTTTAGGCGATTTTGACACCAATTCTGGAAATGAAATTCCTTATCTTTTTTGTTAACTCGTTTAATAAGTTTTCCTTTGCTCATTGCGTTAACGCATTCTCTGAATATACAGAAGCACATAGTGTTTTGTGTTTTCATAGAGTTTCCGTCCTGTTTATCATGATACCATTCTGGATGGGACTAATGAGCAAGCCTCGCTCTTGCAACATGCTCATGTGTAATCGGAGAGTCCTCATCTGCAGCTGTCGTGATTTGGATCTATCTCCAAGTGCACTTTCCTTGCTTCTGATATGGTTTTCTTGATGAAGGAATCCTTTGAAGCGGTGTATGCTTTACGGTTGTCGGAATATGTATTGGCAAGCTTCAGCTTCAGGTCGTCGTAAGCCCTTGCTCTTTCTGGATGCGAACGAAGGTAATCCCTGAAGATGATGTAGTTTCTCCATGCTTCACCATCATATGGAACGAAGTGGATGTGATGTGTCCTTATATCATTATTGCCAATGACAAAAAGAAGCTGTCCGGGATTGTCTTCTCCATGGAAAATGATTTCGTGTTTTGCCAGCTCATCTTTGTATTCCATGGCTTCATCGAGCGAGCGCATACCCACTGCGATATCAATGATTGGTTTTGCATGAATTCCGGGGATTGCGGTACTGCCCACATGCTCTATCGCAACAGCTTTCTCGCCAAGTAGGGAGTCGAGCAGTCTGATGCATTCTCTTCCTGCTTCTTGCCATTCTTTCTGATGCTCTACAAGCGCTACAGTTCCTCGCTTAAGTCCTATTATCATGCAAGCTCTCCTATGTATACGCGTTTTTCAAGGGCTCTAAGAACTTTTGAGATTGTTTCCAATGATGGTGAATAAGTACCATTCTCAAGCCTGGCAATAGAGGACAGAGGAAGTCCACACAGCTTTCCAAGTTCCTTCTGAGTCAGACCTTTCTCCTTCCTTGCCTTGATCAGCTCTTGTATTAACTGAACTTTCAAGTCGATTCCTATACGTTCTTTCTTTGCACAAATCCTTTCAAAAACATCGTTGGCTTCATCCCCCGCAGAACTGCAATATTCCCTGATTGCATCATTCATGCTTCGTACCTCCTCTGAAGTTTTCAGGTTACCTTTCAGCTTTTTCAATCTTGGATGCTGATGTCTCCTGCGTTTTCTTCATAAAAAACATGAAACATGACAAATCTGTTCCCATAAAGGCAGCGAAAAGTACCCTGTTTCTCAACGGCCTCAGCTTCCACTAGGATTTTATGAATGGCTCTCCTTAGAATATGGCGTATTTGCTATTTGTGTACAACAAAAATTATTTTCTTTATATGTCGTTGAGGCATGATTACGACCTGAACGTTCTGAACTCTGTTAGGGAGCTTTGCCGCTGTCTATCTTCTTGATAAGAAGGGATAGGCAACTATTTTCTTGCATTCATAGTTTTCTTCCCCATATCCCTCTTCTCCGATTGGGCTTTCCCATATTCACGATGATCTTCTATGAAACGGATAAACACGACAGGAAAGAGTTTTGATGACAGCTTCCTTGTTTCTTTCGGGCTAGGTGAAGAGGGTACGAATAAGCTTACCAATGCTGGTGTACTCATAGCTGATGATTGTCCACTCAGGCAGTCAAGGCTTTTCTGCGTAAGATGGAATGGACTAACAAAGGCCGGAGGACTTGTTGATGTAATACACAGGAAGTCTGATTCTTCTGCTTGCAAATGGCATGAATTTCATCAAACAGAATAATAGGATGATATGGAAGAAAGCCCTACATCTAGAATAGAAATGCCAGAATATGCAGAGCGTAGCTGTCTTGAAGCTCTCACGAATGCCCTGATCCATCGTAGCTATCTGGAGCTTGGCAGCGAAGTACATGTTGGTATCTTTGATGACAGGCTTGAGATCATATCTCCTGGTGGAATGGTAAGCGGGAAGAACATCCAGGATTTTGACTTGAGCAAGTCCATAATCTCAAAACGCAGGAATCCTGTGCTTGCTGATGTATTTGCAAGACTCGGTTATATGGAGCGGCAGGGAAGCGGTATCAAGAAAATCATAGAAAACTATGAGACTGAACCGAATTACAGTGCAGAATTGAAGCCGGAGTTTTTCTCTGATTCTTCCCAGTTCTCTGTTGTTCTTAAGAATCTGAATTATGGGAAATCTATTGAAAAGCTTGCGATTGCCTCTGAAAAGCTTGCGGTTGAACCCCAAAAAGTTGCGATTGAAGATGCAATCAATAGCCTGAAAGCAAACAAAAACACAAAAAGCAAAGCGTTGATGCTGTTTCGTGAGTTTGGATACAAAGGTATTTTCGGGCGGCAGGATGTTGCTTCATTGACAGGGGAATCGCAAACAGCAGCAGGTGGACTCATAACCAAATTGAAAGAGTCTGGAATAATTAATTTGATTGAAGGATACGGTAAAGGGAAATATCGTTTTTCTGAAAACCAAGTTTATAATCAAATTAAGCAGGATTGAATTTTGATGTAGAACAATGAAATTCATAGAGTATGGAAAAAAAGATGATGATACGATAATACTCCTGCATGGAGCAGGTCTCTCCTGGTGGAATTACAGGAGAGAAGCAGAGCTTCTTGCCAGCAGGTTTCATGTTATATTACCTATTCTTGATGGACATGGCGGCAGCGATAGGTCTTTCACTTCCATAAAATCAGCAGCCCTAGAGATTATAGATTTCATTGATACTTGCTGCGGCGGTTCAGTGCTTGCTATCGGAGGTCTATCGCTAGGTGGTCAGATTCTTCTTGAGATTGCGGCCAGAAGAAACAGGATATCCAGATTCTTCATCTTTGAAAGTACTCTTGCGATTCCCATGCGAGTCTCAGCTGCGCTAGTCTCTCCTTCTGTCTATATCAGCTATCCGCTAATAAAGCATAGATGGTTCTCAAAGCTTCAGGCAAAAACGCTTGGGATACCTGCTGACTTGTTCGAGGAGTATTATGGTGCAACAATCCAGATGAGCAGGGAAAGCCTTTCAAGGATGCTGATGGAGAATGCGATCTTCATACCTGATCCAGCCATAAAGGATATCAATGCCCTCGTGATAGTAGGCTCTGAAGAAAGAAGAATAATGCTACGTTCTGCGAAGAAGCTCAATGAAATGATAGAAGGAAGCAGTATCAGAATACTCAGCGGGTACAGACATGGAGAGCTGAGTCTCAGGCATCCAGAAGAATATGTTGATTTCCTGATGAAAGTGATTCACGGAACGCGCTGAGAAAAAGACATAGGCAAAGATAATAGATGAACATAGAAAGGAAGCAGAAAAGGAAATTCCTATCCTTGCAGATGGATCGGAAGGATATACGGACAATCTAAGGATGATGAAGATATATGCCCATTTGATTTCAAGAAGGAATACAAATGATTCAGAATGCAGATATGACAGTAGGGGCAACTGATTTCCCAACTCATCCTGCTGCAAAAAAGAAACACAATTTGAGAATTCCATTTACACAGAATTCTTGATAGCCCCGAGTAAAACACAACGGGAATACATTGCAAAGTTGCTCGACTGCCCAAAGCATGAGGCTGCTGACAAGCTATTCTCTATTCGGATTCATAGTTATTAAAGCAGAATCTAGACAAGATTTGCACAAAATCCGAAAGGCCGGCTTAAGAAGGCAATAAAAAAGTCCTTACTGTAAGGACTCTGTTTTCTTCGTGAGAGACGGGGCTCGAAGCGTACTCTGAGCCATTCACGAAGGTGTGTCCTTGTCCCGTATCGTATTGCAATACAAAGAGATGCTTAAACCTCGTTGTTCATACCAATTCGCTCGGATTCGTGCAGATTTGGGCTTGTTTTGCACAAAATCTGCACAAAATCCGAGCTACGATATCAGCGCTCATATTCTCAGGGTGTCTCTTTAATCAACATGGACATCAGAACGGTATCCAGTTCATGTTCAGCGTGACTTCGCACTCTTCAGTCGCGACACAACCGAATGCCGTCTCCCTGGCAATCTGGAGCTTCCAGATACCCTGCAGCTCATCTTCAACCTGGAAGAGGAGCCCGCACGTCTTGTCTCCGATCACAGCGATCCTGTCAATCGAGGCATATACGAAATGTGGCTTTGAGTCGATTGAGAGCTTGTATGAGATCGAATCGATGATTTCATGTTCGCTGTCGGACAGCCTGATAAGCGCGAATGTGAGAATCTCGTTGCCCTCATTGTCCTTTTCGACGTAGGCGTATGCGGCCTTGTCAGTGCCCTCGATTCCGTGTGCGTAAAGAATGTACTTCGGCGTATAAGCCTTTGAGATGTTGGTGTCCACTATAGTTTCTCCTTTCAGTGGATTCAGCGTATAGCTGTCGGTAATGGCATCAGGAAGATTTCTCCTGAAGATGGTTGATAAAAAGACAGCGGGGCATCGCTGCCCCGTTGCCGTCACATTGGAGAGTCCAGTTACGGTGCTGGACTTTTGGGTGTCTTCAGGTCGAATCACCTGTGGGATATCCAAACA
>CALXLD010000025.1 GCA_944389105.1 uncultured Spirochaetaceae bacterium | reverse complement strand
GTTCATCCCTGGCCTTCCTGCTCATGGCTTTCTTCCTTTTCATACCATAAGCATCCTATCCCTTCGGTTAGATTTTATTTTTGATTCTCAGCTTTTCCTTCGGTTAGATTATTTTTGATTCAACGCGGCCGTTTGACTTCTGGATGGATTATGGCAATAATATGAATAGAGGGTGCTGCAGCAAGCGGCGTCCCCAAACAGCTCAGCTAAGCAGCCGCAACTTCTCAGGGTCAGCGGCTGTTGCTTTTCATAGCAGCTATTACAATTCCGATTACCGTAAATACGAGCATCAAAATCTGATAGTCACTCATAGCGCACCTCCTTTCCCTTATTTCCCCATAAGGGCGGGTCGGGAGGATTGCAGCAACCCTCCCGGTCGGAGGGACAACCGCTTGCCGTGCTTTCAGCACCCGGTGCGATTATATCAGAATAACCTTCTTTGACAATCAGAAAGAAAGGCCAGCCCGGAGTACCAGAGCTGGCCAAGGATAAAAAGAAGAACCTTAAAGTTCTGCTTTTGCACCATCAAAAAGGATTGCCCCTGCAGGTCTTCCGAATTTTGGGGTGTCTACATCCGCAATACCTGTAGCCTTGCCATCCGTTATCGATACAGTTACGGAAGATCTCGAAACACCTCCCGCTGTAGTGAAGATGCCCGTAATCTCCTCAGCGGACAATGTCGCATCCGGAAGATTGAGATATATGTACTCTGAGTCATCAACGCTAAGTGTGATATTGAGCCCGGTTACAGCATATGCAGTTGCCGTGAAAGCGGTTCCATCCTCATTAGCCGAACCATGAAGAACAAGAGTCATCTTTCCTGATGCTATTCTTGTATACTGCTCCGGATTCGGGTCTTCCGGATTCTTGTGTCCATCAAAATCGTATCTGGAAAGCGTAAGAGGAATAGAAAGCTCCGTCTTGTCAGCATTGAATGACATAGCCGCAGAAAGCTTCATCGTTGCATCCATATCTCCTTTCATAACATGGTCAATATCCCCGAGAACGCGGACATGGCCAAATGCCCCGATATAACCCTCAAGGACAGCCATCTGTTCATCTGATATATCCGGTGTGCTGTAATCCGGAGTCTTAGGATTGCATGCTATAGCACTGATACCGATAAGCACAGAGATAATAAGTACAAAAAGGATTTTCTTCATTTCCTTCTCCTATGAAAAGCAGAGGAATCCAGAAGAGACTCCCCTGCCATAAATCAGATCATCCAGCCTGCCCCAAAGCGGAACTGGAAGTTGTCAAGGGAGAACTGATTATATCCATCAAGCCCTCCGACCATATAATCAGCACCAGCCTCAAGCATGATGTGATTACCGATTCTCATTCCCGCAGTCATCCCTGCTCCGAACTGCGGAATACCCTGCTCAAAGCCCATGATGCCGTCAAGCATGATGTATGCCTTTGAACCAGTGGATTCCTCAGCTTCTGCAAGATCAGCCCTGAGAGCTTCAATCTCGCTATCCTTTGCTTCGGACGCCATCTGCGCTGTAGCAATATCATCTGCAAGGTCAGAGAGGATAAGCTTAAGCTCATCCTGCCTCTCACCGAGAATCAATCCGCCCTTGTCAGCGATTATCTGAGCTTTCTCTATCGAGGAGCTCTTGGGCTCTTCTGATGTTGTGCTCGATTCTGTCCCAGAGGGCATCTTCGGCAATTCTGCTGCCTGAATTGGCTCCTCCTGAATAACGGAAGCCTGAGCTTCCGTAGCTCCCATAGGCATGACCGGAACCTCTTCCTTTACGCCACGCCCAGGAAAGGCCCAGAGCGAAAGCGAGGCCAGAAAGAAGACCGAGAATATAAGGCTTAATCTTTTCCCACACTTTCTCATTCCTTTTTCTCCTTGCCGACAGAGGTATTAATCACTGATTTCAGATATTCAATGGCCTCCTCTGCCTCTTTCTCGTATCCAGCTGCAATCGCTTCATTGATTGTCAGAGGATCCCTGACATCCTCGATGACGACAAGCGGCCGCTTAGTATCAAGCGGACCTGTTATCTCATCTCCCATAAATCGATAACGAAGCTCTGTCCTGAGCTTGCCAAGAAGCTCTGATTTCTGGACCTTGATTCCATCTCTGCCGATGAATCTGGTCCCGGCTGCCATAAGTGTTCCGGCTGCAGTGATTACAATTCCGATAGTCGCTACCGTATATGTCGTCGAGAGGATGCCGATAAGCCATCCGAGATCTCCGGCAATACCGTAAAGTGATACTGCCCACATCTCCGCTTCATTGTCTCCTGTTGCGCAGTGATAGATAATCCTCGTAATGAGGACTGCCGCAACTGCACCGAAGATTCCCCAGAATACCGAATACCAGACATCCTGGTATCCAGTCAGGGCAAGCGGAAGAGTGATAGCCAGCATCACCGCGACCAATACAGAGAGGTAGATCCAGACTCTCGCAGGAATCTTTCCGAAGAAATCGGTCAATCTATCACTCATTCATTCCTCCTTTGAGCCTCCTTGAGGCTTTCATCTTCGTATGCTGATGCTTCATGTCATACATAAGTACCGCTATGCTTACGAAGAAAGCCGCATTGCCGAATCCGTAGGCGATTGCTCCGAGGATATCCAAGCTGTTCTCCGGGTTGTCGATGATAACGGAATAGACCGTGAATACCGCAAACCCGATGATGAACATAAGCATCGGAACCTTCGGGCACCATGCCGGGAGCTTCACCCTCTTGAGCCAGTATCCAAGAATGAAGAACACACCTACGAATGGCAGGAGCTTAGCGTCAATACGGGCAACAAGCTCGTTGAAAATTACGGGAAAAATCGCAAAATCCATATGCTTCTCCTATTTCGTGGTTTTGAAGGAATCCTGCTGTCATGTGTTAAAACAGGATTGCTCTCCCGATTTGAATAAGCACAGAAAGACATGTGACAATCGATCCGAAAACCTTAAGGAGCGATACTGTTGCTTTTAGCCTGGTTTCCTGCTCCAGAAGAATCATCCTCATTTCGTGGATATCCCTTGCAGCGGCTTCTTCCCTGCCTTCGGCTTCGTCAACTCTGTGCTGAATGCTCTTAAGCCTTGCCTCGTTAGAGACTGTCTTCTGGATGCTTTCTGCTGATTCATCTGCGCTTTTTCCGACTCTTTCTTCCAGTCTTGCAAGGCGCTCAATGATTTCCTCGTATCTTTCAATTCCATCTGCCATCACACTCCGTCCCTATGAAGCTCTAAGAGCAGATACAGTTTATATACGGAATATCAGAAAACATACGCAGATGGGGTATATTGCAAGACGAAAAGGATGCAAGCAGGTACTGCTCGTATACTGCTCCAACACCTAGCTTAGCAACTCCAAGTTTCTCGGCACGTTATATAGTTTATCAATCAGAAGCTGTGACATATGAGGTAACGTTAAGTAATGCTTCTTCTTTCCCATCAGGAACAACATTCAGTGTTGTTGTGAAAAACAACACTGATGGTGATACGCCTGTATCTAAAAGCGGGTTGTCATCAAGTAGTTTTCCTTTGAGTGGACTGCTATATAGTGTTCGACCATCTATGTACTGGGTGAAAGATATATCCGTAACTATAACTGCTTCACGCTCTGGATATAAGAGTTCATCGGCAACAAAGACGGCAAGCAGGACTTATGTTGATAATACATAAAGGACTGCTAAATGGTAAGACTTAGCCCCATCCAGTCACATTTACAGTACTTGAAGATGATTTATAGCCAGAACATTGTGCCGTAATTCGTAAAGAGAAACTATCATTTCTTACATCCATAGCAGTTGTGTCTCCTCTATATGTAGTAGGAGAAGAAGATGTTATGGATGTTCCTCTAGTATTATTTATCAAGGTATAAGAGAAAGAAGTTCCGGACGGGAATGAACTAGAATTAGAAACAGAAACATTAGTTAGCCTTATTTGAGCATCATTAAAAGCTTCTATCTTTGGAGTACCTGTCAATTTCGGCGTAGGAAGACTAGGAGTAGAGGCAGTGTACGAGCAGTACCTGCTGAATTTATTTTTTCGGAAAGTGCAGGTTTCTGAAAATCCGGATATATACTTCAACCGGATTGCAGTATAGCAGTCAGAATTCAATATCTTTCTAAGGATACAAAGGAGAACAGATGAAAAAGAAAGGAATCCTATTGGCATTGACGGCATTGTTCATGGTAGTGCTTATGGCTTCATGTGATGATCGCAACCCAGATACAGCCATTCTTCCTGCACCTTCTGTAAAATTCCAGGCAGTAGAACAACTTGGGGGAACAGTTTTCAGTATTGATGTTACAAATGCAAAAGAGGCTCAATACCCATTTATCTACAGAATTGTTGTTGATTACACGATTACCGATTCAGATGGAACTGTTCTTTTTGAGAAGGAAGCAGCAGGTCTCGATTCCGTCGATGGAAATCCTATTGGTGGTGTACTAGAGAATGTCAGTGCGGGCGATGAATTAAGATGTACAGTTACATTTACTTATAAAGACAGAACCGAATCGACAACCGTAAACGACATCGTTGGGTAATATTACTCTCCAACCGTTATTCTTAGCCTGTTTCAGAAATATGGAACAGGCTGTTTCATTGATTTGACTTTTATAAGAAAGATACTGATAATTAAGCCAGAAAAAGGCACTGCCGATAGACGGTATCGGCCTTAGATTAGATTGAAAATACCCGTACTAATCATTGGCGTGATGATGTGAACCCCTTTTGTTGGACAGAAGTTCAATGGAAGGGGTAAATTCATGAAACTTACAGATGAACAGAAGCTGGAAATAGCAAAGAGCATCATCGAGGGCGGGTGCGCTGTATCAGAGATATG
>CALXLD010000024.1 GCA_944389105.1 uncultured Spirochaetaceae bacterium | reverse complement strand
CAGTGGTAGAGAAGATCAGGAATCCGGAGCTCCGAGAAGGGCTTGAGAGGGTAAAAGGGAGTGCGGACATGAGCAGAAGACAGAATAACATAGTCAATGAGATGATACAGGAATGGGTGAACGAGGGGATTGCTGAAGGCAAGGTCAGAGGCCGTGCCGAAGGAAAAAGTGAAATCGCAGCGAAAATGCTCAGTGCTAATTATCCTATAAAGGAGGTTGCGGCTATTACGGATTTATCGGTAGATGAAGTGAATAATATTGCTGCACAGCTTCACTTATAATCTAAGGTTACAGGTTTTCTAGAGACCTTGCAGAAAATGCCTGCAAGGTCGATTCAGGTCCATGCTGGGCTGAAGATTTACGCTGTTGTGCTTATCTTCATGTTCGGAAATGTTTTCTTAACATACAGGAAAATTCTTCATTTTCATTTAACAGAATACTAACTGAAGCGAGGGGGATGGTGTCTTTCCATTTCTGATAGATTCCAGACTGTGGGCTAACCACGATTTGAATTTGGAGGAAGATACAAGATGAAAAGACTTACGATAACGCTTCTGTCTCTCATCATGATCGTTTCCATGGCTTTTGCAAATGGCGGAATGGAAACTGAAAGCGCAATAAGAGAATATACCGAGGATGCTTCTCCGAAATATGTATTCATGTTCATCGGAGATGGAATGAGCTCCCCTCAGACAAACTCCGCACAGGTTTTCAACGGAATTAATGAATCTGGCCTCATTGAGCTTGATAAGCTTACATTTACACAGTTCCCGGTTGTTGGTCTCCAGTATACACAGGATTCAACATCATTCTGCCCAGATTCAGCATCTACAGCTACATCTCTTTCTTCTGGTTACAAAACACATAGCGGTGTTATCGGAATGGGTGTTGATAAAGTTACACCGGGCGTAACTATTGCAGAGATGCTCCATGATAAGGGCTGGAAGATCGGTATTGTCTCTACAGTTACGATCAATCATGCAACTCCAGCTGCATATTATGCTCATATCGCTTCCAGAAATGATTACTATGACATCGGTCTGCAGATGGCAGAATCCGGATTCGAGTATTTTGCAGGTGGTTCTGTAAATAAGGCTGATGATGGAGACAAGTCAATCTACGAGGTTCTTGAGGATAATGGATATCTTGTAACAAACGACAAGGATACAATACTCAGCCTCAATAGCAACAGCGGCAAGGTATATGCTTATAGCCCGGTTCTTCAGGACGATGGTGCTATGCCTTATGCTCTTGATGCTCCAGCAGATTCCCTCAAGCTTAAGGACTTTGTTAAGAAGGGTATTGATGTTCTTGATAACGAGACAGGGTTCTTCATGATGGTTGAAGGCGGAAAGATCGACTGGGCAGGACATGCTAATGACGCGCTTGCCAATATCAGCGATACAATTGCTCTTGATGAAGCTGTTGAAGTTGCCGTTGAGTTTGCAAAGAATCATCCGGATGAGACTCTTATCATCGTAACCGGAGACCATGAGACAGGTGGTATGACTATCGGATATGCTGCAACAGGTTACAATACAGCTTTCGATATCCTCAGAAACCAGAAGTGCTCATTTGTTAAGTTCGATTCTCTTGTAGAAGAGGCAAAGGCAGATGGTTCCTTCACATTCGATGATCTTATGGTAATGGTTGAGGAGAACTTCGGACTCGTTGCTCCTGGCCAGACCGCTGCTGATGAAGCTCTTGTTATGAATGACTACGAGTTTGCAAAGCTTCAGAAAGCATATGAAGATGATCAGACAGGAAATGTTGATGGATATGAGGAATCCCTGCTTTATGGCGGATACAACCCAATCAGCGTAACTCTTACACACATCATCAACAACAAGGCTGGTATTGGCTGGACAAGCTATGCTCATACAGGTCTTCCAGTTCCTGTGTATGCATTTGGTGAAGGCGCTGAGCTTTTCTCTGGAGCTTATGACAACACTGAAGTTGCTCTCAGGCTTATGGATCTTACTGACGCAAGATAACATCATTGTGATTATCGGGGGAGACCTGGTCTCCCCATTTTTCTATTAATATGACAACCAACGATAAAAAGAAGAATATTGCTTTTATAATAGCTTTTTTACTGGCTTCCATTGTTCTCATTGTCATTCCGACGGGTTTTGAACGTGCGATATATTTTAATGCGACAGGTGCGAAGGCTGAGGTACTCTCAACAGATGACAGCACTATTATCCAGACAGGACTTTTCCGTACAGGAGATCAGAGATGCCATGTCAGAGTACTTTCCGGTGAACACAAAGGTCTGGAAATGGATGCCGTGAACCTGCTCTCTGGCAGTCTTAAGGATGATAAAGTATTTGTTCCAGGGGATATTGCATGGGTTCTTGTAGAACGCGATGCTGATAACAATCCAATATTCATAAACATGATTGATTACTATCGGCTTGATAAGGAGATTATCCTTGTTGCAATCTTCATCATCGCGCTCATAGTATTCAGCGGATTGCGCGGAATAAGGATGGTCCTTTCGTTTGCCTTTGCTTTTCTTTCAATCTGGAAGCTCCTTATACCTAGTGTACTGAAAGGGGTAAATCCTCTTTTTATGTGTGCTGTCACGCTTATAATGCTTACCCTTGTTACGCTTCCGATGGTCTCTGGACTGAATAAACGCAGCCTTGCAGCAATCCTTGGTTCATTCCTGGCTATTATGATAACTTTACTTATTTCGATTGCTATGACAGCTTTCCTGCGTATTCATGGCTCTGTGCTGGAGATGAGTGAATCCCTTCTATATAGCGGTTTCATGGATCTCGATCTCACGTCACTCTTTTCCGGTGTCGTGTGTCTTGGGGCAGGCGGAGCAATCATGGATCTGTCAATTGATGTGTCTGCCGCTATGTGGGAAGTAAAGGAACATGCCCCGGATACCGATAAACGAGGACTCTTCAGATCTGCAATGGAGGTAGGGAAAGCTGGAGTAGGAACACAGATTACGACATTGCTTCTTGCTTACATGGGCAGCTATCTCACGCTGATGATGGTTTATATGGCACAGGCAACGCCTACGCTGAATATATTCACATCGAAGTCAATTGCCGGGGAGATAGTCCAGACACTTGCTGGAGCCTTCGGTATTGTACTTGTCACACCTTTGACGGCTCTGATTGGAATGTTCCTGTTTACAAAGAAAAACCAGAAAGAATTCAAGGGAAATTAATATAAATGCGGCTGTTTCGGTCTCCTGTTATCAAGAAGTCGGAAACAGTCTCTTTTTTTCTTGGATATTCTGGGAATTTGCAATAACTGAAAAAGAAAACACATTGAAGGCTCATAGAATTTCAGGCATTGCAACATCAGAAAAACAATAATCTTCTTTTTGTTGCTGAAGGTAAGAACTTTATCATGTAAGCAAAAAAGGAGGACAAAAATGCTGAAAAAAACAGCTACTTTTGCCGTGATGTTTATTGCAGTGGCTTTGTCGTTATCTGCAGCTGTTTCCACTGTACAGGATGCTTCTTCCCCGACCGGTTTCACAACATCATTCTCATATGTTGATGAGAACGCAACTAATGTGTAGCTTGTTGGATCATTCCAGTTCTATGAGAATAACGATCCGCATGTATTTGCAAATGGATTCTTGCTTTCTGATAAGAATGACAGCCTGAACAATTATATGATAAATCCAGAGGACTGGACGGCTGATAAAGATCTCAGACATGCAAATGATGAAGGCTATAGGGCAGATATGTACAATAACGATGGCATCTGGACTTACTCTCTTCAGCTTCCATGTGCTTCCTATATGTATTTCTTCAGTGTATCATATGATAACGGAGAGACATGGGTAACAGTAACGGATCCCGATAATCTACCAGAGCAGAATGCATATTCAATGAATCCTCAGTACCGTTCAAAATTCTTTGTTCCTTATGATGCAGAGAAGCAGAATCCAGCTGATGATTGGACCTGGCTGTTCCCGATTGAAGATACGGCTAAAGCAGGAACAATTGAATACATTACCTATACTGGCATTGATGGAGTAGAAAGACCTGCTCAGGTTTATCTTCCTGCAGGATATGATGCTGCAAGGCCAGAACCATATAAGACACTTTATATGTCGCATGGAACAGGTGGTTTCGAAGGAGATTGGTTCCACCAGGGCAATGTGAATAATATTGCAGATAGGCTTATCGCAGATGGTGTTATTGAACCATTCATAATCGTTGCAGTTGAGAATAATGGACTTATTGACGAGAACAATAATCCTATAATCGAACTTATAAGGAATGATGTTGTTGAATGTCTGGTTCCTTATATTGAAGAAAATTACAATGTTGTCAGAGATGCTTCTGGCAGAGCTTTCTGCGGACTTTCACGAGGCGGGCGCATCACTTCAACGCTTTTCATGATGTATAATGATAATTTTGCATATTTTGCTCCGCTTTCGGGTGGCGCAACAAATCTGTATACACCCGATATGGATATTGAGAAAATGCAGAATTCAAATCTTTATCTTGGTGCTGGGTTCATTGATAATGCTATGCTGAAGCGGACAATTAATCAGGAAGGAGATAATTCCACAATAAGTTTTGCATGGCTTATGGATTCTCTTGATGTTCCATACAATGGAAATGGTTCTGTTAAACTGGTACCTGGTGCTCATGACTGGTTTACATGGCCACAGCTGGTACTTGATTACTTCACAGATTATCTCTGGAAATAGGCCGGAAAAAAGAGCCAGGGTTTCTAGCCCTGGCTCATTATGAGTTTAATTATTGGAAATGATAGAATTCATTGTGCTTGTTACATCTGCCATTGTAATTATTCTTCCTTCAGCGTCCCTTGCTACAGCACAATATTTGCTGAATGATACCGGATTTGAGGATCCTGTATCACTTCCGAGTCTGACTTCATATCCTGGTATATCAATAAGCCAGTAATTTTTTCCGGTTACTGTAACAATCCCATCTACTGGATTTTGTCCTTCTGCATATTCTGGGCCACATACTTCTGTTACAGGAATGGAAGTTGAAAGGTCTGCCGATGTTGATATAGGATCTATCAACTCAATTGAATAACTTGCATAATTTCCGATTTTCTCACTACCAGAGAAATAACCGACATAGACATACCCAATAAGTGAAATTTCAGCAACAGAATCATTGTTATCAATAAAGAATGAAATGGTATCTTCTGCTCCAGAAATTGAGATCCCTTCACTTTGGATTGTCCAGATTAAATCCCCACCGCTATAGTCTCCTTCTGAGACTCCCCAGCTAATTTGTTTATCATGAGCAGAATTGCTCATTCCATTGATAAATTCTGCACGCTTGAAACTGTTTACTGAGCCCGCATTCGTGAAATTGTTAACTGTTATTGTGGAAGGGTAGAACCAAGTATCAGGTCTGTCATCAGTGTCGTTATCTGCTCTATACATATTCCCTACGAGAAGCCCTGCACCATTTGCATAGAAAATATCACCGTTATTTTCACAATTGTTGAATACAAGATCTACTTCTTCAGCATTGCCATCTGATGCAAGGACGATTGCAACAAATGGTGCTCCATAAGAACCCATGGAATCAATGAAATCTGCATTATTTACACAATTGTTGAATGTAAGAGTAGAGTTTGTACCACTTCCTGTTATTGGATAAGCATATGATACAAAGCCGCTTGTATTGTTTCCTGTTATATCTACATGTCCATTGAGAATGATTCCATCGAGTATGACATCTCCACGTGTTTGCTGGATTAATGTCTTTTCATTATTAATGTTGTATGTAAGATTCCTGATTGTTGAGTTTGTGACCCCTTCGAAAACATAATATGCAGCATTCGAATTGTCAGATGTTCCTGTTGTCGTTATTGAGTATCCATTTCCATCAAGGACTATGTTTGAAAATTCATCAATATAATCTGACATTGAAATAGTAATAGAACCTGTTAGCTCGGCATATATCTTTGAATCATCCGATGCTGAGAAATTGGAGAGTTTTTTAAGATCATCAAGGTTATCAAGTGAATATGGATTTGCTTCTGTTCCATCTTCTCCCTCATCAAATTCTCCACTTGCTACAGCTGCTGGGATATTTTCACCGCCGACATTGAATGATCCATTGTAGGCGTCTTCAGTGATGCTGGTAATAGTTATCGATGCTTCAGAAGAACCGGTTGATATTTCAGCACTTGCTTCTATTGTCCCTGAAAGGTTCTCCAATGTTACTGATTCAGTGTATGTTCCGATTGAAATACGAAGAGAGTGGGATTGTCCATCTGAATCTGTAGAACCTGCAGTGTAATCCGTTACTTCATATTTACTATTATCCGTGGTTGTAGCACTGAATGTGAAAACCATTGAACCATATAGTATCCTTCCATTAAGGTTGTATCCTGTAAATGTTGCAATTGCTTCAATTTTTACTGAACTTTCATTGGCTAGTGGCATTGGTGTTGCCGAAGCGAAAGTCCTGATTGCCTGAGTCTGTTCATCTGAAAGGACTTTATATTCAACAGTTATATCACTGTTTTTTCCCGCAATATCCCTGATAATCTGTTCTGTACTGAAACCTTTTACAAAATCCGCTGAATCCGGATTTTGGCTTGGAGGAGTAATCAGCCATGGTGGCAGCTGGCTGCCTGATGGTTTGCAAGCTGTTGCCATCAATAAAATGGTGACTATCAGCAGAACCGAAAAATAAATTTTTCTCTTCATTCTTTTCACCCCTTGGAAAACAAACTAGGTGAAGTATATGCAACGGGGGGGGGGTAGTGTCAATTGATTATTTCTTATTCTACAACAAAAAGAAATCCTTTTAGATATACAGTTGTGATTAGGACGTGCTGGATAGAAGGAGAGGAGCAATGACAATGTGGGGATTCGAAATAATTATGAATGTATTCATGGAAATACTGGACTTATCCAAGAGTTCTGCATATCTGCTTTTTCCTTTAACCTTGATTCTGTTTATTTTAGATGCTAATTTCTTTGTATTAATTACTAAGAGGGTTTGAAAAATGCAGGGTCAGATGACTACTACTATTATCACATTCGTACTTATTATCCTTATTTTCTATTTCCTTATTATCAGACCTCAGAAAAAGAGGGACAAGGAAACAAAGGCGATGCTTGCTGCAATGAAAAAAGGCGACAGGGTTGTTACAATCGGCGGTATTCATGGCACAATCATCACAGTTAAAGACCAGACAGTTGTTGTAAAGGTTGATGATTCAGCTCGTATTGAGTTCTCCAAGAGTGCTATTTCTACTGTTGTAAATAAAGATGCAGCAAAGACAGCTCCGAAGAAAGTCGAGGCTAAGGCAGAGGAGAAGGCAGAAGAGAAAGGCGAAGCTGGAAGCATTGGAGTAAAGACTGAAGCTGCTCCTGCAGAAGAGACAGAGAAGAAGGACGAGTAACAAGTGAAGAAAACAGGACGTGTGCTCCTGGTTCTCCTTGTGCTTGCTGTTGCAGCGCTGCTTCTTTATCCCACGATCAAGTGGTACTGCTTTGTCCCTGACAGCACAAAGGATGCAGCTGCTGGAAGCAATGAAAATATAAGGGATTATGCAAGGGGTCAGGCATCGAGAGGTGTCCGGACCCTTACTTCTTTACTTCAGAATGACAGGAATTCAGCCATTCCGGAGGAGTATGATTACCTGATATCTGCAGCGGAGAATCATCTGAAAGAAGAAGGGAAGGAGAAACCCTCTGAGTGGACAGTATATGAGCTTCTTTCATCTTTCCCGACAGAAAGCTCGCTTTTTGAAGCTATAGAGAGTCATTACAGGGATGAACTTCTGGAGGCAAAAAGGCTTTCAGGCAATGTTCTTCAGCTAGGACTCGATCTCAGAGGCGGTATGTCAGTTGTCCTTGAGGCCGATACGGCCTCGTATGTGGAAACCCATGATGGGGAAGTTCCGTCGGGGTCTGAGCTTACTGCGCTGCTTGAGAGCGATATAGAGATATTAACATCGAGAATCGACCAGTTTGGAGTGACTGAACCTGATATAAGGCTGCAGGGAACCGATCAGATTCTTGTTGAGGTTCCTGGAGAGACTGATCCGGAACGTGTCGATTCCTTCCTCATGGGAAGGGGATCTCTGACATTCAATCGTGTTGATTCCCGGCTCACTGAAAGAGTGAATCGTGATTATCTTTCAAACCTTTCCAGAGCCTTCGATGAAAACGGTGTCATAATTAAGCCGGATTACATCCCCGCGGGTTATGATGTGGCTGGATATTATCTGGAAGATGAATACGGGATTGATGAGCTGCAGCAGTTTGTAGTTATTGACAGTACTGAAGTCCTTGATGGTGCGCATCTTACTTCAGCGAGAATGGAAAGGGATTCAAGGACAGGCCGCCCTGCTGTCAATTTCCATCTCGATAGCGAAGGTTCCGATATCTTCTATGATTTCACATCCTCCCATATAGGTGAACAGCTTGCGGTAGTTATGGATGGAAGGGTAAAAAGTGTTGCAACAATAAATGATGCAATCTCCGGTGATGTCCAGCTCTCAGGATCGTTCACGGAAGAAGAGGCTCAGTCACTCGCAGTCGTCCTTCGTACATCATCCCTTCCTATATCGCTTACGGTAGTCTCAGAGCAGGGTGTAGGAGCAACTCTTGGGGATGATAGCGTGAATGTTGCCGTCAAAGCCATTGCACTTGGTTTTATCCTTGTGATCCTTTCAATGGTCATCTACTACGGACCTGCAGGAATTATTGCAGATATTGCATTGCTCATGAACCTCATAATGATGGTGGCAGTTCTTTCTGCTCTCCATTTTACATTGACGCTTTCTTCGATTGCCGGTCTTGTCCTTACGCTTGGAATGGCAATTGACGCCAATGTGATTATATATGAGAGGATTAAGGAAGAGCTGTCTGGCGGCATGACGCCGTATGAAGCGGTCAAGGCAGGATTCGGCAGAGCATTCTGGACTATTATGGATTCCAATGTAACTACAATCATTGCCGCTGTCATTCTCTCTGTTTTCGGTTCAAGCACTGTGAAGGGATTTGCGAACACTCTTGCAATTGGCGTTGTCTGTTCGCTCTTTACATCGCTTTTCGTCTCGCATCTTATTTTTGATTTCTTTGTTTCCGAAGATGGAAAAAGAAGTGTATGGCTTTCCTGGAGGAGAAGATGAAAGGTACTTTCGATGTATTGAGGTGGCGTTTTGCTGCAATGGGAGTTTCCGCTCTTCTGATTATTACGGGAATTGTCCTCTTCTTTGCCATTGGATTCAATACGGGAATAGATTTCGGTTCTGGTTATTCAGAGCGTATCCAGATAGCCCCGGTTGGTTTTACAGCCAGATATGAAGGTGATGGAAGTGCCGTTCTTTCTGTATCAGATGGGATTCTTGTCCTTACAAAAAGGAGTTCAGCTGGAGTTGAGACATATGAGTTCAGTCCTGCAGAGTATCCATTGACTGATGATATTGTTTCAGAGCTTAATTCCCTTGGAGTAGATGCTGAGCTTTATAATACTGAGAGAACTGGGAATATAGTATCGGGTTTCGGTTTCCCTGCGCTTCTTTCTTCTTCACCTTTCAGGGTTAATTTCAGTACAGATACAGTCGATGTGACTATTGAGGATATAAGAAACGCACTTGATGAACTTGGAAGTGTCAATGTCCAGACTGTGGAATCCGAGGAGAAGGGAATTTATCAGATAAGGATGTCCGTGACAGAGGATGAGAGCCAGAACGAGGCAGAAGGAAGGATCAATGGTCTTCTTGCCGAGACTTTCGGAGAAGAGAATATCGTTGTGCTCCAGTCTGAATTTGTAGGGCCTAAGTTCTCCTCTTCGCTGTTCCGTGATTCCCTGATAGCACTTGGTGCTGCTCTTGTCCTTATACTTGGCTATATAGCTATCCGTTTCCGGTTTGCGTATGCCGTTTCATCGATTATCGCACTCTTCCATGACGTGCTTGCCATGCTCTCTTTTATCCTGATCTTCAGACTTGAGGTATCTGCTACAACCATAGCTGCTGTTCTCACTATCATCGGGTACTCGATAAACAACACGATTGTCATTTTCGACAGGGTGAGGGAGAACATAAAGCTGGAAAAGGAGAAGGGTATGTCTGTTGATGAGATAATCTCTCTTTCTGTAAGGCAGTCGCTTACGAGAACAGTCATGACAAGCCTTACGACACTTGTTGCAATAGTTCCTCTGGCTGTCCTCGGTTCTGGCGATATACAGACATTCGCAGTTAATCTCACATGGGGAATCATTGCGGGAACATACTCCTCGAACTTCCTTGCGCCTGCATTCCTGCATTATTTCCATGAGCTGATACCTATCGACAAGGAAAAAGAGAAGAAGGAAGAGGAGTATTCATTAGTCTGATGAAAGTTCTTTTCCCTGAAAAATATGGATTCTGCAATGGGGTGAGGGAGGCGATAAGGAAAACTGCCGCAGCTATAGATAAAGCCGGATCTGCCTCTCTTCCGTGCTTTGTTATCGGGGACGTGGTCCATAGCAGTTTCGTTATGGAGGAGCTTGGAAAAAGAGGACTTATCAGAGTGGATAGCCCGGAAGAGATAAAAGGTCCCGGAACTGTCGTTGTCAGAGCACATGGCATAACCGACATGGACCGGGCCATTCTCATTGAAAAAGGACTTGAAATCGTCGATGCGACATGCCCTGTTGTCCTCCATAGCCAGAGTCTTATCCGCAGCAATCCGGAAATGACGGTTGTGATAGGAAAAGCAGGACATAGCGAGATTGTATCGCTTCTCGGCTCAGGTGCTGCCGTACTTATCGAGAAACCTTCTGATCTGAAGATTCTGCAGAAAGGAGAGTATCCGGCAGTTGTCCAGACAACTTTTTCAGTCAGTGTCCTGGATGAAATAATAAGGACTGCAGCTTCTATGGGAATTAGCCTGAAGCTCCTCAATTCGGTATGCAGCGCTTCTATTGATAGGAGACAGGCCCTGCTTCGGCTCGCTCCCGATGTTGAGGCATTCATTATTGCAGGAGATAGAAGCTCAAAGAATACTGTCGAGCTCTATGAGGTCGGCAAAAGCACAGGAAAACCATCTTTCCTGGTTTCTTCCCCCGATGAGATAACCTCCGAGATTCTATCTTTCTCCGTTGTCGGATTGACAGCGGGGGCATCTTGTCCCGATACTCTTTTCCAGAGCATAAGAAGGAGACTGACCAATGCCTGATCTGCGAATACCTCTTCCATCTGTCAGACGTTTCCCCTCATATCTGAGAATTCTTCTTCAGCGTAAGGATTCCGGAGATCGGACAATAAGCGCTACACAGCTTGCAGCGGAACTTGGCTTGACTTCAATTCAGGTTAGGAAGGATCTTGCAAGCACAGGAATAGAGGGAAGGCCCAAGGTGGGCTTTCTGATTGATGAGCTGATTGCTGCAATAACCCATTCTCTTGGATGGGATAATCTGACTGAAGCTCTTATCGTCGGGGCTGGAAACCTTGGATCTGCGCTTGCTGCCTATGATGGTTTTTCTGCATATGGCCTGAAAATCGTTGCTATTTTCGATAAGGATCCCGAGAAAGTCGGGAAGAAGATAGGGGAGCTTACCATTCTCCCTGTTGATAAAATCAACCAGTATATAAGAAGCAACAGGGTCACCATCGCGGTAATTGCCGTACCAGCTAATCAGGCACAGGCTACTGCGGATATGCTTGTCAAATGCGGAATCCGCGGAATCTGGAACTTCGCACCGAAGAATCTGAAAGTTCCCGAGGATGTCGTGATGCAGCGTACGGATCTCGCCGCTTCTTTTGCCGTCCTTTCGGTAATGCTTAGACGGAAATACCGTGAAGAGACGGAGAGAGAAGAGGTTGATGATGGGTATTAATAGTACTTTATGCCGATTAATATTCCTGTTTTCACATTAAACCACATAATCTGTCCCTTTAGTGCAATAATTTGTAGTTTTAATATGCTAATTCTTGTCAGCTAATCATTTTATTGACTTCCCTTTAAAACTCGGATAGTCTCATATATGACTTAGGAGTGTTTATGGCGGAAAAGGAGAAGCTCAGAATTGAGCTCTGCATGGGATCAAGCTGTTTTGCTCGTGGTAATAGCAGTATCTTGATGAGCCTTGAGGAGTTCGTGGAGCAGAATGGTTTAGCAGACAAGGTAGATCTTGAAGGTCACCTCTGTCTTGGCAAATGCAATACAGGACCACATCTCAGAATCGGGGATACTGAGTATTCAGGGATTTCCGATCCTGATGCCGTTTTCGATCTGATTAAAAAGGCGCTGGAGGGTGAATGATGCAGAATCCTATTTATACTGAGGTAACCAGTTGCCGTGACTGCTACAAATGCGTGCGGTCTTGTCCTGTAAAGGCAATTCAGATTAAAGACGGCCATGCCATGATAATCAAGGACAGATGCATATATTGCGGAAAATGCGTTCATGTCTGTCCTAACAGCGCAAAGAAAGTCAGGGATGATAAGGACAGGGTGAAGATAGCCCTTTCCTCCGGACGTAAGGTCATCTGCTCCCTTGCACCATCCTATGCATCTGAATTCAGAGGGTATGAGAAGGAACTTCTCTCGGCACTTAAGAAACTTGGTTTTGCTGGGGTTTCCGAGACGGCGATAGGTGCCGCTCTCGTGTCTCAGGCCCTGGATATCTATGCTTCTGAGCATGATGGGAAAGCTCCTTTCATAGGAACAGCATGTCCATCAGTTGTCGAGCTTGTCAGGAAGTATTATCCAGAAGATGTTGATAAGCTTGCTCCTGTTCCATCGCCGCTGCAGACTCATGCTGCATACCTTAGGCATATTTATAACGAGGATTTCTCGATTGCTTTCATCGGACCGTGCATTGCTAAGAAGGTGGAAGCTGATACAACCCCCGGTTACCCTGATTTCTCGATTACCTTCAATGAACTCAGGCAATGGCTGGATGAGGAGGGCATAAGCCTTGACAGCATTCCCGTCGAGGATGTGGATTTCATCCCGGCAAAAGCCGGTACTTCCACAATCTATCCTATTGAGGGAGGTCAGATTGCTACTTCAAAGCTGTGGAGCGGCAAGCAGTTCGGGACTGAGGCTCTCGCATTTTCAGGAATAGATCAGGTTATGTCAGCGCTTCAGGGAGAGACTTTCCCGCTTCCGTTCCTTGAGCTGCTCGCATGTGAAGGGGGCTGTATAAATGGTCCTGCAACCGATGACAAGGTCTCCATGGCTGTAAGGAAGAAGTCTGCATCTGACTATACTTCGAAGCGTCTTGATGAGCCTTCGCTCTTCTCCGGTGATGAGGAGTTCGCAAGACTTCTGCTTGAGAAAGGGTATGGAATACTTCATACACCTGCTCCGAAAGCTGAGGCAGGAAGCAGGGGCAGGCATTCTGAGGATGAAATAAGGAGAGCACTTGTTGAGCTTGGAAAGCTTACCAAAGCTGATGAGCTTAACTGCGGTGGCTGCGGCTATAATACCTGCCGCGATATGGCGATTGCATATATCGAGGGAATGGCAGAGGTGGAGATGTGCGTCACGAAGATGCGCAAGGAGGCAGAGAGCAAGGTCGACGTTCTGCTGAGAACGATTCCGACAGGTGTCGTTATCGTGAATTCTGATCTTCAGATCGCAGATTGCAATGTGCGTTTCCTTGAGCTTTTCGGCGACATGGAAGAAGGCTTTGTGGACCAGAGCATCCTGCAGATGGTCAAGGATCTTCCTCTGGAAAGATTCGTGCCTTTTTCAGATAAATTCCGTGATCAGTTCTATCTCTCGCATCCTGGGCAGTACAGAGTTCATTTCAAGGATAAGTATCTGAGGGTCACTTTCTTCCTTGTTGAATCCAAGAGACTTCTCGGCGCAATGTTCGAGGATATAACGAATCCTACTATAAGAAGGGAGACAGTCGTAAAGAAAGCGGAGGATGTTATCCAGAAATCCCTTGAGACTGTACAGCAGATAGCTTCCCTCCTCGGCGAGAATGCAGCAGAGACTGAGATTATGCTCAATTCTCTCATCGATGCCTTCAGCGTGCATGGAGCGGGGGAAGGCGAGAGTGACTTCCGGGAGGATGCGAATGGGGATCTGTCATGAATAATATCTTCATAGATGTGGATTACGCACAGATCTACAAGCATGGGCAGAAGATAGGAGGGGATGTCTTCCTCCTGTCGCGCAATCCTGAGAATAATCAGATAGTCTCGACATTATCCGATGGTCTCGGAAGCGGGGTCAAGGCAAATGTTCTTGCCTCTCTTACTGCGCATATGGCTCACAGGCTCTCATTCTCTCCGATAGATCTCAGCCACTCCGCGAAGATTATCATGGACACGCTTCCTGTCTGCAAGGAGAGGAAGATAAGCTACTCCACATTCACTATCGCTGATATAAGATACAAAGAGGATATGGAGGATATCGCGGTCAATCTGGTTGAATACGATAATCCTTCCTCTCTCCGCTTTTCCGGACCTGAGCCGGTTTCATGGGAGAGAAGCCGTACGGAGCTTCAGAGAGAAGGTGCTTTCAAGAAGGAGATAATAGCTCATTCCGTATTCAAGCTCGGCTATGGAGACAGGCTTGTGATGTTCTCTGATGGCGTTACCCAGTCTGGACTTGGAAAGAGCCTTCCTCTTGGATGGAGACTTGATGGCGTCAGGAAGTTCATTTCCGATGAAATCCGAAAGGATGAGGATATATCATCGCGTGAGCTTTCCCGTGCGATAGTCCAGAAAGCCTGTTCGCTAGATGGTCTTGCTGCCAAGGATGATATAACATGTGTCGTCGTCTATATCAGAAGGCCGCGGAGACTGCTGATTGTGACAGGACCTCCTTTTACCAAGGAAGCTGATGAAGTGCTTGGAGAGAAGATAAGGTCATTCGATGGAAAGAAGATCGTGTCAGGAGGAACTACAGCCCAGATAGTTTCCCGTCTTTTTGGCAAGAAGCTTACTCTTGACCTCTCTTCCTGGTCGAAGGATGTTCCTCCGGCATCGAAGATGGAAGGAATAGATCTTGTTACAGAGGGTATGCTTACATTGTCGAAAGTTGCTACGATACTTGAGAAGAAAATAAATCCATCGGAGCTTCCCAATGATCCGGCGAAGAAGTTCGTGGAGATGCTTCTTGATAGTGATCAGGTGCATTTCATAGTCGGTACCAAGATAAATGAGGCACACCAGGATCCGAATATCCCAGTTGAGATCGGAATCAGAAGAACTATAATAGGGCGTCTGAGAAACGCTCTTGAAAATATATATCTGAAGGAAACTTCACAGGAATATCTATAGGAGGATATCAAATGAAGAAATCAAAGGTGAAGGTAAGAATCTGCCTTGGAACAGCTTGTTTCGTACAGGGGGGCGCAGACCTCCTTCTGTATAATGATTTCGTGGATCCGGCAATCCTTGCCGAGTGTGAAATCGAGGGCTGTTCATGTCTTGATGAGTGCAAAGTAGGAAATGGCAGCGCACCGTATGTTTCAATCAATGACAAGGTATATAGCGGGGTAAATCAGGACATGTTCTGTAAGCTCCTTGCGGAGGCAGTAAAGAATGCTTGAGCTCAATAATCAGTATACTCTTATGAAGAGAAAGATCGACACTGAAGTGCTTAAGTGCTTCTTTGACGATACTCTCGTTGAGCAGGCTGATAGGCTCCCTCTTGAGATTATTCCGAAAACCCGCACGCCTTTCCGCTGCTGTATCTATAAGGAAAGAGCTATGGTCAGATACAGAATCATGGCTCTTGCTGGTATAAACATCGAAAGAGACGATGACGAGGAGAAGCCGCTTGCATCTTATATGCAGGAAGTTCTTGATGAGGATAAACCACCTCTACCGCTTCTTACGACGATTATCACAGGATGTTCGGGCTGCCCTAAATCACAGTACAGGATCAGTGATGGATGCCGTGGCTGTTTTGCACGTCCATGTATGTCAAACTGTCCAAAGGATGCCATAGTCTTCATCAATGGCCAGGCTCATATACAGGAGGATAGGTGCATCAGATGCGGTAAGTGTATGGAAGTCTGTCCTTTCCATGCTGTTGTGCATATTCCTGTCCCATGTGAGGAAGCTTGTCCTGTTGATGCTGTTACGAAGAACGAGCAGGGCTTTGTTGAAATTGAGCATGACAAATGCATAGGATGCGGAAAATGTGTCCGTTCCTGTCCTTTCGGGGCTATTGTTGAGCGCTCAGGTCTTTTCCCTGTCCTCAAGATGCTCAAGAGAGGGGAGAAGGTTGTTGCTATGATTGCTCCAGCTATCGAGGGACAGTTCCCAGGAACACTGGAACAGCTTAAGGCAGCAATAAAGAAAGCAGGTTTCTATGATGTTGTTGAAGTTGCAGAAGGTGCTGAGGTAACTTCGGTCAATGAAGCGAATGAGCTTTATAAGAAGATTTCCGAGAACGAAGGCTTTATGACAACCTCCTGCTGCCCATCATATATGGAACTTGTAGATCTCCATATACCTTATCTGAAGACAAGACGCTCCGATGCTCTTTCTCCTATGGGATATACTGCCCATATGGTCCGTGAGAAATATCCAGACTGCAAGTCGGTATTTATCGGACCTTGTCTTGCGAAGAAGGTTGAGGCTGCCAAGAGATACCGCAATGATATGGATGGTGTCATCACATTTGCAGAACTTGCTTCCATCTTCGTCGCTAAGGGAATTGATGTCCGCGAGATGGAGGGAGAATCCCTTGGAGATACAGATTCCTTCAAGGACTGCCGTGAATTCGCAGTTTCTACAGGTGTCGCCTCCTGTGTTCTCCGCCGCTTCAAGGAGGATGGAAAGAATCCACGCATTCTTCCTATCAATGGATTGGACAAGAAGACTGTCCGTCTGATGAAGACATGGGAGAAGAGGGCTCCTGAAGCTGACCTTGTGGAAATCATGGCATGCGAGGGTGGATGTATTGCAGGACCTGGCACAATCGTAAAGCCTGCTCTTGCTATGAAACTCAGGAATGCCGCGAAAGCTGCAAAACCTGCTGCAAAATAATGAGAATACCTTTTGAAGAACTGAGAATCACTCTTAAGGGTATTCTTGAGAAACATGGAATGGATGGAGAGGATGCAGACCTCTCCTCCTTCCTTTTTGCATCTTCATCTGCAGATGGCGTCCATACTCATGGTCTGAACAGATTCCCTTCATACATTTCGCTTATTGACAGAGGGCTGATTGATGTGCGCAGGAAAGCTGTCTTTGAAAGCCGTTTCGGTGCTATTGAACGCTGGGATGGACAAAGAGGCCCCGGTGATATCAATGCATGGAGGGCGATGAGGAGGGCAGTGGAGCTATCTAGGGAAAATGGTGTAGGAATTGTTGCGCTCCGCAATACCAATCACTGGATGAGGGCAGGAAACTATGGTCTTGAAGCAGTGAAGATGGGTGCAATCGGCATCATGTGGACCAATACAATGCCAAATATGCCGGCATGGGGAGGCAAGGATCCAAGGATCGGAAACAACCCTCTTGTAATTGCTGTCCCGTATAAAGATACTCCCGTTCTTGTCGATATAGCCATGTCAATGTTCAGCTATGGAAAGCTTGGCAAATACATCCTTGAGAATAAGGAATGCCCAGTTGATGGCGGTTTTGATGAGAATGGCAATCTAACAAGGGATCCTAAGATCATTTCCGAGACAAAGGAAGCGCTTCCTATAGGATTCTGGAAGGGGTCAGGTCTTGCAATCACCCTGGATCTGATAGCTTCTCTCATATCTGGAGGAAAGACGACGGTGGAAATCGGAAAATACCCCATAGAGACGGAGGTCTCTCAGATTTTCATGGCTTTCAGCCTGGATATTTTCCCTGACAAAGCCTCGATGGAGACAAAGATCGGCGAGACCTTGGAGTATATAAAGGCATCAAGCCCTAGAAATGGATGCTCTATCCATTACCCAGGAGAGGGCATTAAGAATACCAGGGAAGAAAGCGAGAAGCTCGGCGTCTTTGCCGATGATTCTGTCTGGAAGACTGTTCTGTCACTCTGAATATGGATTGGGTTCCGGACTTGGCTCCGGGGCCTCTATGCCTGAGAGTGCTATCATATTCTCGGCTTCCTGCAGCTGATAGGTCATGACGTGCCTGACCGAGAGCCTGACGCCCTCATCTTCTACTTCGATATATGGCCTTAGTCCATTTTCGAGCAATCTGCCGTATTTCAGTGCAAGATCTGCCGTATCTGTGAACACGCCAAGGTCAAATGCGTACCAGCCGGTGTTCTCCTCCCGCTCTCTTTTTATCGTGCCTTCTCTTATGACTGACACCTTGATATCAGCAATGCCTGTATCCAGCATGCTGAGTTCTTTTGCAGTTGCCTCAGTTACTGCGATTGTCCTGTCCTCAGGAAGCTCTGGCAGCGTGTCGATGATGGTCGTCACAGCACTGATGCCAGTAGCAGGATTCGACAGTTCCACTACTGTTCCCATAGGAAGATCATTGCTTGCAGCACCTCGCTGGGAATCGGTGAAAAGAGTTCCGCTTGCTGTGAAGTATCCAGGTTCGGTGGATGTATACCAGGAAGCCATTTCGGCACTGAGCGATGGCATGATGAAAGATATGATAATCAGCAGGGAAAGGAGTCTTTTCATGTCATGCATTATATCTATAGGAAGAGGAGGTTGCAAAGCATGCTGGGTACATTTTAACTGCCTGACTGGCTTCCTGCGGTTTTATAAGAGGAATTGCTACCGGAAATGAGCAGCTTGAGATTGTGTGTTGCCAAGCTTCCGATGTTAAGTGCATAATTTCATATTATGAGTGAGATTCAGAATCAGAGTACACATTGGGCGGATATCACTGCTGATAAGATAATTCGTGAGAAAGGAGATAAGGCACTTTATACATGTGCTTCAGGAATCACTCCATCCGGAACTGTCCATATCGGTAATTTCAGGGAAATAATAACAGTAGAGCTTGTAGTGAGAGCTCTCCGTGAGAAAGGAAAGAATGTAAGATTCATATATAGCTGGGACGACTATGATGTTTTCAGGAAAGTACCAAAGAACATGCCGGAGCCGGAGAAGCTTGAGAAATTCCTTCGTTTTCCCATAACACTTGTTCCTGATACCACAGGCCGTGCGGAGAATTATGCCAGGGCAAATGAGAAAGCTGTTGAGGATATCCTTCCCGCAGTCGGTGTCCATCCGGAGTATCTTTATCAGGCTGAGCGCTACAGGGCTTCTTACTATGCTGAGGATATAAAGCATGCATTGGAGCATAGGGATGAGATAAGAAAAATCCTCAATGAGTACAGGACTGAACCTCTGCCGGAGACATGGTGGCCTGTAGCGGTATTTTCCTCATTCACCGACAAGGATACGACAACGGTTCTTGACTGGGATGGGGAGTATGCAATCACATACCGCGATGATGAGCTCGGCAAGACAGAGACTATAGATATAAGGACGACTCCGAATACAAAGCTTCCATGGCGTATTGACTGGCCTATGAGATGGGTCAAGGAAGGCGTTGATTTTGAACCAGGCGGAAAGGACCATCTGACAGAAGGCGGGTCGTATGACACATCGAAGAATGTCGTAAAGGTCTTTGGTGGAGAAGCTCCTGTTACAATGCGCTACGATTTTGTCCAGATTAAAGGACATGGCGGGAAAATCTCCTCATCAAGCGGTGATGTCGTAGATCTGTATGATGTTCTTGAAGTCTATCCTCCTGAGATAGTGCGCTATCTTTTTGCAGGAACACGGCCATCTGCGGAATTTGCGATTTCCTTTGATCTCGATGTGCTGAAGATCTATGAGGATTATGACAATACCGAGAGAATCTACTTCGGCCTGATGCAGGTAAATGAGAAGAAGGCAGAGAAAGAGAGAAGGATCTACGAGCTTTCACAGGTCGATGACAAGAATATCCCATCAGAACCGGGATACCAGATCCCATTCAGGCATCTCTGCAATTACCTTCAGATTTACTCCGGAGATGTGGAGAAAGTACTGGAGAGATTCCCTGATGCGACAGAGAGCCAGAAAGAAAGGCTCAGAGTACGCATGAAATGCGCATGGGCCTGGCTTGGCAAGTATGCTCCGGAAGAATTCAGGTTCTCCTTGAGAAAAGAAGATGATCTCTATGAGGCAGACGATAAGGAGAGGGCCGCAATAAAGGAACTTGCGGATTTTGCTGACAAGTATCTTGATGAGCTTTCGGAGAAGGAGTTCTCTGAATACATCTACCAGACTGCAAAGGATAATGAAATGGAGAATTCCGATTTCTTCAGACTGGTTTATCAGGCGCTCATTGCCAAGGATAGGGGACCAAAGCTTGCTTCTTTCCTCAAAGCATGCGGAAAGGAGAGAGTTGTTGGTATCCTGAGGAGATACTGATGTTTCCAGGAAATCTGGAGAAAAGGAGAGAGAGGTAGATTTGCTGTTCTTCTCTTTTCTTAAGAACTATAAAAAAGAAAGTATACTCGCACCGCTTTTCAAATTACTTGAGGCGGTGTTTGAGCTTTGTGTACCGCTCGCAGTTGCCTCGCTTATCGATGATGGTATAGCAAAAGGCGATATGCATCATATCCTGATGATGGCACTTCTGATGGTTGCCCTTGGAATTATAGGGCTTCTGTCGTCAGTTACAGCACAGTATTTTGCGGCAAAAGCCGCAACGGGCTTTGCGGCAAAGATGAAGAGCGCGCTTTATCGCCATATAACCGAGCTATCGGAGAGTGACAGGGACAAGATAGGCAATCCTACTTTGATTACGCGCCTCACAAGCGATTCAAATCTCGTTCAGAATGGAATAAACATGTTCCTCCGTCTCTTTATGAGATCTCCGTTTGTCGTCTTCGGTGCTGCTATAATGGCTTTTACCGTTGATAGCTCTCTGGCTCTTATTTTCGCAGGCGTTATTCCCGTTCTAGGACTTGTTGTCTTCCTGATAATGAGGCGGACAGTCCCTATGTATAGGAGTGTACAGGGTGCGCTTGATAAGATTCTTGGCAGGGTAAGGGAGAATCTTTCAGGTATCAGGGTGCTGAGAGCATTCGGAAAGGAGAGGAGCGAGGAAGCTTCTTTTTCCTCAGAGCTTTCATCGCTGCTTGGCATCCAGCTGTCCTCGGGGCGTATATCAGCTCTTCTGAATCCGCTTACATATGCAATAATAAACCTGGCCGTAGCTGTGCTTATCAATGCTGGGAAAAACAGGTTTTCGATGAATCTTATCGAAGTGGGGGCGATAGTAGCTCTCGTTAATTACATGAGCCAGATTCTCACGGAGCTTATAAAGCTGGCAAATCTGATCATAACGATATCGAGGGCAGTTGCTTCCTGGAAGCGAATAGAAAGCGTGTTTGAAGTCTCCCCGTCCATGATTGATGCCGAAAACTGCTATGAGGAAGATGGTGAAGGTGATGAAGCCGTGTCGTTCCGCTCAGTCTCTATGGTTTACAGAGAAGGTGGAGAGCCTTCTTTGAGGGAGGCGGATTTCTCGGTGAAAAGGGGAGAGCGGATCGGTATCATCGGAGGAACGGGGTCTGGAAAGACTACGCTTGTGTCCCTGATTCCTAGATTCTACGATGCCAGCGAAGGTAATGTCTCAGTGCTTGGGCATAGTACGCTCAGATGGAAGAGAAGCGCCCTGAGAAGCCGTATCGGATATGTACAGCAGAAAGCTCTGCTTTTCAAGGGCACTATCAGGGATAATATAGCCTGGGGAAAGCCCGATGCCACAGATGCTGAGATTATCGAGGCGCTTCGTCTTGCTGAGGCATATGATTTCGTCTCGGAGAAGAAGGATGGAATCATGTCGATGGTGGAGGAAGGCGGAAAGAATCTTTCCGGAGGACAGAGGCAGAGGCTCTCGATAGCAAGGGCACTTGTCAGGAAGCCTGAGATCCTGATTCTCGATGATTCTTCCTCCGCGCTTGATTATGCGACGGAAGCAAGGCTCAGGCATAACCTGTCTGAACTTGGGAACATGACTGTGCTGACTGTTTCCCAGAGAGCTGGCTCCCTGATGGCAATGGACAGGATAATAGTTCTCGACAGAGGGCGTATTGTCGATATCGGAACGCATCAGGAGCTTCTTGAGAGATGTGATGTATATAGGGAGATCTTCTCCTCTCAGTTCGGGGGTGAGGAATGAAGAAGCCTGATTTATCCGTTCTTGGCCGCGTAGGAAGCTACATAAGACCATATAGGGTTAAGCTTGCTCTTTCCCTTATCTTCGCCTTTGTATCAGTTCTGTTTACTATCATCTTTCCTCTTCTTACAGGAAAAGCCATTGATGCTATCGCAGGAGGGGACGGAAAGCTTTTCATGACCTTGCTTGCTGCGATGGTTGTCTCTGCTCTGATAACTGCACTGGCGCAGTATCTGATGAACAGAACGAATAACAGCATGGCTTATGGGATATCAAGAGATATAAGGAAAGAGGCTTTCGACCATCTCCAGAGACTTCCTCTTTCCTATATAGACAGCCATCCGCATGGGGATATTGTCTCAAGGATAATAACAGATGCAGATCAGGTCTCAGATGGCCTTCTGATGGGCTTCACGCAGCTTTTCACCGGCGTGATCACGATAATCGGGACGCTTATATCGATGTTCCTGGTCAACTGGATAGTCGCTCTTGTTGTCCTTCTTGTCACACCTCTTTCATTATTCACCGCCTCCTTTATTGCAAAGAAGACATTCACTCTTTTCTATAAGCAGAGTGAAGCCAGGGGAGTGCAGACTTCATTCATTGATGAGATGATAACAGGTTCTTCTGTGGTCTCTGCATATGGCAGGGAGAAGAAGAATCAGGAGGAATTCGACAGGATAAATGAAAAGTGGGCAGAATATTCGCTTCTTGCCACATTCTATTCGTCCCTTACCAATCCTGTCACCAGATTCGTAAACAGCCTTGTCTATACAGGTGTGGCGCTCTCCGGGGGGATTTCAGCACTGTATGGCATTATGTCAATCGGTGGCCTGACATCAATACTCAGCTATGCTTCCCAGTATACAAAGCCATTCAATGAGATTTCAGGAGTCGTGACGGAGCTGCAGAATGCGCTTGCCTCGGCATCCCGTATTTTTGACTTCCTTGAAACTGAAGAGGAAGAATCCGATGCTTCTTTGCCGGATCTGAAGGTATCCTCTGGGCGTGTAGATATAGAGCACCTGAGATTCTCGTATACATCTGAAAAAGAGTTCATAAAGGATTTCTCCCTTGCTGTGGAGCCTGGAATGAGGGTTGCTATCGTTGGCCCCACTGGCTCTGGGAAGACTACCATCATAAACCTGCTGATGCGGTTCTATGATCCTCAGAGCGGAAGAATCTCAATTGATGGCAAGGATATTGCTTCTGTCAGCAGAACATCCCTGAGAAAGAGCTTCGGCATGGTTCTTCAGGATACATGGCTTAAGAGCGGGACAATCAGGGAGAATATTGCGCTTGGAAATCCTGAAGCTACAGATGAGGAAATCGAGAAGGCTGCAAAGCTTTCCCATATCGATACATTCATAGCTTCTCTCCCTGATGGATATAACGCATATGTCACAGATGATAGCGATGGGATATCTGCAGGGCAGAAACAGCTTATATCGATATCCAGGATAATGCTTTCTCAGCCGGATATGCTGATTCTCGATGAGGCTACATCATCCATCGATACGAGAACCGAGATGATGATACAGCAGGCATTCATGCATCTTATGAAGGGCCGTACATCATTTATCGTGGCGCATAGGCTGTCGACAATCAGGAATGCGGATCTGATCCTTGTCGTAAAGGATGGTGATGTAATTGAATCAGGAAATCATGAATCATTGATGGAGAAGGGCGGGTTCTATTCCTCGCTTTACAGAAGCCAGTTCGGTCTGTGATGGAAACCGGACTGGGTCATTCCCTGAATATCCTGTCAAGGGTCTTTCCGTTCTTCCTCCATCCAGGCTGTGATTTCACCCTCAGGTCAAGAGTAAGCCTGGAACCTGGGAATATTCTCCTGATTTCCTTGAATGATTCCTTTCTTATCCTCTTTATATTCTCTCCGCCGCGGCCGACTATTATTCCTTTCTGCCCATCGCGTTCGGTATTTATAGAAGCCCGTATCCACACATGGCTTTCTTCCTTGTTATACTCCATGTCCTCGATTTCAACGAAGATCACATGGGGCATTTCCTCGGCAAGATTCTCTATTGTCTTCTCTCTGATAATCTCGGAAATCCTGAATTCAAGATCCTGATCCGTGTATGTATCCTCGTCGTAAAGAAGCTCTCCCTCGGGAGCGAGGCGGAAAAGCTCAATCAGTATTTCATCAACCCCGTCATCTGCCTTTCCTGAGGCGATCAGAACAGGGGAGGATGGGAATTTTTCCCTGAGATAGGCTTCTCCTTCTTTCTTCTCCTCATCGGAGAGGATATCGGCCTTGTTGAGGACAGCGACGACAGGAACGCCTGTTCCTGCAGCAAGTTCTGCGATGGTGTCTTCTTCTTTTCCCGGTTTTCTCTTTCCATCAAGAAGATAGAGGATCATGTCAGAATCTTTCAGTGATGATACCGTGACATCCTGCATCCTCTTGTTTATTTCCTTGTCCGAGATGTGGAAACCAGGGGTATCTGTGAAGATCAGCTGTCCTCTGCTGTCTGTGTATATTCCCCTGATCTTGTTTCTTGTTGTCTGCGGGGTAGGAGATGTTATAGAGACTTTCATTCCGGTTATTGTATTCACAAGTGTTGATTTTCCAGCCGATGGCCTTCCTATTACAGATACTGTTGCTGCTTTCATGGCGATATTATAGCAAGATGATGAGGCTAGACCCAACGATTTGTTGCAGTTATTATTTAAGTCATGGAAAACGATAAGAATGAATACAGACCGGACCCTGGATTGAATGACAGGCTGCTGAAGACACGTACAGTCCTCATTTCCGGAGAGATAAACAAGGACAGGGCTGATGAGTTTGCCCGTCAGATGCTTGTACTGGACAGTGAGTCTGATGACCCGATTTATGTTTATATAAACAGCCCTGGCGGAGATGTTGATTCAGGCTTTGCCATCTATGACATGATACGCTTCGTCTCTTCTCCTGTTACTGTAATCGGAATGGGGCTTGTTGCTTCTGCGGCGGCTCTTATCTTCCTCTCTGTTCCTAAAGAAAGAAGGATAGGATTCCCTAATTCCACATACCTTATACACCAGCCGCTTTCCCAGCTGAAGGGCGTTGCTATCGATGTTGCTATCTATGCTGATAAGCTTGAGGCACTGAGGCATAAGCTGGATAAAGTCATCGCGGATGCTACAGGAAAGGATGTAAGCGAAGTTGAGAAGGATACAGAAAGAGACTGCTGGATGTCCGCAGAGGAAGCTCTTTCATATGGTATGCTTTCAAGAATCGTGAATTCAAAGAGCGAAATCTGACCATAACAGCCGCCTGCAGCGTATAAGCTGTATGAGGCTTTGCATTTTATTCATTTTGATTCTGGTATCGGTTTCATGCATGCCTTCCTCTGAGAAGGCATGTTTTGAGATTACGACTTATAATGCCTACGCGCTTTTTGATAGCTATGATGATGGAACTGAGTTCGATGGCTTCAGGCGCTCCGATGGTTATGACGGAGAGGCTTATAGAAAGAGAATAAGAGAGCTTGCTGTGCTTTTAGGGCGCAGCTATTCTGATTCGGATGTGATAATACTTCAGGAAGTTGAGAGCATTGAGGTGCTGTCGGATCTTCTTACAGCAGGGCTCAAGGATAAAGGCTATGTTCATTACGGTCTTGCGGATGACGGGAATGGCAGTCTTTTTGTAGGATTCATCTCAAAGCTGAAGCCTCTCTCATCTGCGCTTCATTCCTATCCTGGCTGCCGCCCGATTCTTGAGCTTTCGTTTGGAATCGGGGATGAAGTCGTGAAGGTATTCGGAGTCCATTTCAGAAGCCGGATTGAAGATGCAGATACTGAGAGAATGGAGCAGGCAAGGCATCTTTCGATGCTCATTGAGGATAATCCTGATACGCTCTGCATAGCAGCCGGAGACTTCAATTCCGATCCTTTGCTTTCCGGCCCTTTTACGATATTCCCGGAACTCTATGATCCATCAAATGCATTCCATCTGACAGGGGATCCTTCAAAGACTGCGGAGAGGATTTACTATTCGCCTCTTCTGGATCCGGATGCTGTACCTGAGGAACAAGGTACTTACTTTTATGAAGGGTCCTGGTACAGCTATGACAATGTATTTCTAACAGGTGAGTGCTGGGATGGAAGCGGACTTGAATATGAGAGCGCGAAGATAAAAGCGACGAGGAATATGAAGGATTCGATGGATAGGCCATTGAAATATGATACATCCACAGGGCTTGGATACTCAGATCATTTTCCGATAACGCTAAGGCTTGGGACAAAATAAAAGGCTATGCTCTGCTCTCAAGCATAGCCTGAGGGAATAGCGGACTCCTGCCGGAAAAAAAGAAGGGGGGATCGGAACCAGCAGGGCCTTGTTGTCTTTTCATGCTAACCATGAGTCAGACCAATCATTGTTCTCCCGTTTGACAAGCATACTCTATCTTCAAAACCCGAATAATATAATGCAAAAATACGATTTACTTTATGTAGAAAACAGAGGAAAACATGGTCGTTATGGTGTATGATGGGCAAAAGGGGTTGGAAAGTGAGATTTCAGACAGGAAAAGGAATTATCAGATATTTCTGCATTGTTTTTTTCTGCATAACCCTTTTTTCCTGCTCCTCATTGCCGGAGAAAGAGCCTCAGCCGCTTCCTTCTGAAGAAGAAACAGCTGTACCTGAATATATTGAAACTGAAATACCCGAGCCAATTGCAGAAAAGGAGGAGAGTCCGGTTAAGAATGATAAGGCCGAGCCGCCTCGCCGGCTGGTCTTCTCCGGAAGCCATATTCTTGGAAACATCCCATATGCAGGCAGAGATGATGAAGAAACAACGCTGACTATATCGATGTGGGAGACTGGAGAGAGGAGGAAAGCTGCAGAGGAGGCTATAAGGGTTTATCAGGAACTTAATCCTGGAATCACGATTAAGGCTGAATTCATTGATTATCCGGGGTACTGGGGGAATATCTCCTCCGATGCTGCAATGGGAAAGCTTTCCGATATCATTGAGCTCGATAGAATGCATCTGTCTGCTTTCCGCAATCGTTCGCTTCTTCTTAGCGAGGCAGTTCCTGTTGGTCTGATAACACATGTAATGTTCTGCGATAAGGCTCTTCTTGATAATCTTGGCATTAAGCTTGATAATCCCTTTTCGATGCAGGAACTTGAGGAGGTAGGGAAGAAAGTCTATGAGGCAACGGGCATGAAGACATCGGTTCCTGCTGGCCTGGATCTGCTTGAAGCTGTCGCGAGCCATCGTGGCAGTGATATCTACGCTGAGATTGCCAGGCATGATACTTCAAGTTCACAATCTTATTTTTCCTTTGTGCAGCATCTTAATTCAGAAGATTTCTTATCGACGGCTTCGAATGGTGAATTCTGGAACAGGCTGGTATCATCGAATGAGATTGAGGACGCTTCAGAAGCAGAGGCTATACCTTCTGCCGTATCGGAACCATATGCATATCTTGCAATAACAGCCGCATCCTCTGAGGCAGAAGAGGCTGGATTATTCCTAGACTGGCTTCTGACTTCCGAGGAAGCCGGAAGAATACTGCGTTATGATTTCGGCGTTCCTTTGTTCCGGGACATTCCCCCATCTGACAGCGAGGAGCGCTTCCAGCTGGAACTTGTGTCTTCCGGCTATGGAATGCAGCGGTCTATTCCTCCATTGGGAGCGCACGAAATATCAAGGAGTCTTGCAGCGTATGAAGCATGGCTCAGAGAGGGGAAGATGGAACCTGATGAGGCTGCAGAGGCATTCGTTGCTGAGGCTTTTCTGATCCTTCAGAAAGCAGGAGGATCGGTTTGAAGCCTGCAATCACTCTTTCCAGAAAGCTTACCCTGATTCTTGTTGCATTCTTCTTTTCGATGCTTCTTGTCGTTATCCTGCTTCTTTTCAGTCTCCGTGATGAGTATGACAGCCGTGTCTATTCAATCAACAGCGAGAATACCAGAAATATACTTTCCAGGGCCGATTACGTGTTTTCTTCAGCGCTTTTGCTGAGCGATCTCATCTGTACGGATGATTTTTTCCAGGCTGCTCTTTCCGAGATAAAGGACGGAGATGGAGAAAGACTTGAGGATGAGCTATGGGGGGATGTTCTTGCTAGGCTGAGCACTCTGCATGATGGCTCATTATTCGTTGCCGGCGTTTCATTGCTATGTGATGGACGGATTGCTGAAAGCGGAAGCGGAATGACTCTTTCCTCTGCATCTCTTGAGGAGGCGCTGCCTTCAGTCCGCGCAGCAGATGGAAGTGCTGTCTGGTTCGGTTCGGACGATGGCAGCATATATCTTATACGGATAATCAGGAGACTTGAGTTCCTGTCGCTTGATGAGCTTGCGGTCCTGGCTGTGAGGATTGATGTCTCTTCTCTTGCAGCCAGCTTAAGAGAAACAGCTGACAATGCAGGTATGCTTCTTGTCTTCTCCGATGAAGGAAGGCTTCTTTACTCCGAGTATCCGGAAGGCAAGGTCCTTCCGGCTGTATCTGTTACCAGCACTACACTGGATTCAGTTCCGTATTTCATCTATCACGGTACTCTTCCTCTCAGTGGATTCTCATACATTGCTGCTATCCCCAGAGATGCTTTATATGGAGGAATTGCTGAACGCGTGTTTGCGGCATTTGCATTTCTTCTTGTCATGCTTATCTGCTTCCTTCTTCTTCTCCACCATATCGTGAAGAGGATGATTTTCAGGATAAATGCACTCAGGGAAAAGATGGATGCATTTGAAAAAGGCAGCAGCTCAGCTGAGATACAGTCGCTTCCAGGGTCTGATGAGATTGCACAGCTGAATGACAGGTTTGACAACATGGCCAGAGGGTATAAGGAAGTTGTCGAGGACAATTACCGGAGAGAGATCATGATGAAGGATAGCGCTATCAAGATGCTGACACAGCAGATCAATCCTCATTTCCTCTATAACGTACTCGATTCCATTTACTGGCTGAGCCAGAAATACAATGCTGATGATATAGCCTCGATGAGCTATTCCCTTGCATCTCTTTTCCGCGCGGCAGTTTCATCGGAGGACCTTGTCACAATAAAGAAGGAGCTGGAGCTCCTTGGCAGCTTTATTGATATCCAGAGATGCCGTTTTCCAGATACGATTTTCTATAAAGCCGATGTTGAAGAATCTGTGCTCAATACGATGATTCCGAAATTCTCCATCCAGCCCCTTGTCGAGAATGCCGTGAAGCACTCTGTTGAGGAGAACGGAATAAAGACCGAAATAGTGGTAAGATGCCATAATGTGGCTGATGGCATTCTCTGCGAGGTGTCGAATACCGGATCTTCCTTTCCCGAGAATATGGCTGAGAAGCTTAAAGAAGGCATTGTCTCGTCATCCACGGAGAGAATCGGGCTGCAGAATATTGATGAAAGGCTTCATCTGCTCTTCGGAGATGGATATTGCCTTGAATTCAGGAATGAGGATGGTATGGCAGTAGTTTCCTTTACCGTACCAGGGAGGCAGGATGGTTACAGCAATTCTGGCAGATGATGAAGAGATTGTACGCACCTCTATATCCAAATGGATTCCGTGGCAGGAGCTTGGAATAAAGCTTGCAGCTACTGCATCCGATGGAGAGGAAGCTTATGATCTCATAAACCGTATACATCCTGATATTGTGATCACAGATATAAGAATGCCGAAGCTTGATGGGCTTGAGCTTATAAAGAAGGTTCATTCAAAAATGAAGGATACCCTCTTTATAATCCTTTCTGGATTCGGTGAGTTTGAATATGCACAGACCGCGATGCGCTATGGCGTTAAGCATTATATGCTCAAGCCTGCGCTCAAAGAGGATCTCATCGATAACCTGAAAGAGGTCAAAGCGGAAGTAGAGAACCTCCGAAGCAGCAGGAATGAAGGGAAAAAAGAGTATAACGGTAAGTATATATTCTATCTGCAGCGCAGCATGATGATGGAAATTCTATCCGATCCTGCTGCAATTTCCGATGTTATGCTCAGAAGCAAGCGGCTCATTCCCTTCGATTCTTATGAAGTGCTTACGATGATGGTCTCCCAGGTGCTTGAAGCAGACAGATTCGTCTCGCTTATGATTCCCGCGATAAAGGAACTTGGGCTGAGAATGCCTGTTTTCCCCGTTTCATCAGGGGGAAAGGTTTTCATCATTCTTGATATCTCCTCGCTTTCATTGCTTGATACCCTGAGAAACGAAATCTCACTGAGACGGGGAGTCCTTGTTGATGTGGTTCGGGGAACGCCTGAAGAGCTTGCCAGGTATTTTGTCAGGGAGATTGGGACAGCTTCCGAAGCTGTGATTTACGATGAAGAGGAGTGTGAGATCGTCAAGATCCATCCAGTACAGAAGTCTACGGATGATTCACTTACCCAGCGTTATAGAGCAGCACTCTCAGGCAATGCTGATCCATCCCTTTTCGAGGATATGGAAAAGGTCCTGCGTTCCAGGAGCCTTGATGATGCTGAGTCGCTGTTTGTCCGCATGGCTATAAGAAGTACCGATTACGAGCTTGTCCTCAAGGAGCTTGGGAATGTGAGGAGCATTGATGATCTGATATTCCTTGCAAAGTCGCTTGTTGACCATAAAGTACCAAGGGCGAGGGACCAGTTCCCGATCGAGACGATAGTTAAGTACATCAATACGAATTTTTCCAATCCGGATATTTCCCTTAAGTGGATATCGGAGAATGTCGTCTATATGAATCCGGAGTATCTTTCAAGGCTGTTCCAGAAGGAGATGGGGCAGCGTTTCACCGACTATCTTAATACAACGAGAGTTGATGAGGCGAGAAAGCTCATGTCCGTTTATCATCAGAGCACTGTCAGCGAGATAGCTGAGAAAGTCGGATACAGCAATCCCGGATACTTCTTCCACATATTCAGACGCTATACGGGGATGACACCGGGCGAGTATATGGATAATGTTAGGAAGAATTATATGGAGGGCGGTGATGAACGAAAATCTTAGGGAGACTCTTCTGGGCGGACAGTCATTCAGCTGGAGAGAAGATGAGAACGGCCTTTTCTCTGCTGTGCTGAATGAGAAGCTCTATACAATAAGAGGACTGGAAGATGCCGCTTCTGATCCATTCCTTTATGATTATTTTGATCTTGGATACGATTATGAGAAAGCTAGAGAGGCGATAGCTTCCAAGGATGATATCCTTCACCAGGCGGTAGAAAGCACCGGTACGATAAGGCTCCTGAAGCAGGACCATTGGATTGCCACGATATCCTTCATACTTTCGCAGAACAACAATATAAAAAGGATCACCGGGCTTTATAACAGGCTCTCGAAGAGGTATGGCCATGAAGTTGCTCCTGGCCGCTACTCATTTCCGACTGCTGAGGAGATGAAGGGGGCAAGCGAGGCTGAACTGAGAGCACTTGGTACGGGATTCAGGGCACCTTTCATTCTTGATGCCATTGAAAAGAAGGATATTCTTTCTGAAATAGATCCGCTTCCATTCGATGATGCAATGGCAAAGCTTCAGACAATAAAGGGAATAGGGCCTAAGGTAGCTTCATGCATCCTTATATTCTCATATCAGCGGAGGGAGGGATTCCCTATGGATGTATGGATGAAGAAGGTAATGAAGGAGTATTACCCAGATAAGGACCCATCCTATTTCCATCCATATGAAGCCCTGTCCCAGCAGTATCTCTTCTCCTGGATCAGGGCAGGCAGCTGATTATTTTCTGCCCTCCGGAAACTGAAGCTGATAGAAGATCTGCTCAAGTTCGAGAGCGATGTTGATGTTGTGTATGACTGCTGGGGTCTCTCCCGGTACGGCGGGGTGGGGTTTCAATGTTATCGGGGAGAAGTTAAGGATTCCTTTTACTCCTGCATCCAGAAGCTTCTCGGCAGTGTCGGCGGCTGCTGATTCAGGAACCGTTATGATAGCAACCTTGACATCCAGGGCCTCGACCATCTCCTCCAGCCTTGACATAGGATAGACCGGAACAGGGTGTGACACATCTGAATAGACTATCGGATCTGAATCGAAACCTGCCACTATCCTTATCCCGTCAGGTTCGAACCCTGAATAGTGCATCAAGGCTTTTCCGATGCGTCCGCAGCCTATGACTATCACATTCTGCGGATCGCCTTTTCCCAGTATCTTCGATATCCGATCAATAAGATCGGTTATCTCATATCCGCCTCTTTTCTGCCCGTGGATTTCAAGAATCGAGAAGTCTTTTCTCACCACAGCTGCTGATACACCTGCTGCATCTGCTAGATTGTGTGCGAAGACTTTCTCTAAACCGATAGCTCTCAGCCTATTAAGAGCCCTGAAATAGCGAGTAATCCTTACAAGCATATCACTGTTCATTATCAATTCATCCCTTTATGTGAATGAAAGTATATTAATTGCACTTTCATGTCAATAAATGATGTGTGTTGTTATCTTTGTGTTCTTGATGTGTCTTTCTTTGAAGATTTATTGCAAAAGCGCGAGACAATAAGATAATATCTAACTGGTGACTTAACAAAGGAGGAGTTATGGCTCAGAGCATATTCTCTGATGAGCTTAACGCTTACATTTCCGAATGGAAAGATAAGCCGGGTAATCTCATTATGATTCTCCATAGGGTCCAGGAGGAATTCGGCTATGTCTCACGCGAAGCTGCTGAGGGAGTTTCAAAGGAGACAGGTGTTCCACTGGCAACGATATGGGGTGTACTGACTTTCTATCATTTCTTCAAACTCAACAAGCCCGGAAAATACAATATCCAGGTATGCCTTGGTACGGCCTGCTATCTTAAAGGCGGCGATATGATCGTAGAGGAGCTTGGAAAAGAGGCCGGATTGGAAGTCGGCGGACTAACCGAGGATGGAAAGTTTTCGCTTGAGGCTGTTCGCTGTGTCGGATGCTGCGGACTTGCACCTGTTATGACGATATCCGGAGAAGTATTTGGTAAGGTTTCCAAGAACCAGATATCCGGAATCCTGGATAAATTCGCCTGATGCATGATGTTTCTGCTCTGCTTATTGAGGCTGTTGCCAACAGTGTGGAAGCAGGTGCGGAAAGAACGGACATCCGTGTTGAGATATCGGATGGCATCGTAAATGCAAGGATCGAGGATGATGGCGTCTATACCATCAAAGGAGATCCGTTTCAGGATGGGAACACTACCAAGGGCGAAGGGCGAGGCCGAGGGCTTCATATCATAAAAGAGAGAAGCAGAGGCAGATGCCGCTTAACACGAGGAGATGGAATCACGGTGCTCGAATTCACAGCTGATGATGATGGCAGCTTTGCGGATCTCAGTGAAGCGCTGCTGCCTGTTCTTGGAATGGATGAGAGCATAACGGTAACGATAAGGAAGGACGGACGGGAGACTGCAGTGACCCGGAAGCTTCTGGAAGAAAGGGACGCGGTCCCTGACAGTGCGACTGGAATAAGGAGATTCAGAGAGCTCCTTTCCGGCCTTGAGAAGGAGAAATCTATGGCTAAGCTTTCGCTTTCTGATCTTCATGAGATTCGTAATCGTGAGGAGAAGAATCTGAAAAAACGCGACATTCATGGACGTGATATCCATGTTGTTGTTGCAATGGGTACCTCTGGAATTGATGCAGGTGCCAAGCTCACTCTCAATACAATCGCAGATGAGGTTGAGAGACTTGGGCTCGATAATGTGATAATCACACAGACGGGGAGCGCTGCTCCTAATCCTGAACCTGTTGTTGAGGTCTACACCCCGAAGACAGGTCTTGTAGTTTATGGCTCTGTAGACAAGGAGGCGGCTGTCCGCATCGTCAATGAGCATCTTAAAGATGGCCGTGTCCTCTCAGATCTGAGGATCGAGCTTGTGGAGAAAGAATAAGATGGGTTTCAAGAATTATATTCTAGTATGCGGTGGTACCGGATGTGAATCTTCGCGCTCTGATCAGATCTATCATGCTCTTATCGATGAAGCTGTAGCACAGGGTGTTGCTGATCAGGTTCAGGTTATAAAGACTGGTTGTTTCGGTTTCTGTGAGCAGGGACCGATTGTAAAGATCCTTCCTGAAGACTCTTTCTACGTCCAGGTAAAGCCAGAGGATGCAAAGGAGCTTATTGCTGAGCATGTCATCAAGGGAAGGGAAGTCACCAGACTTCTTTACAACAAAGCTCCGCACAAGGCTTATGAGGAAGTGGAGGATATCCAGTTCTATCAGAAGCAGATGAGAATCGTTCTCCGCAACTGCGGTTCCATCGATCCGGAGAATATTGATGAGTATATTGCAGCAGGCGGATACAAGGCTCTTGAGAAAGTTCTTTTCGAGATGACACCGGATGATGTCATCAATGAACTCAAGACAGCCGGTCTCCGTGGCCGCGGCGGTGCAGGCTTTCCTACATGGATGAAGTGGAATTTCACAAAGCAGGAGACAAATCCTGTGAAGTACGTTGTCTGCAACGCTGATGAAGGTGACCCAGGTGCATACATGGATCGTTCTACTCTTGAGGGAGATCCCCATTCAGTTCTGGAAGCAATGACAATCTGCGGCCATACTGTAGGTGCACATCAGGGATTCATCTACATCCGTGCTGAGTATCCTCTTGCAATCCATCGTCTCGAAGTTGCTATGAAGCAGGCTAGGGAGTATGGCCTTCTCGGAAAGGATATCCTTGGTTCCGGCTTTGATTATGATATCGAGATAAGGCTTGGTGCTGGTGCATTCGTCTGTGGAGAGGAAACTGCTCTTCTGCAGTCAATTGAAGGCCACAGAGGTATGCCTAAGCCGAGGCCGCCATTCCCAGCTTCCAAGGGACTCTGGGGCAAGCCTACTGTCATAAACAATGTTGAGACATGGGCCAATGTCGCACAGATCATAAACAATGGCGGAGAGTGGTTCGCTTCAATCGGAACTCCAGACAGCCATGGTACAAAGGTCATCGCTCTTACCGGAAATATCTGCAACTCCGGCATTGCTGAGGTCCCGCTGGGCACAACACTCGGTGAGATTGTCTATGATATCGGCGGCGGTATCGCACATGGAAAGAAATTCAAGGCTGTCCAGACAGGTGGTCCTTCCGGTGGTGTCATAACCGAGGAGAACCTTGATACACCTATTGATTTCGGTGGTCTCCAGAAAATCGGATCTATGATGGGCTCCGGCGGTATGATCGTTATGGATGAAGATGATTGTATCGTTGATGTTGCTAAGTTCTATCTCAACTTCACGGTCGATGAATCCTGCGGAAAGTGCGCACCTTGCCGTATCGGCGGAAAGAGCCTTTACAATATCCTTGAGAAAATAACACAGGGCAAGGGAGAGGAGAACGACATCAAGCAGATTGAGCAGATTGCCCATGCAATGAAGATCGGCTCACTCTGTGCTCTCGGTCAGACAGCTCCTAATCCTGTTCTTTCCACGCTTCATTATTTCCCGGAGGAATACAAGGCTCATATCATTGACAAGAAGTGTCCGTCTGGAAAGTGCAAGAAGCTCATAAGCTATGAAATCAATCCTTCAAAGTGTATAGGATGTACAGCTTGTGCCAGAAAGTGTCCTGTCGGTGCTATTTCCGGAGAGGTTAAGAGTCCTCACAAGATTAATGGAAATGTATGTATCAAGTGCGGTGTCTGCAAAGAAACCTGCAAATTCTCGGCCATCGAGATTCATTAATGGAGGTTGGCGATGATTCATCTTACTATACAGGGAATCGAGGTTGAGGTGGCTGAGGGGACAACCGTCCTTGAAGCGGCTAGGAAAGCAGGAATAAGAATTCCTACTTTGTGTTATCATCCAGATCTTAAGCCATTCGGATCATGCGGACTCTGTGTCTGCAAGCAGGAAGGTTCTGCTAAGATAATCCGTTCCTGTTCAACACCAGCTGCGGAGGGCATGAAGATCATTACACATGATCAGGATCTGTATAATGTCCGTCGTACTATTCTTGAGCTGACAATGTCTACGCATCCGTCCTCATGTCTTCTTTGTACACGCAACAACAAGTGTGAGCTTCAGAAGCTTGCTATTGAATATGGTGTCAGGGAACAGCCTTTCGAAGTCAGGCTTGCCGAGGATAAGAAGGATCGTTCAACTGGAGCTATCGTTCTTGATCCGGAGAAGTGTATCAAGTGCGGACGCTGTGTCCAGGTCTGCCAGGAGCTTCAGGGCGTACATGCACTTGAATTCATCGGCAGAGGCGATCATACGACAATGAGCCCTGCTGCGAAGCTTCCACTCAATGATAGCCCTTGTATCAAATGCGGCCAGTGTATTACTCACTGTCCAGTCGGTGCAATCTATGAGCAGGATCAGACTAATGATCTGATGCAGGCTATTGCTGATCCTGAGAAGGTCGTTGCTGTGCAGATGGCTCCTTCTGTACGTGTCGCAATCGGAGAAGAATTCGGCCTTAAACCTGGTGAGATTACAACAAAGAAGCTTTATACAGCACTCCGCCGTCTTGGTATTGATTATGTCTTCGATACGAATTTCGGTGCTGACCTTACAATCATGGAAGAGGGCTATGAGCTTCTTGATAGAATCAAGAATGGCGGTGTAATGCCCCAGCTGACATCCTGCTGTCCTGGCTGGGTCGCATATGTTGAGGAATACTATCCTGATCTTCTTGAGAACCTCTCATCTGCAAAGAGCCCTATGATGATGCAGGGTGCTATAACAAAGACATACTGGGCTGAAAAGGCAGGAATAGATAAGAAGAAGGTCTATTCAGTTGCTATCATGCCATGTACTGCAAAGAAGGTTGAGATAAGAAGGGACGGAGAGCATGCTGCTTCAAGCGGTGAATGGGATGTTGATCTTGTTCTTACCACACGTGAGCTTGCAAGGCTGATTGCTTCCCGTGGCCTTGATTTCAGAAATCTGCCGGATTCGGAAGCTGACAGTCCTATCGGTGAGTACAGCGGCGCTGGAACGATCTTCGGTGCAACTGGCGGTGTAATGGAAGCAGCAATCAGAACAGCTTACTATGGCCTTACTGGAAAGGACCTTCCTGACCCGGAGATCAAGCTTGTACGCGGCCTTGATGAAGTAAAGCGCGGAGAAGTTGATGTCGAGGGACAGAAAGTGAAGGTTGCCGTTGTTCATGGTATGGCAAATGCAAAATCTCTTCTTGACCAGATCCGTGAGGACAAGAAAGCCGGCCGTAAATCAGATGTTGATTTCGTTGAGATCATGGCATGCCGCGGCGGATGTATCGCAGGCGGTGGTCAGCCATATGGAACAGATGATGATGTCCGCAGCGAGAGAATCGATGGACTGTATGAGGATGATGAGAAATCGGTAAAGAGATGCTCTCATCAGAATCCTTCGATTCAGAAGCTTTATTCGGATTATCTCGGTGCTCCTCTTTCAGAGAAAGCCCATCATCTGCTTCATACCGAGTATAAGGAAACACCTGTTTACAAAGGATGATAGAAATGGCCTGGGAGTTTTCTCTCAGGCCATATCCTCTTATCTTGTCGTTCTGTAGATTGCCAGAGAATCCATATTGCTGGCATCGTATGCAATGATGTTTGTACCGCTTCTTGACAGGGATAGTGTATCGATACCATCTTCTGCAATTGATGTTCTTCCTATTTCCTCTACAGCCGTACCGCTTGATCTGATAGCCAGTGTGACGATCTCATCTGTTTCTATATCTATGTAGTATGCATATCTGAAGTCTGCACTCGTGATAAGGCTGCTCGCTTCAGAGCCTGCCGCTGTGCTGCTTATGACGGACCATCCGCGGTTGGATGAGCTGCCTGTCTGGTTCAGGATAATCATGCTGCTGCCCATAAGAAGGATATTGTCTTCGCCGATGATGGAACATGTAGTGATGTTCCTGAAATCATCTAAATACTCTTCTGCAAACTCCGATGGGGCGAATGAATGCATTGAAAATGCAGTAGAGGCTATCACAGGAGCTCCAAGATAGATTGCATTTCCGTCTGCCAGAGCCTGGAAAAGAGTCTGGTCGGTAGTGCTTATCTTCCCGGCTATATTCGCAGAAGACGTAGCAGAGCCTGCGACAAAACCGAAATCAACCAGGTCCTCATCGCCTGTATTCTTTACAAGCGATACATAGAATATTCCCCAGTAGTCCTGTTCAGGGTGCCTTGCCACTACAAAACCATATCCTGTTTCGCCATCCTTTGTGACTTCTGATACTATTCCTACACTCTTTACAGCGGTTGCTGCAGAATCCGAAGTTGGGAATTTTATTGTTCCCTCTGAATATTTCGTAAGGGAATAAGTCGATGGATTGTAATTGAAGACCATTGCCATATACGGTTCCTCGCATGCAGCAACGACCTTTGAAAGACCCGCGGAGACTTCCATTGAGCAGGCATCCACGATGGAGCCGGAAATTGCAAGATCATCAAAGGAATATTCCCTTCTGATGTCTATGCTGCTTCTTATCATGGAGGCAATGTATATCTTCCTTTCTGCATTTGAGATTATCATTACACTTCCGTCTGGCAGGAAGCTTACTGTTCCAGATCCGCTTATTTCTATATTCTCTCCGTCATTGATTATATTGCCATTGGATGGAACTCCAGGTTCTGCAGCAGAGACAGCTTCAAAATTCATTGAGGCCGAACCAGAAGTGCCCAGCCTCGATGTGGAGGCAACAACATCCAGCCGATGAGTGCCGACGCTCGGGGTGAATTCAGCTTCTGCACCTTCTCCTATAAGGATTCCGTCAAGATACCATGAGATATTGTAATCTGAAACATCATCGGTTGCTGATGTTATGCTTACTGTTATCGGGATATCTGCATCTATTGTGTCCTCCAGTCCCTCGATTGTGCATGAAACGGGTACTCCTGTATTGTTTACCAGTTCAAGGGTTCCCGGATCCACGGGATATTTGTCGAGATCAAACCTGACTTCTCCTTTTGAAACCTGGTCTCCGGCTATCCGTACAGCTTCTATGAATCCTGCAACCTGCACGCTTCCGTCGAAAAGCCTTGCTGCTAGTACGTATGAACCTGCTGGGTAATCGGTCCCTGTATAAGATGCTTCTCCAGAGGCTGTATTCATGGATGTGAGCTCAAGTGTCCTTGTCTCTTTCTCCCCATACTGCGGTGTGAGTTCAAGTTCGATTGAGGCTTCTCCTATTATCCTTTCAGGATCCCATGTCAGCAGTACTTCAAGCGATCCGTTTCCTACCAGATCCTCAAGTATGATGGTACAGCTTCCGTTTGTTGCTGAAAGTCTGTGTGTGGTACTTCCCGTGACAAGAACATCGTTCTGGGAATTCAGACCTTCTGCCAGGATTGTCCATTCCCCGATTACAAGTCCTTCAAGAGATACTGTTTCCTTGTTCGTTTCAATGCTGAATGATTCGCTGCCCGGCCCATCGCCAGTGATTCTGTATGATTCGATTTCCAGAGGGTAGTTCTCCGGGACAATCGATCTGTCTTTCCTGAGATTGACGCGCAGTGTTGCCTGGCTGCTTGCCTGTTCACACGCAGACAGCAGCGCCATGATGATCAGAAATGAGGCTATAAAGAAATGTCTTGATTTCATTTTCATTTCTCCTTTACCTTTTAATCCTCTCCAACCCTGCGTTTCGGCTAACTTTTTCCCGCATCTTCCAGTAAATTGTTTCTTGCTATAGACTCTGCATATGAATAAAAACGTTCTGGTTTCCGTTATTCCTGAATTGAAGGCACATTGCTGGGAAGAGGCGCTTGAAGAGCTTGTTTCTTCGTTTTCTGCCGTAAACAAGGCCGCTGTTCTTGACGCGATAATGAAAAGGGAAGCTGAAGGCTCTACTGCAATAGGATCATCCATTGTAATACCGCATGCGCGCATCGATGGGATCAGCGAGCTTCATGTTTCCATAGGAAGGTCCTCCGGAGGAATAATGATGGGTGGTGATCTTGTCCATATTTTCCTTATGGTGCTTATCCCGCATGACGCTGCAGCAAGCCATATTGATTTCCTTTCCGCAGCTGTCAGGGTGCTGTCGAATCCGTCAGACAGGGAGAGGATAATGGAAGCTGCTACGGACAATGAGATACTGGAGGTTCTTTTCTGATGAAGAGACTTATTCTTTTATTGCTTCTTGCTGTATTCGGAGTGTTTGTCTACTTCGCGGCTTTCAGGCAGATGATAATCTTCCCGCTTCTGCTGCCTCTTCTGCTTCTGATTGCCATTTATTATGTAACTACATCAGTTGTGACAAGGAAAATGGTTGAGAAAGCCCGGGGAGAAGGTGATTTCTTCTTCCAGCGCTGTTCCATGATAGTCAAGGATGGTACAGAGCTTCTTGGCGGTGCTCTTGCTGTTACTGCAACAGAAGTTGTTTTCTATTCAAGAAAAAGCGAGAAGGGAGGCGTAAAGCCCTCATGGTCCTGTTTTACATCCGCTATTGAGGGGTATACCATGAAGAAAGTGGATGACCATCATCCTGGTCTTTCTCTTTCTGTTTCCGGTGAGTCGAAGCCTGTCCTGTTTACTTCCAGGGAATTCCAGAAAAATGAGGATGCTTTCAGAAAAGCACTAGGATGGCAGGATGAACAGTCCGAATAAGGAATGAAAATAATTATTTAAAGTTGTCCGTTATTGCCTCTTATCCATTGGATCTTTGCCGTCTAGCCTTTTGGTATGAGACGGCTTTTCTTTTCCATCATTATCTTTTTCTCCGCTTCCGCACTGCCTGCGGCATGGCAGATTGGATTTGATTTATGCTGTGCAGACTCGATATTCCTCGATGCACTAAGGCTCGATGCGGAAGCTTCATACAGGTGGGATGGAATACGCGTTTCGGTTCCTTTGAGATTCTCTCATTCGTTTTCTCATGAGATGGATTTCGCGGAGAGTGCGCTCATTGTTTCCGTTTACCCGTTTGAAGAGCATGGTTTCTATGTCGGAGCTTCCATGATCCGGATGGGAATGTTCTGGGGACTTGAGGCTCCGGAGGAGAGGTTTATCCTGTTTTCCGAAATAATTGCAGGCTGGACCTTTTCGTTTCCATGGTTTTTCATTGAACCCCGGATTTCGGTTCAGGATGCATTCTCCAGTGAGGAAGGCAGGCTCGGAACGCTGCGTGAAGCCGTACCTCAGTATTCAAAGATCAGGATTTCGCTGATAGCTGGTTTGGAAATTCCATAAAGGAGGATTCATAGAATGAAGAGTGCAGGAATTATTGCAGAAAGATGCATAGCAATGCTTCTGATAGTTTCAGTTCTTGTTGTTTCATGTTCGATACCGCAGTCCGGCCCCGGTGCGATATCATCATCGGCGCTTGTCTCCGCATCAGGCAGGGCAATTGATCTTTATCTTGATGATATCCGTCAGTTTGTTGAGGAGGATATCGATACAAGAGGACTGCTTGACGGTCATGATGGTTTTGATATAGCAACCAGAACGCTGGAAGAGGAGAAGGGCAGGGAGTATCTTCTCTTTACGCTGGAGACTTCTGGATTCAATGATGCGGAGGATGTTATTGAAGCAGCTCATGGTCTTGCTCCAGAAGAGGAGCTGGATAAAGTCAGGGAGACTATCAAGGAAGCTGAGGAGCGGCTTTTCCTGTCAGTTGCAGATGAAGTCAGAGTCCTTACGCCAAGCCAGCAGGAGGAGTTTTATAATGATCTTACTGCCCTCGTGATAAAAAGCGCTGTGCTGCTTACTGCTGCTGTTGTCTACTCATTTGTTCCGGATACCGTCCTCTGGGGAAAGGTTACGGCAGCTTCAGCTGTCGCTATTGCGGCAGGAGTTGTTGCAGCAACGATAATGGCAATCGTAGAGCATTACAAAAGCGATGTTGATCTTGATGAGTCTTTTGCAGAGTGGCTGGAGGCTGTTGCTAAGGAGCCTGCTGTATACTGGGGACTTGCATCTTCTGTAATAAGCATAAGCCAGTCATTGAACAGAGGCCCTGTGCTTACATCAATAATCCTGGTCGTATTCGCAATCTTCGGAATAACTGAAGATGCCAATACCCTGCTTGAGAAGTATAATTTCAGCGCATGATTTCTGATGTTCACCAATATAGGCAAATGTGGGATAATTTCACTTATGAAGATGAACAGAAAGCCTTGGATGCTTTCCAATGGCTGCAATTATATAACTAGGAACATAAGGAGAGGGCTTGCAGCTGCAGTCCTCATCCTCTTTTCGCTTTTTCCTGTTTTCTCATCCCATATAGTAGCTGATGAGAGTATTCCGGAAGATGTCCTGGGAGAGCTCGCAAGAACAGTGGGCGAGGCTACATATGGCAGGGGAGATATTGATTTCAATGCTTCGTCATACGTGGAAGAGGATTTTGAGGATGGAAACACTCGAGCTTCTTTCCTCCTTTCGTTCTCAGGCAAGGAAGTTCTTGTCGAGTTCTATGGAGATGGCAGGGAAAATCTTCTCTCCTCGCTCGATGAGAGCGTGAGAAGCATCCTGTTTTATGAAGAGTCCCTCTACAGTGATTCAGGCTTTACGCTTGGCTATGTCCTTGATAGTTCCTACTCTCTTCTGTCAGAAAGTTCTATCAGGCGGGGAACAAGACTGCGTGCTGTAGATAATCTTGGAAGGACCAGAGGTCTTTTTGAGGTAAGTGATAATTATAGCGGGGCGGTAACGCTGGAACCTGTATACCTTGATGATCCTTATCCTGGGATGAGGCTTGATCCAGAAGGTGAGTGGAAGCTTTCAGGAAGCCTGTCGACAGGGTTTAATTTCTCTTCCCCTGAGCTCTTTGGGATGATATCGCTTGGAAGAAGCGATCTGATCTACCCTTTTGTTCCGATAGTTTCATTTGCTTACAGATATTCAGGTGGACAGAGCGATGTCTATGGTGGAATCGGGCTTGAAGCTTATATGAATCTTTCAAGGCTGTTCCCATCTGTAAACTTCACGCTTCTTCAGGAAGGGCGTATAGGCGGAAGTGTATCAGTTCTTGTTGGAGGCGGTACCGGAGGCTTTGACTGGAGATCTATCTTTTCCATATTCTATGAACATAGGGCACTTCCTTCATTCTTCTGGCGTCTTGGCTACCAGAACCTGCAGGGAACTCATATGCTTGTTCTTGGCTTCGGAGGTGATTTTTGAGAAACCTGACAATCCTGCTTCTGTCATTATTCCTGCTCTTCTCATGTTCCACATTCACATCCACGGAAGGCCCGGAATGGACCAGGGTTACACCTCATCCTGCATCGGCAGTTGCCTTTGTTGGCAGTGGAACAGGGTCTGATGACAGCTCTGCACGTGCCGCAGCTTATATGAATATCCTTGAACAGCTCGGAACGGAACTTGGCTATGATGCTGTTTCTCCTTATTATCGTGAACTTCTCTCGACCAATGCTATATCATCGCTAAGTGCTTCTATTGTGAATACATACTCAGCACCGGTTAACGAAGGGACTGCATATTATGCTATGCTGGAGATTCCGGAGGATATCTATTACAGCTCAAGAAGCGAGGAGTATTCCGCAGCTATCGAAAGAACTGATGAAATAGGGAGGCTTCTTGATTCATCCCTTGAAAGCTATAGGGCAAACCAAGATACTGATACGCTTCTTTCGATACTGAGGGCTCTTGATCTTTCTCTCTCTGGGAATGTCAACAATGATGAGTATTCTCCGGAAGCCCTCCTTGATAAAGCCATTGGATACCTTGAAAACATAGGAATACGCATTGTAAGCGGCAGCAGAGGAACTGATGTTTCCGTAAGAATGAACCGCATGCGTGGAATAATGCATCCTGCTATCGTGAATGGACTTGTAGAAGTCCGGTACACAATGGTCAATGGGAATGGCGGGCATATCGAATCAAGTGTGGTTCTAAGAACCGATGGTGATGGAATAGCAGCATTCTTCCGTACTAATCCATATATGCTCTGGAATGGAACACTCTATTTTTCTGCTTATGTTCCACAGGATCTTATATCTTCGATAGAAGCAAAAGCTCCGGAGGGTTTTCTAGATCCGCTTCTTGCTCTTCTTGAGAACAACACGGTTGAGTACAGATACGTTGATTCTGGAAATATGCTTCCAGCTAATACTGTGATTTCGGTAACGGAATATGGTGAAGATGGCCTACAGCTTGAGCTTTCATCTGCTTATACAGCTTTTGCTTCGTATCTTTCGTCTGCTTCTGCAGGAGGATTCAGGGTTGTAATAGGTGAAGGAGAGGAGGAGAAGGATGTTGTTTCCTCTCTTATGGAGCTCTATCCAGATCTTGATAACTACATTCTTCTTCGTGTAGGCATTGCTGATTCAGATAGCGGGGCAGGAAGGGTATATGTCCTAGCTGAAGCAAGGCTTTCCTTCTACCACGCCGGTGATGAAGAACCTTATCTTGTAAGGGAACTTACCGTGACAGGAGGCGGAAACAGCGAGGAAGAGGCTGGGGCGGAAGCTCTGAGAAGAGCTGGTACTGCAGGGGCTGGTATGTTCCTCTCAGTGCTCTGAGGAAAGCAGTAACTCTATTTCTCCCTTCCATTTTTCTTCATCAGGAGTCTCAAGAATAAGCGGAATGCCTTCGGTTGCGCTGTGCCTGATGATTTCGATGAAAGCATCTCTGCCAATCAAGCCTTCTCCTATTGATTCATGTCTGTCCTTATGTGAGGAAAGAGGGACTTTTGAATCATTTAGATGCATTCCATACAGCTTCTCCTTCCCGAACCTTGAGACGAAATCATCAAGAATCCTTCCGCTCTCATTCTTTACATCGTACCCAGCTCCGAAGAGATGGGCTGTGTCCAGTGTAAATCCTATCCTTTCTTTGTACTTTGCCTGAGAGAGTATTGCATCAAGCTCTTCAAATGAAGATCCGAGGATTGTTCCTGCACCTGCGGTGTTTTCAACAGCAATCATTATTCCTGGAATGCTCTCCAGAACCCTGTCAAGCATGGCCGCACATCTTCTGATGCCTTCTTCCCTGCTTCCTTCTTTATAAGCTCCAGGATGGATATTAAGCATTTTCAGCCCAAGCCTGTCTGTACGGGAAGCTTCATCTATGAAGAGGTTCAGTGACTTCTCCCATAGCTCCTTATCCGGGCTTGCGGGGTTTATAAGGTATCCAGCATGTGGAAGAACCGCATTGCTGCTGTAGCCGCATTCCTCCATATTCTTCCTGAAAAGAGCAGCATCTTCGTCTTTCATTGGCGGAGCAGACCAGATGCGCTGGTTCTTTGTGAATATAGCGAAGCCTGTAGCTCCAAGCTCTTTTGCTCTTCTGACAGACAGTGCTATATTTTCCTTTATCGATACATGTGGACCTATGAAACGCATATAGAGAGGGTATGAGGATGGGGACAGGGTGTCAATCGCCATCTCAGCGTCCTTTATCCGTGCTTGATGCTAAGAGTCCTGACCTATTGAGAATATCGGGGGTCTCGTTTATCTTCTTCTCATGCATGATTTCAACGAAGGAGATGTTATTGAGGGCTTCAGGGTCCTGCAGATTTCAGATCTCCCTGATTATAGAGCGAAAGGGATTCTGTTCATTCATGAACGGACTGGGTTCACCGTATACTATGTAGATGCCGCAGATAATGAGAAGTTCTTCTCATATACGGCATATACGCCTCCGATGAACAGCAAGGGAATACCTCATATCATTGAGCATACGGTGCTGTCCGGAAGCAGAAAGTATCCTGTGAAAGATCCTTTTATGCTCCTGGTAAGAAATAGCTGCAACACCTTCCTCAATGCCCTGACTGGCGTAGACCGTACATATTTCCCCGCAGCTTCTACTGTCGAGAAGGATTTCGGGAATCTTTTTTCAGTCTATACAGATGCTGTCTTTGCCCCTCTTCTCAGGGAAGAGACATTCATGCAGGAAGGGATAAGGCTGTCTTCTGAAGGCGGACTTCATTTCGAAGGTGTTGTCTTCTCTGAGATGCTAGGGGAGATGGCAGAGCACGAATATGTACTTTCATCGGCCTCTGTGAAGCCTCTTTTCGGCGATTCTCCGTATCAGTATGAATCGGGCGGGGATGCAAGGGAAATATGCCGTCTTACATATGAAGAGTACCTTGATGCATATAGAAGGTATTATTCACCTGCCAACATCACGCTGTTCCTTTATGGCGATATGGATGTAGAAGCAAGGCTTCATCTTCTTGACAGTGAGTATCTTAAAGGAGAGAGCGGGAAGAAGCTTGACCGCATACAGCTTGCCCCGAGATGGACTGAACCCCGGCGTTATGAGACGGTATCATCTGCAGAGGAAGGCGAGCAGGATGCCTCTGTGATGGTTTCATGGCTTCTTGGAGATAATGCAGAACCGGGAGAGAGCAGTCTTCTTTCCCTTATCGTTGATATCCTTCTTGGATCTCCTGGATGTCCTCTCTATAAGGCAATTGCAGAATCAGAGCTTGGAAAGGATCTCTCTACGGAAAGCGGTATGAGTTCCAGCTACAGAAACCTTGTATTCAGTGCCGGGTTCTCAGGTTCGGATCCCTCCGATACCGATGCTGTGGAGGCTTTCATACTCTCGGCCCTCAGATCAATTGCCAGAACAGGTCTTGATAGAAAAGCAGTTGAGGCGGCAATAAGAAGAATGGAGTTCTCTCTGAAGGAAATCCCCGGAGGAATTCCTCAGGGAATGAGATTGTTCTTCCAGGCTGAAAAAGGGCTTACCTTCGGAAAGGATCCATCGCTTTTCCTTTCCCCGTCTCTCCAGATTGCGGAGATAAGGAGAAAGTGGAGGGATAACCCCAGATTCTTTGAGGACTGGATTATGGAGAATCTGGTGGATAATCCTCACAGGCTTCTTACTGTTGTCCGCAAGGATTGCACTCATGGAAAGGAAATCGAAGAGGCAATAGGGAAGGTCCTTGAGGAAAGGAAGGCTGAGTTCTCTTCTGTAAAAGAGGAAGCTTTCAGGCATTTTCAGCTGACACCGGATACGCCGGAGGCAGTCTCCTCGATACCAAGGCTTACCCGCAATGATCTTCCGCGCGCCTTTGACAGGATCTTCCATGTCAGCAGGAATGGCGTGATAGCTGCTCCGATGGCATCTGGCGGTATTGTCTATACCGATCTGGTCTTTGATATTTCGGATTTCAGCTACGAAGAGCTTGATAAAGTGAATGTGCTATCCCGTCTTTATTCGATGTGCGATGCTGCTGGAATGAGCTATCCGGAAGTCAGTACTGCATTGCGGTTCGTCTCAGGAGGGTATGCTTTCTATGTGGAGTCAGGATCGACGTCGGATGGAAAGGAAAAAGCCTTTTTCGTATGCAGGCTGAAATCGCTTCCCGACTTGCAGTGGGAAGGTCTTGATCTCTTTATGAAGGTTCTGTTTGATGGTGTGATTACCGATGAGGCAAGAATAAAAGCAGCACTGACTGACATTTCTACGGATTTCTCCAGTTCAGTAGTTCAGAACGGCCATACATATGCCTCCTCGCTTGCTGCTTCATCGCTCTCCCCGTCTCTGTACATAGGGGAGAGGCTGTCGGGAGTCACCTGCTGGTACCGGATTAAGGAGATGCTTTCTTCTGATTTAAAGGCGCTTGGGAATGATTTCCTTTCGATAAGGGAGAAGATGCTTCATAGAGAGCGTATGATGGTTCATGTAACCACCGACAGTGATCTGATAGATGCTGCATCTGATACTGCCGCCTCATTTATCCAGAGAGTTCCTGGAGGCGGTGCGCTGGGTGTGTCTCGGCATACAGTTCCTGCAATGGCGCAGTATAGTGCCAGAACCCTTTCATCCTCGGTTTCATTTGCAGGACTTGCAGGGTATGCGCCTGGAATTGATAATCCGCTCTCATCGAGTATCAGGATATTCCTTTCGATTCTTTCGCAGACATCGCTCTGGTCCCTGATAAGGGAAAAAGGCGGTGCATATGGCACCGGAGCGTATATCGATCACATAGAGAGGATATTTACATTCTATACCTATCGTGATCCTCGTCTTGATGGAAGCATAAAGGATTTCCTCGCTGCAGCAGGAAGCCTTGAGATAAACGAAGGCAGGCTGGAAGATGCTGTCATCGGAGTTCTTGCACGAGACCTGAGGCCAATGGCTCCCGCTGTCAGATCACTTGTCGATATCAGAAGGATGATTTACAGAATCAGCGATAAGGACAGGGAGAGAAAGCAGGAGGAAGTGCTTAATCTGACGCTTGGGGATGTCGCTGAAGGGGGCAGGAAATTTGCAGAATATCTTGCTGAAGGGAAATACTCCGTTGCTGCAATAACTGACAGAAAGGCCGTGGCTGCATCGGAATATGACTGGCAGATAGAGAGCTTACCGCAGTGAATTGCTGCTGTGTTATAATCATCTGTGATGAAGTATGTAGGTTCAATAGATCAGGGTACGACGAGTACCCGTTTCATGATATTCAATGAGGAGGGGGATATTGTCTCCTCCTCGCAGATTGAGCATCGCCAGATATTCCCTCGTCCAGGCTGGGTAGAGCATGATGCTGAGGAAATCTGGAAGAACACTTCCTTTGTTATTTCCGATGCTCTGGAAAAGGCCGGGATAGATGGATCTTTGCTTTCTGCTATCGGAATAACCAATCAGCGGGAGACTGTAGTCCCGTTTTCAAAGACGACTGGAAAGCCTGTCTACAATGCAGTTGTATGGCAGGATATCAGGGGCGAGGAGTACATAGAAAAGCTTTCTCAGATCCTTCCTGAGAGCGAGCTGCGCGAACGCACCGGGCTTCTTTATTCACCGTATTTCTCTGCAAGCAAGATACGGTGGATGCTGGACAACGTGCAGAGAGTCCGTGATGCGGCACAGCGTGGTGATATCGTTTTCGGGACCATCGATTCGTATCTTGTTGCCCGCCTTACCGGATGCAGTGCAATTGTAACAGATGTGACCAATGCTTCCCGGTACATGCTCATGAATATAAAGAGCGGGCAATGGGATGAGAAGATGCTTGAAGTCACAGGCATTAAGGCTGGTATGCTTCCATCCATAGTCTCTTCGTCTGGAGTTGTTTATGGCTATACGGATCCCGACGGGCCTGTGGGGGCTTCTGTTCCTGTTGCAGGGATTCTTGGAGACCAGCAGGCAGCTCTGTTCGGACAGGCTTGTTTTTCGCAGGGTGAGTCCAAGTGCACATATGGTACAGGCTGCTTCCTCCTGACGAATATAGGAAAGGAGCCATGTTTCTCAGAGCATGGGCTTCTGACAACTGTTGCTTATAGACTGGAAGGGCAGGAGATGTATTATGCATTCGAAGGCTCCGTAGCTGTTGCTGGTTCTCTTGTCCAATGGACACGTGATCAGCTCAGGATGGTTTCATCCCCTAAAGAGCTCGATGCCCTGGCTGCCTCTGTCCCTGATAATGGCGGTGTGTATATAGTTCCGGCTTTCTCCGGGCTTTTCGCTCCGTATTGGCGCAGTGATGCCAGAGGTGTCATTGCCGGTCTTACCGGTTATGCGACAAGAGCTCATATCTGCAGGGCAGTTCTTGAGGCTACAGCATTTCAGGCAAATGATATTTTCTCGGTTATGGAAATGGATGGAGGAATAAAGATCCAGAGCCTGAAGGTTGATGGCGGCATGACAAATTCCATTCCTCTGATGGCTTTCCAGGCTGATATAATGAATGTACCTGTCATAAGACCGCAGATTGTTGAGACCACATCCCTTGGCGCTGCATATGCTGCGGGGCTTACCATCGGAGTATGGAAAGGAATGGCAGAACTTGCAGGACATTGGAAAGAGCAGATGCGATGGCTGCCTACAATGGATGACAAGGAGAGGGAAAACAAGGTAGGATTCTGGAAGAAAGCTGTAAGATGCACACTCGGCTGGATGCCGTCTGATAAGGAGTGTTGAGTGTTTCAGGTATTTGCAGGATTGGAATGGTCTGAATATCTACGGATAGCCGTGGAAGTAGGTGTGCTTACATTTATCATTTACAGATTCTATCTCGCAATCGCTGACACCAAGGCAACTGAGGTATTCGGTCTGATATTCGGTCTGATTGTCGTGTATCTTCTTTGCGTCGTGCTTCGTCTTGATGTGCTGACTACTCTCATCCACACGATGATAGTCCCATTCCTGATGCTGCTATGTGTTTTCTACCATCCTGAGCTCAGAAGGGCGTTCTCGTCTTCATTCACAAGGAAATCAAGGCTTTTCAGAGGGCAGCAGACAACAGGTGACCAGATTGATTCAATCCTCAATGCCTGCAATATCCTTGTCGAGAAGAAGAGAGGGGCACTGATAGTCTTCCCAAGACATACCGATATACAGTCCATCCTTGATTCCGGCACGAAGCTCAATGCGGATCTTTCATCGACCCTTATCCTGACTATCTTCGACCATGATACACCTCTGCATGATGGTGCGTGCGTCGTCCAGGGCGGAAGAATCACATATGCGGCCTGCTACCTTCCTCTGTCAGAGCAGAGAAACATAAAGGCTACTTTCGGAACAAGGCATAGAGCTTCTCTGGGTCTTGCAGAGGAATCCGATGCCGTTATCCTTGTTGTTTCTGAGGAAACTGGCGCGATATCATTGGCATACAATGCGAACATTTATTATGACCTGTCTTCGGAGACTATCAAGAAGACGCTTCTCAAGCTTCTGAGCTATCGGGATGTTCTTCCTGATGAACCGCAGCAGAAGGCGGAGGGGCCGGAAGGAGAGAGTGTATGAAGAATAAAGTGCTTTCATCGGTCCTGCAGAACTGGATACCTAAGATCTTCTCATTCCTTACCGCTCTCTTCATTGTGCTTGCTGTACGTTTCATGAATGTCAATGACAGGGTAGTAACACTTCCTCTCGATGTGATTCTTCCTGAAAGCTATAGTGCGGCATCCCTTGTTCCTGACACAGTAGATGCTGTCATAACCGGTCCCGAGAGCATCATCTATCTTGTAGATCCATCGGAGATAAAGGCTACGGCGGATTTCTCGTCAGTCGATGGTCCGGGAATCGTGAGAGTGCCGATTTCCCTTGATTACCGTGATGATATCTATACGCGTGATGGGCTTGTAGTGAGTGCCCGTCCTTCTACTGTAAGAATCCTTTTCGAGGAGAAATGATGATCAGGGGTATCGGTGTTGATATCTCCTCTCCTGAACGGTTTGAAGGAATGGGGGAGAAGCTTCTTTCAAGGTTATTCACTCCGGAGGAACTCAGAAAAGCTCCTGTCCGTTCATCGGAGTATTTTGCTGCACGGTTTGCTGCAAAGGAAGCTTTTGCAAAAGCTCTCGGAACTGGGATAAAGGGATTTTCGCTTACGGAAATTGAAATAAGCGAGGACGAGAATGGAAAGCCGTTCTTTATTCTTTCAGGAAGGGCCAGTGAGAAAGCAGAAGGGCTTAGATTCCATCTTTCAATGAGCCATGAGAAAGAAGCAGCTGTCGCTATGGTGGTAGCAGAAGATGCGTACTGACTGGAAGCGGCCTGCTAATTACAGCCTTCCTGGAGAGGGAGAGAGGCGGATAATGCTCCGTCTTGCCTATGATGGCTCTTTCTACCATGGCTGGCAGGCTCAGGGAAATGCGGTTTCAGTACAGGGAACCATATCTGAAATCCTGGCGGGAATCCTTGGAAAAGAGACCATGGTCTACGGATCGGGGCGTACAGATCGTGGGGTTCATGCTCTTTCGCAGGTCTGTCATTTTGATACATCCTCACCGCTTGATCCTTCGCTGTTTTCCCTGATACTCAACACGAAGCTTCCGAAAAGCATAAGGATCCTTTCATCCGAAGAAGCTCCGGAAGGTTTCCATGCACGTTTTTCCACAATGTCCAGAGAATACTGGTATCTCATGAAAACGACAGATGCTATGCTTCCCTGGGATGCAGGGAGAGTATCAGCTTTCAAGATGATTCCCAGCCTCGATACCCTCAATAGCTATGCCGCAATCCTTCAGGGAACTCATGATTTCACGACATTTGCCTCTGCCAGGGACCCATCCCCATCGAAGTTCCGTGATATATATGTCTCCGAATGGGATATAATAAAAGACAGCTTCGGCAATGATGTCTTCAGATACAGGACTGCTGGAAATGCTTTTCTTTACCATCAGGTAAGAAGCATGGTCGGTACGATGGTCTATGCGGCACTGGATGATGAAAGCGCGGAAAGCTTCAGGCTAAGGCTTGAGAGCCGGGATAGAAACCGTGCGCTCCGTACAGCTAGTCCTGATGGCCTGTACCTGGCAGATGTCAGCTATGATGAGGAAAAGTACAGATGGTTTGAGGAGGAATATGGGAGATAAATTCACTGAAAGCTATCTTCTGTCCCTGATGGATGATGCTGAGAGGATAATCCTTTCAGATCCTCTTGGAGATAAAGTTCCTTATCTGTCGTACACAATAAAGGAAGACAGGAAAAAAGAGGAATCTCCTTTTTCCGTACTGTACCGGGAGGTTTCTTCCTGCCATTCGTGCAATGGATATGAAAAGAGGGGAGTATTTGCGGAACCTGTCATCAAATTGAATCCTAAAGTGCTTTTCATTGCTCCATATCCAGAGGGAAGCATCATCTTCTCCCCGCAGAGCATGGAGAAGTTCAGGGCATGGTGGAAGCTTTCGCTCCTTCTTGAAGAAGGAGAATGGGCCCTTACGACATTGATAAAATGCCCTGTACAGTCATTTTCTGTTGAGGCCGCTGACAGATGCAGGGATACTCTGCGCCAGGAAATGTCCATGATAAAACCAGAGGCAATGGTCTTGATGGGGCATGATACTGCTTCATATATGCTCAGGAAGAATCTTCCGATGGATGAATTGAGGGGAAGGAAGTTCGTTGTGAATCACATCCCGGTCTTCGTCACCTATGCGCCGTCGGATTACCTGAAAAGCCCATCCCTCCAGAAGCCTATATGGAGTGATATGCTTTTCATAAGAAAGAATATCGGGACGGAGGGACGCAAGGTTTGAAATACGCTACAGTCCTTCTTGATCTTCCTTATGAGGCAAGCTACAGCTACATCATTCCCGATAGCATGGATGTGAAATTCGGAGTGAGGGTAGCTGTTCCTTTCGGAAGACGGAAGATGACAGGTTTTGTCATAGATACTGGAGATGAAAAGCCTTCGGGAGATTATGAGCTGAAGGAAATATCCCGGGTAATAGATAAGGAACCTGTGTTCACAAAAGCTCTTCTTGATCTTGCATCCTGGATGAAGACCATGTATTTCTCTCCGACAGGGCTGAATCTTTCCATGATGATTCCTTCCGGAAGAAGGGAAAGTGAAGTCAGCCCGTTTTTCGAGCCTTCATCGTTCAGGGCAATTGAACATCTGTCACCGGGACAGGAGCATGCGCTTTCTGTTCTCAGAAAAAGCAATGACAGGATTTTCTATCTTTTCGGGGTAACCGGTTCAGGTAAGAGCGAGGTGTATCTGAGAAGAGCTGAAGATGTGATCAGCCAGGGTAAGCAGGTTCTTTACCTCGTTCCTGAGATAACACTTTCGGAACAGCTGTCAGATGAGGTCTATTCCCGTTTTTCGGGGCGTGTCGCGATCCTTCATTCCTCTCTCACTCCATCGCAGCGGCTTAAGGCATGGAATGGGATAATGGCCGGGGATATCGATATTGTGATAGGAGCAAGAAGCAGTGTTTTTGCTCCGTTCTGCAATCTTGGGCTTATTATCATGGATGAGGAACATGAGACTTCCTATAAGTCCGGCAATACTCCGCGCTACCATGCAAGGCAGATTGCGGAATACAGGGTGAAGAAGGAGAATGCGGTACTTATCATGGGGTCGGCGACACCTTCCCTTGAAGCCTGGAACATGATGGCAGAACACAGGATCCGCAGAATTGATATGCAGGAGCGGATCGGAGAGGGGAAGTATCCCCGGGTCATGATAGTCAATAGCCTTAGAGAGAAGAGGAATATAACAAAAGAGCTTGAAGAAGCTATAAGGCACACTCTTGCAGAAAAGAAAGGAGTTATTCTTTTTCTAAACAGGCGTGGCTATACATACAATTATGTCTGTTCAGGCTGCGGTCATATAATAACATGCCCGAACTGCTACGTCTCAATGACTTATCATAAGAAAGAAGGAAGGCTTGTATGCCATACATGCGGTTATTCAGAGCCTCTTGTGAAAGTCTGCCCTGAGTGCCAGTCCCGGGACCTTTCTCCGCATGGTTTCGGTACCGAGAATATAGAGGAGGAAGCAAGGGCACTGTTTCCGTACGCCCGCATTGCCCGCCTTGATACAGACATAGCCCAGAGCGGGAAAGGGAAGACGCAGGAGATCCTCCATGGCTTCAGGGATGGCCGCATAGATATCCTTCTCGGGACCCAGATGATAGCAAAGGGCCTTAATTTCCCGTTTGTCTCGCTTATAGGAGTCCTGAATGCTGATTCATCCCTTGCCATCCCCGATTTCAGAGCTTCTGAGAGAACCTTTGACCTTCTGCATCAGGTTGCCGGAAGAGCTGGAAGATACCGCGATGATGGTTTCGTGATCGTGCAGACAACGCAGCCTTTCGCCTCTGCAATCACAGCTGTTGCAGAGAATGATCTTGAGATGTTCTATAAAAAGGAGCTTGCAGAGAGGAAAGCAACTGGATTTCCGCCGTTCTCAAGGCTTCTTAATCTTACATTCCGGGGAAAAAACGAGGAGAAAGTCAGGCTTGCTGCAGAGGAGCTCGGGAACGAAGCCTATAATCTGGAAGAGCGTGGAGGATATGATGATATTGAGATTTTCTCTCCCTCTCCATGCCTGATAGAGAAGAAGGCCCAGTATTTCAGATATCATATTCTTCTAAGATCAGGCAGCGCTGCAGCGCTCCTCCGTTTTGCACATGAGCTCTTGTCTTCATTTAAGGTTCCGTCATCAGTCTATATCGAAATAGATATGGATCCGGTGTCCTTGATGTAAGAGGCTGCATCTGCTGTTCTGGATGTGTGTTGACTCTGCACTTTCTCTCTGCGATTATCAGGGTATGGAGATTCTGGTTATAGATGGACAGGGAGGTGGTCTTGGCAGGGCTCTTGTCGCTGCCCTGAGAGCTCATTTCCCTGATGCGGAGATAAATGCTGTTGGCACAAACAGCATCGCTACTCAGCAGATGCTCAAGGCTGGAGCTTCTCATGGAGCTACCGGAGAGAATCCTGTTGTCGTGTTATCCCGGAGTGCTGATATCATAATCGGCCCAATTGGAATCTGTATCGCTGATAGCATGTATGGAGAGGTTACTCCTGTAATGGCCGAAGCTGTAGGAAAAGCCAGAGCGAAGAGGATCCTTGTTCCTGTCAATATCTGTGGAAATATAGTTGTGGGTGTACAGGATACATCGCTTTCTGCTATGATTGATGGCGTAATAAAAGCAGCAGAAGCTGCAGTTTCAGCCTGAAGGCTTTTCCCTTTTATCGATAGCTGCATTCTGAAGAATGCCGGAGAATAAATGCCATCCATCTCGGTGGAGAATATTTCATTTTCATATGGAAGGGGGGATGTTATCTCCTCCGTTTCCTTCTGCGCCGAGGGAGCTGCAAGAATTGCATTGCTTGGATCAAACGGGTCCGGCAAATCCACTCTGATAAAGCTCATTGATGGACTTCTGCCGCTTAAGCGCGGTGATATAAAAGTAAATGGATGTTCTGTCAAAGACGGGGACATCAGAAGGATAAGGGAAAAGATAGGAATAGTCTTTCAGGATCCGGACAGTCAGTTTGTCTCTCCCGTCCTTGAGGAAGATACCGCATTCGGTCCTGAGAATTATGATCTTCCGGATATTGCAGAGAGAGTAAGGAAGAGTCTGGAACTCACAGGGTTGTATGAAGCACGGAAACGTATGCCGCAGACGCTCTCTGGCGGAGAGAAGGAGAGAGCACAGCTTGCTGGGATACTTGCATCTGAGCCTGAGATCATAATGCTCGATGAATCCTTCACCATGCTGGATGAAGAGGGCAGAAAGGAGATGAGGACCCTGGTGGATACAATCTGGAAGGATTCCATGGTCATCACGATAACGCATAGCGCCGATGAGGCCATTTCCGCTGATAGGGTGATTCTTCTTTCAGGAGGAAGAATTATTGCAGATGGCACCCCGGAGACTGTGCTTACTGACTATAAGCTTCTTGAAGAAGCTGGCATAAAAGCACCTCTTGCTGTCCGCTTGAGAAAGGCATTGGAGGAGAGGGGTTTTAAGCTTCCTCCTTTGCTTACAGCTGAAGAGCTGAAGGAGGCGATATGGAATTATCATTAGTAAATGCCTCCATCAGAAGAGATGATTTCCTGCTGTCCGATCTGTCGCTGACTTTAAAGGAAGGGCTGACTGCGATAACAGGAAAAAGCGGAAGCGGCAAGACTACGATACTGACGATGCTTTCCGGTCTCCTGCCCTTGAGAAGCGGCAGTCTTCTTCTGTCTGGCAAGGAGGTTTCCGGACAGGTCCCTGGCTGCGGTGTGATTTTCCAGTTTCCTGAGCGCCAGCTTTTTTCTGAGAATGTCTTTTCAGATGTTGCTTTCTCCCTCAGGCATAGCGGGCTTGGAAAGAGTGATGTGAAGGATAAAGCTGCTGCTGCGCTATCTATCATGGGGATAGATGAAGCAAAATGGTATGAATCTCCGTTTTCGCTTTCAGGAGGGGAGAGACGGAGAGCTGCCATAGCTGGTGTGATTGTCTCTGATCCTCGGATAGTTCTTGCTGATGAGCCTACAGTCGGGCTTGATGGCCATTCTTATGATATCGTAATGAGATTCTTTTCAGAATTCCGCGATTCAGGCCGCATTGTAGCTGCTGTCACCCATGATCCGGATCTTACTGCTATGAGTGACAGGGTTATTCTTATCGATAATGGGCAGATTGCAGGAGATGGGCTTCCCGATGATCTCGTTTCTTCCGGTATATCAGAGCTCTCATTATCCCTTGGATTAGGAAGGACTGTATCCTTTGATATCCTTGTGGATAGGATTGCCTCGATGCTTGGAGGCAGAAGATGAACCTTCTTGGTGCATATACTCCGGGCTCCTCTTCCATCCATAAGCTTGATAACGCAGTCAGGATTACCGACTTTGCTATTCTGTTTGCTGCATTTGTTGTGGCTTCAGGCTTTGTCTGGGGCTATATTCTCTCATTGTCAGTCCTTCTTTTTGTCTTCAGGATGGCCGGGGTACCGATAAAACCAGTTGCGGCTATGTTCTGGCGGTTCAGGGTTTTCCTTCTCACTGTTTTTCTTATGAATGCATTTTTCCAGCCATCTGAGCGTCCGTATTTTTCCTTCTGGATAGTGACATTCTCATTGGATGGGGTTCTCTTCGGTCTCAGGATGATAATGAGCATAATGCTGCTTACAGCTCTCTCTTCAGTACTTACAGCAACTGCCACACCTGTTGAAATAACAGATGGGCTCAGGACGGTCCTCCATCCTCTTTCTTTTCTGAAGATTCCAGTGGATGAGGCTTCCTCGATTATCTCAATAGCGATTTCCTTCATTCCTGTTCTCGCATCTGAGGGCGAATCAATCATTCTGTCAGCCAGAGCCAGAGGAGCTCTTCCTGGAGGAAGGAAGATTAAGGACAGGGCTCTCTCGCTGATACCTCTTGCTCTTCCTCTATTCCTTTCGGCTTTCAGGAGAGCAGATGAGCTTGCCTCGGCAATGGAAGCCAGGGGATATACAGGAGAGAAGGGAAGGAAGAGGAAGATAAGAATAGCATTCGGGAGGCGGGAGAGCCTTTCTCTCGTTTTCTCCCTTTTGATATTGCTCGGCGCCATTGCGCTGAAAGGAGTTTTCAATGTCCATACTTCGTAAATCTTTGACAACAGCTGTCTGCATTGCGCTTTGTGTCGTACTGCCAATGGCCTTCCATGCAATTCCGAATGGCGGGGTTCTGTTTTCACCGATGCATCTGCCGGTGCTTCTCTGCGGGATTCTCACTTCATGGCCATTTGGTCTCCTCTGCGGAATAGCAGGACCTCTGCTTTCATCCCTTTTTACAGGAATGCCAGGTGCGCCAATGCTGCCGCAGATGATGGTGGAGCTTGGATGCTATGGTTTTATGGCTGGATTGATGATGGCAGTGGTGAAAACGAAGAAGGTTACTGCAAATGTGCTTATCAGCTTGCTGATAGCAATGCTTTTCGGGCGTATTGCAGCAGGATGTGCCAGAGCCTTCATCTTTGCGCGTGGTTCATATTCTCTTCCTATGTGGATTTCCAGCTATTTCATCTCCTGCTTCCCTGCAATTGTCATGCAGCTTGTCCTGATTCCTATAATAGCAGCGGCTCTCAATAAAGCAGGATTTACCGGGAGGAAGATGGGTTGAGTGCGCTCTCTGAGATACTTTCGCTCATTTCTGAGGAAACCAGGGTTATTGCTATAGACGGAAGGTCCGCTTCCGGAAAGACTACGCTCTCTTCCCTTCTCGCTGCAGAGATAGAGGGGAGTGTCATTCATATGGATGATTTCTTCCTTCCTCCTGATCTAAGAAGCGATATGCGCTATAGCGAAGCGGGTGGAAATGTTCATTATGAAAGGTTTTTAGAGGAAGTTGTCGATAACCTCAGAATCGGGAAGCCTTTCTCCTACAGGAAGTTCAGCTGCTCGGAAATGGATTATGATCCTGTTCCTGTTTTCATCGATACTGCAAAGCCCGTGATTGTCGAGGGTGCATACAGCCTCAGCCCGCGATTTGGGAAATACTATGATTTCTCTGTTTTCCTCACTATCGGAAAAGAGGAGCAGATGAGAAGAATCTGCCTAAGAAATGGCAAGGATAAGGCGAAGGTATTTGAAACACGCTGGATCCCATTGGAGGAAGCTTATTTTAAGGCATATTCTATAGAGAAACGGGCTGCTTTGGTCTGTTGCCAAGAATAAAAGGGAAGTATACCATCCTTGAATATGTTGGATATATATAAAATAGGAGATGAAGTTCTCACCGAAAAGTGTTCGGATATAACTGAATTCGATGAAGCTGTCAGGATGCTGTCAGATGCTATGCTTGATACTCTTGAAGAGGCTGACGGGGTCGGGCTTGCTGGTCCTCAGGTCGGAGTCTCCAAGAAAATCTTCGTTGTACATATCAGGGGTGAAAAGCCTATTGTGTTTATCAATCCCTCGATAATCGCAACGAGTATTGAAACAGGTGTTTATGAAGAGGGCTGTCTTTCGATTCCTGGTGTATATCATGATGTTGTCCGTCCTCTCCGTGTTACAATCCAGGCTCAGGATGTCAATGGAAAGGCTTTTACCATTGAGGCTGATGGCCTTCTTGCAAGGGTGATCCAGCATGAAAATGATCATCTTTATGGTAAGCTTTATATAGATCACCTTGATGAGAAGGAGAGAGATAAAGTCATCCGTGCCTACGAGAAGAAAAACAGAATAAGGCGCAGACAGAAAGCGAGGGTCTGATGAGAATTGTTTATGCAGCGACAGGTTCTATTGCTGTTCCCCTTCTTGAAGCTCTTGCTGCAGAGGGGCTTATTGCACTTGTGATAACCGCCCCCGATGCTCCAGGGAAGAGGGGGAAGGCTCTTGTTCCGTCCCCTGTCAAAGTAAGGGCTGCTGAGCTCGGCCTTGAGGTTTATCAGCCGGAGAGCATAAAGAGGGTGGAGCGTGAGCATATTGCTTCATATGGAGCGGACACATTGCTCTCTTTCTGCTATGGAAAGATCTTCGGGCCGAAGTTCCTGTCGATTTTCTCTGAGACCTTCAACGTGCATCCATCTCTTCTTCCTCTCTATCGTGGACCATCTCCTATCTATCAGGCGATACGGAACGGCGATAGGGAGACTGGTATTTCCCTGCAGAAGATCGGGCTTGGGGTAGATGAGGGGGATGTTTTCAACGCAGTCAGGATTCCTCTTGATGGTACGGAGACAGAGGAAGGACTTTCGGAGAAAGCAGCTTCCCTTATTCCTGATTTTGTTCTTTCTGTACTGAAGGATCCAGAAAGAAAGGCAGTCTGCCAGACAGGGGAGCCTTCATTCACTTCGTTTGTGACAAAGGAAGCAGGAAGGATAGATTTTTCTGATACCTCGCTTTCTGTTCACTCCCAGATCAGGGCATGCTATCCATGGCCTAAGGCTTATGCGCTTCTGGATGGCTCTCCTCTGTACATAACAGGTGTCTATGGAAGCGCTTTCGGGATTGAAAGCACCGTTCCTGCTGAAAAGCCAGGTACTATAGTTTCATATGAGAAAGGCAAGGGACTTAAGGTAGCCCTTTGTGATGGGTATATCTATATAAGCCGTGTTCTTCCGCCAATGAAGAAGGAAATGGATGCTGCCTCATTTATCAATGGCAGGCGCGATGCAATAGGGAAAGTTCTTGAATAGGGGTGTTTATGAAGAGGAAGATTCTGGTATTTCTGGTTCTGTTTTCTGCCGTATTAAGTATGCTTCCTGCTTCAATATTCCGTCCTCGTTTTGCCTTGGTTCTGTCCGGAGGCGGAGCTAAAGGCATTGCTCATATTGCCATCCTGAAGGAGCTTGATCGCCGCGGGATTGTTCCTGATATGGTCATAGGAACGAGCATGGGAGCCGTTATAGGAAGCCTCTATGCCGCGGGGTATTCTGGGGAAGAGCTAGAGGAGCTTGTCGAAGAGACTGATCTGATGAGCTATTTCCTCCACCTTTATGCGGTCAGAGGCTCGGATACTATACCAAGTCCTTTTACTGACTATGACACGAATCTCCTTACCGTTGAATTCGGTTCGTCCGGGATAGGAGCTTCAAATGGTCTTATTGATGACCAGTACATAAATGGATTCCTGCGCAGGTATCTTTCAAAGGTACTTTCCGTAAAGGATTTTGATGATCTTTCAATTCCATTCAGAGCGATAGGTGCCGATATAACAAACAACAGGAAGGTTGTTTTCTCAACAGGCTCTCTTTTTGATGCAGTCCGTGCATCAATGGCTATCCCCGTGATCTTTGCGCCCGTCCAGCTTGAGGATGGAAGCTATATCATGGATGGCGGTCTTGAGGATAATCTTCCGACAGATATTGCCAGAGATCTTGGGGCTGATATAGTCCTGGCGGTCGATGTGAACGATGCCCGGCACATACATGGCGAGCATGCTAATGACATGAGCACCCTCTCAGGGACATTTTCGCAGTTCTCTGATTACCTGACGGAACCTAACTCAGCTGAGAACTACGATGAAGCTGACTGGGTGATTGTTCCCGATACCTCCGATTTTTCATCGATGTCGTTCGGATCAGGTGAAGAGATCCTGGAAACCGGTGAGATTGCTGTTACAGAGAATCAGGGGGTATTTGATGAGCTGGAGAGGAGGCTTTCCAGGTGGCTGCCGATGGAGAGAGAAAGCTACAGCTCGCTTCCTGCTGCTGCGATTGAGCATGTGATAATCGATGATGTTATTCCTTCTTCTGCGCTTTCGATGCTCCGCCTTTATGAAGGCCGTCCAATGGATTATCAGACAATTACGGAGCTTGAAAGGACACTTGATGATATAAGAAGACATGAGGGCCTGAAAGCTGTTACCTATGAGATATCGGATGGTGTTATATATGTGATGGGCGAGCGTTATCCTTCGCTTTCCGGCAGTATCCATCTAGGTCTTACAGGCGGAATAGGCGTCCGGTATAATGGCGAGAACGATGGAAAGACATTCTTTGCCTATACTCCTGACTTCACTATCTCCGGCCGGATTGCCCTTCTTGAGCGGCTTGATTTCACATATGGGGTTGTTGTAAATGAGGGAATAACGGTCGAAGCCGGGGTTTCTTATCCATTCCTCTCATCTGCATTCCTTTATGGGGATGCAGGGATAAAATATGGGCAGCAGGCTTATAATTCTGTTCCGGGAACAATTGATTACGAGTTCAGCAATGATGTCTCGCTTTTCTTCAAAGCCGGAATCGGATATCTCCCTTTACGGGATTTCCGCCTCGATGCTGTCGTAGGTTTCAGTTATACATATCTTGGAAATAATCTGGGTAAGCATGTTATCTACCCGTATATCGGGCTGGGATTTGTTTACGATGCCTATGATGGAACAGATGCTTCGGGCAATGGTCTGGAGACTAAGCTCACATTTGAGTTCGGCGGGGATTTCCCTTCACCTTCTCTTGCCTATGCATTCAAGGCAGATGTCTTCGGCAGCTTCGGGCCTACTGATATATTCAAGTTCATCTTCTCAGGAGAGACGGCTACTATAAGACGTAATGCGGATCTTGCCGATGCATATGTCTCGACGAATATGGGAATAGCTGCTTCTGATTATATCTATCTTATGGGAGGTATCCGCCTTCCTCTTCCTCTCTCGATATTTGTGGATGCCGGAGTTTTCTTTGAAGCCTTCGGAGGAGAACATGATGATCTTGCTGTTTCAAGGGATCTGATCCCATACTCTGAGCTTTCCCTGGATAGAAGCCAGATGGATATCGGAGGATATGTCGGAGTCGGGGTTGCTACTTCATTCGGCCAGATAAAGGCCGCTCTCCATATCTCAATGACACCGCGTGTTTCTTTCATGGTCGGGATAGAGTAATGTATTCAAGGTGGAAGACTTATTCCTCATATCTTAGGGAAAAGTATGGGGAAGCTGTATATAGAATAGGTGTCGATGGAGGTTTTTCCTGCCCCAACCGTGATAAGACAAAGCATGGCGGCTGTGCATTCTGTGATGGTACTGGTTCGATAGCAGTTTACCAGAGAGTTGCTGAGTCCGGCTTCAGGAGGACAGCATCCTATGACAAGGCTACGGCCGACACAATACTTCCCAGGCTTCTTTCTGTCAGAGAGCAGATTGAAAGGGGTGCTGAATTTCTTTCCCGCCGTTATAAAGCCAGGCTTTTCAGCCTTTCGTTCCAGTCCTGGACAAATACCTATGATGATCCGGAAAACCTAAAGCGGATATATGATGAGGGGCTTTCCGTTCTTCCGTTCAGGGAACTTCTTGTATCTACACGCCCGGATTGCGTGGGTGAGGATGTTCTGGATCTTCTGGAGTCTTATATAACGGAAGAGAGGGATGTGTGGGTTGAGCTGGGTCTGCAGAGCGCTAATGACAATACGCTGAGAAGCATAAACAGAGGGCATGGTCTTGCTGAGTATATGGATGCAGTCAGAAGGATCAAGAACCATGGCCTGAAAGTCTGTGTGCATATCATTCTGGGATTGCCTGGAGAAGGACGAGAGGATTTCATCGCGACAGCCAGAGCTGTGAATGATTCTGGAGCAGAAGCTGTCAAGATCCATAATCTTCATATCACCGGGGGGACTGCTTTGGCTGATGATTATCTTTCCGGAGTCTGTACGGTGATGGGTGAGGAGAGGACTCTTGAGAGCACGGAGCTCTTTCTTCGCCATCTTTCTGCTGATATCATCATTGAAAGGCTGATTTCCGAAACGCCATATCATAGATTGCTGGCTCCAAGAGTCTTCCCGGATAAATCAAAATTCCTCAGAAGGCTGGAGGAAAGGATGGAAAGTAATGATACAAGACAGGGGGATGCTGCAGAAAGCTGCAGAGAGGGTAAGTGAAAGCCTTATAAATGCTTCACGAAAGCTTCCTGCGGAGATTGAAGAAGCGATTCTCAATGCAGAACCGGAAGGCGGAAAAAGCTTGAGTGTCCTTTCTGCGATAAAGGAGAATCTTGAGATTGCAGGGAGAACTGGGCTTCCGATGTGCCAGGATACAGGGGCATTCTGGTGTCTTGCCTCAATCGGAAGAAACTCCGATGCGTGCATCGGAAATATCGAGAAAGTTATCCTCGCGGGAGCGGCAGAAGCCTCGGAGAAAGGCTTTTTCCGGAAAAGCATCGTCTCCGATCCTGTCAGGAAGAGAAGCAATACAAGTACTAATCTTCCGGCCTTCATTTTCTATGAAACTACAGATGGAGACGATGTTGAGCTGTCTTTCCTTCTCAAGGGATTCGGTTCTGAGAACTGCTCATCGGTGAGGATGCTCAATCCTACAGCTGGGGAAGATGGAGTTGTGAATGCTGTTGTCGAGATGATGAAGGCTGCTGGTGGTAAACCATGTCCTCCGGTATTCCTTGGAATAGGAATCGGAGGAACTATGGACAGAGCTGCATTTCTGTCAAAAAAAGCCTTTTTCCGCAGCTCTGACGATACAGTGCTTTCAAATAGGATCCTTGAGGCAGTGAATGAACTCTATATAGGGCCGGGAGGGCTTGGGGGCAGGCCGACAGCTCTGGGTGTCTCCGTCCTTACTGAACCTACTCACATTGCAGGTCTGCCTGTTGCGATGACCGTGAATTGCTGGGCTGAACGGAAGGCTGTAGTACGCTTCAGAAAGGGGGAAATATGATGAAGAGCCTTCATCTTCCATATGCAGAGGAAGAGCTTAAGCTTATAAATGCGGGGGATGATGTCCTTCTTTCCGGAACTCTGTATGTCGGAAGGGATCAGGTCCATAAGAGGCTTTGCGAGGCAATTGACAGAGAGCCTCCTTTTGATTTTGAGGGGAATGCGATTTATTATATGGGACCAAGTCCCGCACCTCCTTCTTTTGTCATAGGTGCAGCCGGGCCGACTACAAGCGCGAGGATGGATCCGTTTTCTCCCATTCTCCTGAAAGCAGGGCTGAAGGTAATGGTCGGGAAGGGGCCTAGAGGACCTCTTGTGAGGGAAGCTGTAAAGGAATGCGGCGGATTGTATCTGCAGGCATATGGAGGCTGTGGGGCCTTATATGCTTCCAGAATAAGAAGCTCGGAGATAATTGCCTATCCTGAACTTGGCCCTGAAGCTCTTCTGAAACTTGAGATTTCTGATTTTCCCGTAGTATGCATAATTGATTCCCGGGGTAATCTTTTCAATGGGTAAGCTGCTGCTTCTTCTCCTTCCGCAGGCAGTTTCCCTTCTGGGCTCTTCGATTGCGCAGTTCGGGATAATCTGGACGCTTACATTGGATTATTCTTCCGGGAAAGTACTGCTTCTGTCTTCTCTTGCCATGTTTATTCCGCAGATTGCCTTGATGCTGCTTTCCGGTGTTCTTTCTGATGGAAGGAAGAGAAAGAGCGTAATCATCCTTTCGGATGCAGTTTCTTCATTGGTTGCGGTATTCCTTATTCTTGCAATCTCATATGGAAGAGATAGCATTGCAGTTTTCATCATCTCCCTTGCGATCCGCTCTGCTTGTTCAGGACTGCAGTCTCCTGCAGTGGACTCTGCTGTAGCGCTGATGGCGGAAGACGGAAGAAGGGAGAAGGCGAATGGGATGAGAGGCTTGCTCAGTTCTGCTGTGATGCTTCTTTCTCCCGTGCTTGCAGGGCTTCTCCTTCCTGCTGCCGGTGTTTCCGGGCTGATGGCAATTGATGCTGTTACCGCGCTGCTTGCAATATGCGCGTTGATTCCATTGCATCTTCCTGAGAACCTCTCTAGCTCTTCTTCGTTATCCTCTGGTATCAGATATGCCATCTCGGATTCTCTTATACGGAAGATGCTTGTTTTCCATTTCATCGCGCTTTTCCTCATAAGCCCCGGGGCGGCTCTTACGCCTCTTCTCGTTGCACGTGTTCATGGTGGCGGGGAGTCGCTTCTGGCATTATCTGAAGCAGCATATAGCTTCGGGATGGTTGCGGGAGGTCTTGTCCTCTCCTTTGGTGTCTATACAGGAAACAGGAAGCGGGGAATAGCAGTAAGCCTTTTCGTATATGCATTGATGCTTGTCGTGGCAGGTCTTTCTCCCTTTTTCATGCTCTATGCGCTGATAAATGCCATTATAGGATTTGTCTCTCCTCGCTATACTGCTTTTATGAACTCGGAAATACAGGATGAGTGTGAGGTGGAAATGATGGGAAGGGTTATGTCGTTTCTTGCAGTTGTTACATCCTCTGCAATTCCTTGTGGCCTGCTGGTTGCGGCTCCTCTTGCAGATATTCTGGATATAAGGATTGTCTTCATAGTATTCGGGCTGCTTGCAGGGTTACATGCACTCTTTTTTGCTCTAAGGGATCTAAGATGAGCTTTCTGCTGTTTGTCTGGGAGTTCCCTCAGATAGCCATGGGGTTTATCCTCCGTCTGCTTCTTGGGGGCCGCCTGATAAGGCGGATAGGCAGAGTAAGGTTCTATGAATGGCGTCTTTCCAGCGGCATTTCCCTTGGCTGGTTCTGTCTTGTACCAGGAAATGCCTCCCTTCCAATGCTGAACCATGAATATGGTCATACTAGGCAGAGTCTCGTTCTCGGGCCGCTTTATCTTGCTGTTATCGGGCTTCCTTCTTTTCTCTGGGCTGTCCTCTACCATTTCGGGTTTTTCAGAAGGTACGGATACTTTTCGTTCTATACAGAAATGTGGGCAGAAAAAGCAGGGAAGGACAGGCTGAAGCGGTAGAAGATTCCATGATCGTCAGGTGAACTACTCCATCTTAGCTGATGCTTGAGGATGGAGCTTCCGGGCTCTTTCCCTTCTCAGGGCGTCTCGCAGAATGCTCCCATATCTCATACGAGGTATCGAAGTCTGACTTCCGCTCCTCCGGAGGACACTTGCGTCCCGCAAGCGTGCAGGATCGTTTATGCTTTCCTGCAAGAAGCAGTGTCTTTGCAGCTTTCATATCACGCTCCTCAGTGTATCCGCATCTGCAGGTGAATATCCTGTCAGAAAGCGTGATGCCTTCATTGATGACTCCGCACCGGAGGCACATCCTCGTCGACGGGAAGAACCTGTCTACGACAAGCACATTGGGATTTGCACTGAGCTTTGCATTCAGCGTCCCCAGTGCTGAGTTCTGCACCTGCCTTCCAAACAGTCCCTTATGCCATCCTTTGATATTCTCATCCTGCATGACGATAAGCTTTCTTCCCGTGACGATGTCATGGTATACCTGATTGGCCTTTGCCCTGCGTTTGTTGCAAAGCTTCTCATATTCTCTCCTGATGAGATGTTTCGTATCATACCAGCCCCTGGAACCCTTCTTCTGGCGGGCCAGCTTCTTCTGCAGCCCCTTGAGGCGTTCCGGTTCTCGGACCGATATATCGTACTTATCTCCTTCGGAGGTGGTTATCGTTGTCTTTATGCCGAAGTCGAGGCCGATCGGTGGCTTCTCCTCCTTTCCATCGCGCTTCGCATCCCTTGGCACATAGCAAGTAAGCAGTAGGTATATCCCTGACGGTCTTTTCATCAGCTTCGCATTGGCATATTCCGCATCACCGGGTATCTGTTCCATCCCGAATACCCTTATGGGCCGCTTGATGCCTGCTATGTGGACAGTATTCCTGTACTTCCCATTCCTGTTGCCATCATTGCCAAAGAGAATCCTGTGGGTGTTCCCATACTGATTAAGCTCTATTGCATTGTATCCGCTTCTGAACTTCAGCTTACCGTTCTTCTTTCCTGTCTTCTCACGCTTTGCGGCAAGAGCGGCCATGTCCTGTTTCAAGGATGAGTATACCGCCTGGATGAACTTTGCAGGCATTGTAAGGCAGCGTGAAACAGGATTACCTTCCTTATCCAGGGATGTGATGTCTCTTGTTCTCGTATTGAATGTTTTGAAATCGTCACCTGAAAGTGAAATGAGGTAATTGCACAGCTAGCGGCACTGGGTGAAGCAGTGCCAGAGCTTTTCCTGTTCTGCCCTGCTAAGGCATTTCAGGTCAAGCTTCATTTCAATGGCAACAGGACGCATCGAGGCGTGTCGGGCACGGGTTTCCTTGCCGTGCTCCTTGATTGCATTATTCTTCTCGATGCGTGTTGATTCGTCCATAATTCATTATATCATATCAGATTATATATGCCAACATTTTTAACAATTCATCTTCACCCTGTAGAGGATGGAATCTTCTTGTTGATATTTGGATAAAAATAATATTAATATTTTTATTGTGCTGCCTGATTGTGAAAAATGGCGGAAAACTGCATTTCAAGCGTTGATTTGGCCTTTTTTTAATCTTTACTACTGAAAATCTTTTAGCTAATCTTTTTATGGTGAAATATAGGGAGCGACTAGAATGCTGAAGAAAGTTGCATTAGTGCTATTTTCTGCTGTTCTTATCGTTTCATGCAGCAGAGGTATTGCAGTAGCTGGAGAGAGTGAAGCTATTCCGGAGATGACAGGTGAGAGTGTCTATGGACTTTCGGAGCCTGTTGATCTTGATGAGGCTTTCAGCTACGTGTTCGGCTATATGTTCGCATCTTCGACGGGCATATATGGGGATAATATCGATTATCAGTATGTGGCGAGAGGCGTTCTTGATTATGGTTCCGGTGCCTCGTTCTTCACGCAGGATGAGATGAATGGAATCGCCAGCATGTACCAGAGGGAACGCATGGCTCAGGCCCAGCAGCAGTTCGACGAGGTAAGCAGCCAGAATGAGAGGGATGCAGAGGAATTCCTTAAGGTCAATGGCCAGCGCAATGGCGTGATTACCACGGAGTCCGGATTGCAGTATGAAATAATGGAAAGAGGGGACGGAGAAGAGGCAGACCAGGACTCTGTTGTTACGGTGAATTACAGCCTTACCCTTCTTGATGGTACACTCGCTGATTCTTCATATGAGCGGGGTGTCCCGAGTGTGCTCGATCTCAGAAACATGATTGAAGGTTTCCGTGAAGGAGTGTCCTTGATGAGGACTGGTGACAGCTACAGATTCTGGATTCCTCCTGAACTTGGGTACGGTCTTAATGCTCCGGCTTCAATAGGACCTAATTCTCTTCTCATATTCGATGTCGAGCTTCTGAGCGTTGAGGATGCTGATGAGTGAAGCCTCACCCTTTGTGGGGCTCACTCTATGTCCAGGATGTCCTCAATCATTATCTGATGCCCTGTATCAAGTATGATTCTTTCCTCTGCTATTTCCCGGATTCTTCCGGTAATGCTCAGGTATCTTCCTTTTTCTGCATCTTCATCATTGCAGTAATATGTAATAGTGACGGCAGGGCTGTTCCCATCTTTCAGAAACATGCTGAGTTTCCTGTCTAGCTCGGCTTTTGCCTCTTCATCCAGCATGATTCTCTTATCTCCCACGGCTTCTTTTTCCTTTATGATGCTGTCGAATCCTGTAAGGGCCGCAAAAGGGGAAAACTGTGCAGCTCTGTCAGGTCTTGGCATCCTTGGGTGCGTCTTTGATTCATGGTGAGGCAGGTTTATGATGTCATCATACTTACTCATGCCTTATGACCTCCAATCTGCTCATTGCGCTCTCTTGCCGTTGCACCATCTTCAAGGCTTATTCCCCGGAGAAGCGCATTCTTGCCGTATTTCTTTTTTATCAGCAGGGTAGCATCCTGGAGTTTCCTTTCCTTCTCTGTTTCAGCTTTCATTATTTCCTTTCTTTCCTCATATTCGCTGATATCTGTAAAGAGCTCCAGCTGGACACCTTGCCCCATCTTTCCTGCTGTCTCTTCATCTATGACTTTCATTGCTGTCAGATATACTCTTCTTATAAGGAGCGATCTATCTGTTATGCTGCTGAATATGTCTATTGCGGCTTCTATTAACTCCTTCGAGGAAGATGTAGGAGAAGGGAATGAAAAAGAGCCATGGACACCTTTAGGAATAATCCTTCCGTAGTGATCCTGCTTCGTAAGTCCCGTGAATGATTTCTTCATATTCTCTGAATCATATCCGACGGCCAGGACTATCTGCTGTGTTACCAGCCTTTTCTCCACTAGGCTCAGGGAAAGTGCATCAGCCATCTCCTTGATGATGATCCGGGCTTTTTCAAATGGATAAGGAGATGGCAGTACCTGTCCCGATCCAATGCTGCTGGATTCGGGCCTGTACTCCTTTATATCCTTCATAGTGCAGGGTTCCCATCCCCAGGCATGATCAATAAGAAGCTCTGCGTTCACTCCGAATAATCTGTACAGGATCTCCTCATTTACTTCACTGCACCTTGCTATATCCCCCATGGTGTATAGCCTGTGTTCTTCGAGCTTCTTTGCATAGCCCTGTCCGACCCTCCAGAAATCGGTAAGCGGCTGATGGTCCCATAGCTTTTCCCTGTAGCTCATCTCATCCAGTTCCGCTATCCTTACGCCATTTGCATCTGCTTCAATATGCTTCGCCATTATATCCATGGCAACTTTCGCAAGATACATGTTCGGTCCTATTCCGGCTGTGGCTGTTATTCCTGTTTTCTCAAGGACGGACAGTATGAGGCGCATAGCGAAGCCTCGGGCAGAGAGATGGTAAAGCTGAAGATAGTCCGTAACATCTATGAATACTTCATCGATTGAATATACATGTATGTCTTCCGGAGCTATGTAGCTGAGATATATTCCATATATTTCCGAACTTATCTTCATATAGAGAGCCATCCGAGGTTTTGCCGCTATATAATCTACCTGAAGAGCAGGATTCCTATCTAATTCCGATCTGAACCATGATTTTCCCGAAGCTGCATGCTTTCTTCTGCTGTTGATTATCCTGAGTCTTTCCTTTACCTCGAACAGGCGGCAGCGGCCAGGAATCCCATATGACTTGAGCGAAGGGGAGACTGCAAGGCAGATTGTCTTATCCGTACGGCTTGTATCTGCTACGACAAGATTCGTATCAAGCGGATCAAGGCCACGAGCCCGGCATTCAGCCGATGCATAGAATGATTTAAGGTCAATTGCTATGTAAGTTCTGTCTTTCATCTCTATGTGAATAATAGCAGAGAAATTTCCAGATCTGACAGGTTTTACTACCCACAGGCGGAATCGAACCGCCATCCTTCCCTCCGGAGGGGAATGCACTATCCATTATGCTATGCAGGCTAAAACTGAACATAAGAAATCTATCTCACTCTTCGAATAAGTGCAAGGTTAGAAAAAGATACTTGCGGCACACCATAGAAGAAGCAGCGAGAACAATATGGATAGCAGCCTGCTGTGCCTTAAATAGAATGTTTTTATCAGCGAACCTCCTATTGCCCATACAAGCCCTGAAAGAAAGCAGATTGCAGGTATCAGAAGAGATATCAATCCCGTTTCTGCTGCAGAGTCTGAGAGCGGCATTATATATGCCGTGATTGCCGTAATGGCAAGAAGATAGACTTTTACGTTCACCAGCTGAAGCAGAAGCCCCTGGATGAAGGTTGCTCCTTCTCCTTCTTCTATTGATTTAGGCAGCAGCATTTTAATAGCAAGAAAGACAAGATATGCAAAAGCGATTGCTTTCATACCCATTTCTGCTTTTGGAATTATCGCGTATAGAAGCTCCGCAGTACCCCATGCCAGAAGAGTGACTGCTGTTATCCCTATAAGCATTCCCAGATTCAGCCTGATGCCTTTCCTGAGTCCGGTCCTTGCAGCGTTCGCCATTGAAAGAATGGTATTGGGCCCAGGGGTTATCGCCATAGCCGTGATGTAAAGGATGAGTTCTGCCATGAGAACATTATAACTATTTTTTCCTTACATTTTTCCGTACATGTGTATTTTTCAGAAAAATATGCTAACATGCGGTTATGCCCAAAAAGATAGATCACGAGGAAAGGAAAGTCACAATACTCAGCACAGCGCTTGAAGTGTTCGCAAAAGAAGGTTATCACGATTCAAATCTCTCTCTTATTGCGGAGGCCGCCGGAATTTCCAGACCAACTGTCTATCAGTATTTCCACAACAAGGATGAAATCTATTATTATGCTGTAAAGCTCATCACCGGCAAGCTTTTTGCAAAGTATTCCGCAATTGCCTGGGGTAATGATGGCGGCGATGAAATAGACAGAATGAAGCTGATCCTCTCCGATATCATTGATACTGCTGTCGAGAATGAGCAGGCTCTCATGAATCTGATGGATGTGATGGTATCTGCAAAAAGGGAAGGGGTGGATTTCGCAGATGTAATACATCACAGGACAGCTAAGCTCTCTATTCTTTTCAAGAGGCTGCTCAGACAGGCTATCGATAACAGCCATATAAGAAAGATCGATATAGATTCCACAGCTGAGGCAATTTTCAATCTCGCAGAGCTGGAATGCTTCCAGGTTGCTTTCTTCAAGGCTTTCAACAAGAAAGAGGCAATGATTATGATCGGAAGCTATTTAGAGGGACTGAGAAACTCTTAACGATTTACGCCTCCGTTATTATATTCCCTTTGTACGGATTCAAGTACGGAATATAGACTCTGGAGGTATAAAATGAATTACGATAAATTTACACTTAAGCTGCAGAGCGCTATAGAAGAGGCGGCTGGTAAGGCTTCTCAGGAGAAGCATTCGGAAGTCACTCCTGCATATATAATTGTTGCGTTGACTGAACAGAAGGATGGTGTTCTCAGACCTCTTTTTGAGAAGCTTGGAGTGCAGCCGGAAGCTGTTATAGCGTCAATGGAGAGAATCCTCTCCTCTTTGCCTAAGCTTTATGGAGATGCACAGGTAACATTTTCCCGTTCAGCTGCGAGGATTCTTGCATCCTGTGATAAGGTTGCAGCGGATTTCAAGGATGAATATATATCGGCAGAGCATTTCCTGATTGCGCTTCTTACTGATGAGTGTCAGGAAAAAGATGCTCTTATAGCGCTTGGTGTGTCAAAAGATGAGGTACTGAAAGCATTACAGACTATCAGAGGCAACCAAAGAATAACATCTCAGGACCCTGAGTCTGGTTATCAGGCACTGGATAAATACTGCAAGGACCTTACAAGGCTGGCAGCTGAGGATAAGCTTGATCCTGTGATAGGAAGGGATGAGGAGATAAGGCGTGTCATGCAGGTGCTTTGCCGGAGAACAAAGAACAACCCTGTTCTGATCGGAGAGCCTGGTGTTGGTAAGACTGCTATTGTCGAAGGGCTTGCGGAACGTATCGCTAAAGGCGATGTCCCTGAGTCCCTTGCCGACAAACGCCTCCTTTCTCTTGATCTTGGCTCTCTTATAGCTGGAGCGAAATTCAGAGGAGAATTCGAGGAGAGGCTCAAGGGTGTTATCAATGAAGTTACTAAAAGCGAAGGAAAGATCATTCTCTTCATCGATGAGCTTCATACTATCGTCGGAGCTGGTGCTGCTGAGGGCTCTACAGATGCTTCAAACCTTATCAAGCCTGCACTTGCAAGAGGCGAGCTTCATGCTATTGGAGCGACAACACTCGATGAATACAGGAAGTATATCGAATCTGATAAGGCTCTTGAGAGAAGGTTTCAGCCAGTATATACAAAGGAACCATCGGTTGAGGATACCATCTCTATTCTCCGTGGTCTCCAACCAAAGTATGAGCTGCACCATGGTGTGAGAATCAAGGATGAGGCTCTGGTTGCAGCAGCTGTTCTTTCGGACAGATATCTGACTAACCGTTTCCTTCCTGACAAGGCAATAGATCTTGTCGATGAAGCTGCTTCACAGATAAAGATGGAGATAGAGAGCCAGCCTGCTGAGCTTGATAACCTTCATAGGAAGATGCTTCAGCTCTCAATCGAGAAACAGGCTCTCTCAAGAGAGGATGATCAGGGCTCAAAGGATAGGCTCGAGAAGATAAATTCGGAGCTTGGCGAGATGCAGTCCAGGTATGATGCGCTTCATCTTGAGTGGCAGAATGAACGAGAGGCCATCCTTTCGCTCAGAGAGAAGAAAGGTGAGCTGGAGAAGCTCTCAAAGGAAGAGCAGAATGCAGAACGCCAGGGAGATCTGAATACAGCTGCAATGATCAAGCATGGTAAGATTCCTGAGATCCGGAGGGAGATTGCCGAAGCTGAGGATAAGGTCAATTCCTTTACGAAGGATGGCAGAAGACTTCTCAGGGAAGAGGTTACCGAAGATGATATTGCAAAGGTCGTGTCAGCCTGGACAGGTGTTCCTGTTGCCAAGATGATGGGATCTGAGATGGAGAAATACCTGAATCTTGAGAAAACCCTTTCTGAGTCTGTTATTGGACAGGAAAAGGCAATAGAAGCGGTTGCCAATGCAATAAGAAGGAACAAGGCAGGAATCGGCGATGAGCACAGACCTCTCGGATCATTCCTCTTCGCAGGTCCTACAGGTGTCGGAAAGACACTTCTTGCAAAGGTTCTGGCTTCGTTCCTCTTTGATGATGAGAAGGCTCTTACCCGTATAGATATGTCTGAGTATATGGAGAAGTACTCTGTGTCGCGTCTTATCGGAGCTCCTCCAGGATATGTCGGATACGATCAGGGCGGTCAGCTTACAGAGGTCGTAAGAAGAAGACCTTACTCTGTGATTCTCTTCGATGAGATAGAGAAGGCGCATCCTGATGTGTTCAATATCCTGCTTCAGGTACTTGATGATGGGCGTCTTACAGATGGGCAGGGACGTGTTGTTGATTTTACCAACACAATTATCATCATGACATCAAACCTCGGGTCCCAGGAAATCCTGGCAGATCCGGAGCATGCTGATCAGAATGTCATGGAGATCATCAGACATACGTTCAAGCCTGAGTTCATCAACAGGATTGATGAGATAGTCGTCTTCAATCCGCTTGGTGATAAGGAAATCAGGAAGATTGTCCATCTTCAGCTTGAGACGCTTGCAGAGCGTGTCCAGAGAAGGGGTTATCATCTTGACTGGGATGATAGTGTTGAGGAGTATATCGCAAAAGCTGGCTTTGATCCGGCGTATGGTGCGCGTCCTATCAGGAGATGCATACAGAACGAGGTAGAGAATGAGCTTTCGCGTGCAATGCTCTCCGGCAAGCTTCAGGAAGGATCTTTCATACATCTTTCGATGGAGAACGGAAAAGTCTCTGTTTCAGTTTGATTTCTGCATCTCAAGCAGCATTCTATAGCGTTCGGGAGTATCAGCATCCATGATGCTCCCGATGTCTCCTTCGTAGAATCCTGTGCTGTTTTGTGCAAGATACTCACGCATCGTGCCGTCAAACTGCAGAAGTTTTTCCCTATGTTCCTTTCTGTACATTACGGGATGGCCAGGAATCCCTTTATGGCAGGCTCTGGCGATTGTATATGTGTCCAGAAGCTTTTCAGTACCTTTGAAATCATCGATGGTTATGAGAGGAAGGTCTCCAGGAACAACTGCAAAGTCGTCGTCGGTTTCTTCTATGCCTCGCAATGTGCTGTATTTCTGACCATTTTTGTAGTTATCTGCATATACGGTTCTGACATTATATTCTCCGACAGCATTTTCTATATGCTCATGCTCATAGCCTGTTACGACTACAACCTTATCTGTGTATGTCAGTACGGTTTCCAGAGTTGAGAGAATCAGTGCTTTTCCATTGAATGGCAGAAGCAGCTTGTTGCATCCCATCCTGCTGGATAATCCTGCCGCAAGGAGTATTACAGTCATAGTGCAATATTATGCTACAATCACATCATGCGAAATAGTAAAGATCCTTCAATGCTCCTGAATCTTCTTAGGAAGGTCAGGGAGAACCCTAGAGCTGATCTCGATGATGAGCTTTTCTATACTTTCAGCAGAGCCTGCTTTCTTGGAAAGACTGTGCGTGTCCGTGATAGCTATAAAGAGAACTATGGTAAAAGATATCTTGCAGTATTCCTTTCTGAAGGGGATGGAGACTGGATTCCGATCAGGCAGCTCCTGCTTGATTTCACGGATAAGTATATAGAACTTGATGGTTTTGTCATTGAGGATGTGATTATCGAAAAGGGGTTTATCGAGGAGCTTGTCTCTGCCATAGATACCAGCACAATGACTGCAATTGCGGAGGATATCTCATCATATGAAAGTGCCGCAGCTGCAATTACAGATGAAGCCCTGCAGTTCTTCCCTGATATCAGAAGGTGGAATGCGGAGGCGGTGCTTACGACTCACAGAATTGCCTATGGCGATGGAACAAGGGCAAAAGAACGGCTGGCCTCTGCGTATAAGAATATACTTGAAAAAGCTGTGTCTGCAGGGTACTCAACTCTCTCGATTGCTCCTTTATCGGATTATCCTCTTTCGTCTGAGTGTGATATAGCGACTTCTGCTGTAAGCGTTTTCTTCTCCCTCCATCCTGATGTCTCGCTAATGGTTACATTCATTCTTCCTGATGAAGAGAAGCTAGGGGAATTCCTGACACCATCTGACTGACTATATTTCTGTTTGTAAAAATTGCCGAACTTTGCCATCTGATCCAATAGTATTTCCAGTTCAGAGCCTAGTTCGGTTAGTCCATATTCTACTTTTGGCGGATTCGTGTAGAAATCCTTTCTATAAATAAGACCATCTTTCTCAAGTTCTCTAAGGCTTGATGTAAGTACTTTCTGCGATATTCCATCGAGTGATTTTCTTAGTTCATTGAAACGCCATGGACGGGATGCTAGGTTGCGGATTATCAGAAGCTTCCATTTGCTCCCGATCAGGTTCACGGTTGTCGCTACTGGACACTCAGGTAGATCTTTTTTCTGCTTCATATTCCATAATATTAATACACATTCTAAAAATAGTACGCAGTTACTTTTTTGTGCGTACTTTTATTCTCATGATTTTGCTTGTATATTGCCTGTAATATGGAGGAAATCAAATGCAAGGATATAAGAAAATAAGCAAAGAAGAAGGTGCGAGAGTCGAACTTCATGATAAGCTCGGTCTGACTGGGGCTGAAATAAGCATCAACACACTTCCTGCAGGGACTTCTGTTCCATTTATTCATGCTCACAAAGAGAATGAAGAAATCTATTTCATACTTTCAGGAAAGGGGAAGGCCGTTATTGATGGCGATAATGTAGATCTCTCTGAAGGTGACTGGATCCGGATTTCTCCTTCTTCGCATCGGCAGTTCTTTTCCAGCCTGGATAGTCCGATCAGCTATGTATGTATTCAGGTGCGGGAGAATTCCCTTCAGTCGTATACAGCAGATGATGCAGTCATTTTAGGGTGAGAATTACAGGCGGCATAGATGTTTTCTGTGCCGTTTCCCTTTTCTATCATAGTCAGAGTTCTGTCTAATCATAATTATCTGTTTTTCTGCTACTATGGCTTCTATGGAAAGAAATAGAAAGCTTGCTGCAGTGAGATTGGTTTTCAGTATCTATCTGCTGGTTTCAATGTTCTGTGATTTCATCACTGGTGTCAGTCCCGGAATGATTCTCTATGGTGCAATTGCCTTGTTCATCGTCAATGCTTTTGATTCTGTTTTCCGTCATGTTCTGCATACTGAACTGAGTTTTCATGTTCTTGCTGCGGATCTTGTCTTCACGATAGTCGGAACATATATCGGTAATCGTTTCGACCTGTACCACAGGTTCTTTTTCTACGATATGATTCTGCATTTTGCTTCGGGCGGGCTTATTGTGCTCACCTGTTTTGAGGTTTTCTTTCCAGAGCCTGCCAGGGCTCTGCTTCCTCCACCGCTTTGCCTGTTCATAATCCTTCTGATAGGTATTGCAGGTGCTGCTATATGGGAAATAGGGGAGTTCACAGTTGATGTTGTCACAGGTCTGGATGTTCAGAGAAATCTTTTTTCTGAGTGGGAGATATTTGGCAGGGATTGGCAGAATCCAGGGCTGAAAGACACAATGAATGATATGATAATCGGAAGTATCGGCAGCTTAGCTGGTACTATAATTCTTCTAGTTTCCGGGAAGGGAAGGAAGAAAAGTATAGCTTCCTGATATCCCTCATTACTTCATAGTTTCAGAATATTCTGAGATAAGTCAATTGAGGATAATGAATTGTACGAAAGAGGTGGCCAGCCTCCTGAAGAGGCAGTCCCTAATCGGGTAGGCCATCCCTTATCTTTCCGCTGTCATCATTGGGGCAAGTGGGTTCAGCGGTAGACTTCTCAAGCTCTCTATCAAGTAGACTTGTAATAAAACGCTGGTGGACATTCTTTTGGAAGATGCCAGACTATGCAGCGCCTCTCTTTTAGGCGAAGGAAAACGAGGTATTCTAACCATCCAGTAGTCCTGCTTGTTAGTCTTTTTAAACTAAATGTAAATACTTTTTTAGCATTTTTATTTACAGAAGAGGCTAATCCACAAAAGATGTAAATATGGAAATTGATGGCAGGGCCTTTTGGCTAAGGGTGGATTCAGAGCTGATTGCTTCTGAATGTTCATTAAGAGATATGTGCAAATATATTGGGATAAGTTATTTCACTGTAAATACGCAGCGAAAAAATCACGCATTCCCAAAGATTGAGCAGCTACTAAGCATGGCAAATTTCTTGCACAAAACAGTAGAAGAGCTTGTCATCGGTAAAGATAAGAACAAAATAGAGCTTTCTCCTCGTGTGATGGAAATAGCATACACTGCATGACAGCTACCGAGGAGGACCTGATTCTTGTTGAGGGGATACTAAGGATTGATTCTCATAGCGGGGAAAAATCTAGTACCGGCGGCGTGCTTGCCTAATGGTGTTATCCTGTATCTAGGAAGGTGAGTATGAAAAGAAAAGCGTTGATGGTTATTTTAGTGATTGCGGCTGTCCTTATCCTTTCGTCATGCCAACCGGGACAATCATCTTGGGGAAGATTGGGGTGGATAGATCTTCCAGATTGGATAAGCGGAACTTATGTTGGTCATCCGTATACAGGGAATGCTATTCCTTTTAGTTATGCTGTTGTTGGCTTCTATGATGATAACAATATCAGTTTCATAATCAATGATATCAATGGTACGGGCATGGAGCTTTCATCCAGCATTGCAGAGATACTTATGGATGGCGAAGGGATAAAGGATGCAAGCCAGTCTACAATAGACGAGCTGAAAAGCTATGTCGTGTATATCTACAACGATGATGGAACAACAGACATAATCAGCGTCAATGGACTTACGGAGCCTATGACACTGAAATGGCAGAGAAAAGAGAATGGGGTAGCGGTTACATATTTCAACATGTGGCTTGAAAAAGATCCTTTGGGATGGGAAGGTGGTGTATAGAAAAAGACAATTCTGTCACACGCGTGACAAATCGGTTTGCAGTGTGTCAAAAGGGTGTCAAAAGGGGTAAAACGATTGTTTTATTTTATGATAAAAAGCTATTGACTTTATTATATACAATTGGTATTTTCTTACACGTTGTTACAAAAACAATTGCCGCTTTAGCTCAGTTGGTAGAGCAAAGGACTGAAAATCCTTGTGTCCCTGGTTCGATTCCTGGAGGCGGCACGAAACAATAATAGTTAAACCCTTGCAAGATAAAGAAATGCAAGGGTTTCTTTT
>CALXLD010000023.1 GCA_944389105.1 uncultured Spirochaetaceae bacterium | reverse complement strand
ACAACGACAGCCGCTTCAGAGTATTCCATGATCTCCCTTGCGAAATTGAATGATGATGTCCCTCCTTCCATCGCCACAAGATCTCCGGCCCTGATGATATTCGCGATGAAATGCATCCTTCCCTCAGAATTCATCTCACCAGTGAAGATCTTCCTGTCCTCGAAGTTCTTCTCCTTCGTGAGCATGCAGCCTTTCATGGTCTTCTTTGCCAAGTCAAGACCGATGATACGCTTATACTCTACGAGGCCCTTTGACATATCCATCATCGATATGCCTCATTAGATTATATTCAGCCAAGAAAGAAACGATCCATTCATCGTGGAAGTGAGCAACGCCCTTCAATTTTATTATTGGGCTCTGGCCTGCGGCACTGCCGCTGACCAGTCCCTCTGAATAAGTAATCGATGAACTGAAGTGATCCATTTTTTTCAAGAGGTAGATACCTAAAGTACTCCATCACTAAAAACGCTTGACCTGCTTCAGCCTCTTTTGGCCGTCACCAAAAGATTAACATCACTTCTCTTCAGCTGAGGACATCTTAATTCTTTCTGATCTTGGCAATGATGTCCTTACTGCATTCATGGATGCAACCTGGGCATGCAATAAATATATCAAGGATAAATTCATCTTAGAGGATCTTAATATCAGATACCAGAAACATATACGGATAGTTGAGGCTTTGGAGAAGAAGGATTATGAGGCATTCAGGGCAGCTCTGGAGTATCATTTCACCTATTCATATATGCAGCTTAAAACGGATAATACAGAGTTGCCTGCAGAATAAGAGATAAGGATCCTTCTAAAGGTTTCATTTCAAAGCGTTCTATCCCTGTGGAAATCACTGAACCGCTCTCTGCATTCTATGCCGACGAAATGCTCTGAGATGTAAGGATCCGCATCATTTCAGCCTTCAGCAAGTTCATCCGAAGATGTCTAGATAAAGCAGGGGATGGAAATCATTGTGTCTCAGTTCTTGCTAGGGGCAGAGACTCCTTTCCTGCATGAAAGGAACTGTTTTTATTATAATGCGTCATCCGTTTAGGTTTTGTGACAATTAGTTCACCTCTTCATGAATTTGTTTTAGAAAGCGGAAAAATCATCCATTGCCGCCTTTGGCCGCTGATTAGAGAATGAAAATACAAAAGGACTAAAGATAAGGAGGTTGGAATGCGTAAAGCAATTTCCGTCATACTGGTTCTTCTTATGGCATTCTCCGTATTTGCCGGAGGATCAAGTGAGAGCAATGATCAGATCGTTATTGAGTTCTGGACCCATGAAGATGTCAACCGACAGGCACTTGAAGATAGATATATTCAGGAATTCATGGAAATGCACCCGAATGTTACAGTTAATGTGACAAGACAGGCATCGACAAAGCTCATTGAGCTTGTTCAGACAGCCTTTGCGGCAGGCGAAGGCCCTACGATGTTCAATCTCTCCATAAGTGATGAGTATCCGTACATCGCCGCAGGACGTGTTGCTCCTGTTGATTATGAGGCAGCAGGATATGCAGATGCACAGGCTATAAAGGATGCTTACCTTGATGGAATGATTGATCCTGTTACTTATGACGGTGAGGTGTATGGTCTTCCTCTTGAGCTTACCAACTGGTGTATCTTCATCAATAAGAAGGTTTTCAGAGATGCCGGCCTTGATCCAGAGACAGATTATCCAAAAACATGGGAAGATATGGTTGAGCTTTCTCAGAAGCTTGTAATCCGCGATGGAGATATCCTCGTCCGCAGAGGCTATGATTTCCGTTATCCATATTATCTGGAAACTCTTGTTCCAATGGTAGAGCAGCTTGGTGGTCAGCTTGTAAGTGACGATGAAACAGAAGCTATCATAGGCGAGGAAGCATGGGTTAAGGTTCTTACCTTCATGCAGCAGTGGGGACCAAATGGTCTTAACCTTGGTTCACCGACCTACACTAATGCCCGTTCTCTCTTCAATAAAGACAACAATGATATCGCAATGTGTACAACTGGCCTTTATCAGGAAGCAAGAATCAAGGCTGATAACCCTGAATTCTATGATTCCGGCGAGTGGATGGTTGTTCCATTCCCAGTCTTTGAAGATGCTGTAAATGATGTTGCTGCTTGCTATTATGGCCACTATTACATGGTGAATGCAGATGCTGATGAAGCTACTCAGAAAGCAGCTTGGGAACTGATTGCATACATGCTTTCACATGGTGAAGAGTATCTGACTGAAGTACAGCTTATACAGCCGACAAAGGCTCTTATGGAATCTGAGGCATATAGGAACATGCCATATTCTGAAGTATTCCTCAATGACTTCGAGAGAGGCCACGTAGTTTATTACGGAGCAGCTTCTGCAGAATTCCAGGCACAGCTTAGAAATGCAGTAGAAGCAGTTATGCTTCAGGGTGTTTCCCCACAGCAGGCATATCTTGATCTCAAGGCAAATTGCCAGGAGATTCTTGACGAGGAAGCCTGATGATATTTTGGTGCCTGGATTTCCAGGCACCATGATAAAAGGAGGTCATTGTGGCAAAGAAAGGTTACAGCATTGAGCGGAAACAGGCAAAATGGGGATTGGTTTTTACGATTCCATGTCTGATTTTTTTTGCTGTATTCAGCTTTTATCCAATCATCAATGCTCTTTTCACATCTCTGACAAATCGCAGAGCTATATCCAGAACAAGCGATTTTGTTGGATTTGAAAACTATGTTTATATCTTTACGAAGGATAATGGTGGCTTTCCTCTTTCCAATTCTATAAGGGCTACTCTTATTTTCACAGTCGGAACGTTCATTCCGATGATTATTGCTTCGCTGATAATCGCTACATTCCTGATGCAGCTTAGAAAGGATAAATACAGGGGCTTTTTCCAGCTGATGTATTATACTCCTGCCGTGCTTTCTTCCGTTGTAGCAGCTTCAATCTGGATGATCATGTTTGATCCAAGAGGACTCGTGAATCAGCTTTCCAACTTCGTGATGCGTACATCTGGAGTTGATTACAACTGGCTGGTTGATTCCACTATGCTGCAGATATCAACGATGATGATTTATTTCTGGAAATATATAGGGTATTTTGTAATTCTGTTCATAACAGGACTTGCTTCTATACCTAACACAATATATGAGGCAGCAACAGTTGACGGTTCATCTCGATGGCATACATTCTGGAAGATAACACTGCCGCTTCTTAAGCCGACAACAGCCATGGTTTCTATTATGGCAATGCTTCAGTGTCTGAAGACATTCAGTACGCAGTACATGCTTTACCAGGGAGGTTCTTCAAGGTTCCCGATAGATGTTATCACGATGAATATTTATTTCACCGGTATCAGAAACGGACGTCTGGGAAGAGCCAGTGCAATGTCCATAGTGCTGTTCCTGATAATGCTTCTGTTCACTTATATCCAGCTCAGGTTGACACGGTCGAGCGAGGATGTTGAATACTAGGAGGTGAGAGCATGAACAAATTTGTTGGAAAAGTCTCAATAGTTGAAGTTCTCATCTGGGTTCTTCTGATAGCAGTACTGCTTTTTACAGTTACACCGATAGTCTTCATGATTGTAGCCTCGTTCATGGATGCTAAGCAGATTCTTGCAATGCCATTTTCGTGGATACCATCCAGAGAGTATTTTACGACAGCGGATAGAACATTCTTTACGAATTTCCAGAAGGCAATAATGGGTAATAATGATAATCCGACCTTCTTCCGGAATCTTTTCAATTCGCTGGTCGTTGCTATTACAGACAGTTTTACTACTATCTTCCTGGCTTCTCTTTGCGGATATGGACTGGCTAAATTCAAATTCAAGGGAAGAAATCTGATTTTTCTCGCGATAATGTCTACAATGATGATACCATTTGAAGCAATAATGATACCTCTTTATATGGTAGTATCTGGTATGAAGATGATTAATACATATCGCGGATTGATTATTCCATTCATGGTATCTGCATTCGGAGTTTTCCAGATGCGTCAGTATCTTCTGACATTCCCATCTGAATACATCGATGCTGCAAGAGTTGATGGACTGTCTGAACCGGGAATCTATGCGAGGATAGTTGTTCCGAATTCAAAACCTGTAATCGCAACTCTTGGCATACTCTCATTCCGTAATCAGTGGGATAACCTTCTCTGGCCGCTTCTTGTTGCACAGAGCGAGACCATGAAGACAATCCCGCAGTACATTACTAAATTCAGCGAAGAGAAGATGACAGATGAAGGTGCGATGATGGCCTGTGCTTTTCTGGCATCCATCCCTATGTTCATTTTATTCTTCACTCTTTCGCGTTATTTCCTAGGCGGTGCTGCTGTCTATGATTCGCGTAAGGGCTAAAATTCTTATTTCTCTTTTTATCCTCATCCTTCTCTCCTCTTGTGGGGAGAAGGATGTTTCCATCAAATTAGAGTACTGGACACATGAGGATCAGGTGAGGCAGCAGCTTGAGGAAAGACTCATTTCTGAATTTGAGCAGGAAAATCCAGGGATAGATGTCGTAAGGGTTGAATATGAATCCTCAGAGCTGCTGGACATAATAAAGAATGCCTTCCAGGCAGGTAGTGGCCCGGATCTTTTCAATCTCCCTTCAGAGGAGATATCAACTCTTCTTGGTTCCGGTTTCCTTGATGAGATTGATATCGAGGCAATTGGATATGAAAGCGAAGTAGATCTGTTTTCTGAGTATATATCAGGAGCTTTTGATACAGTTTCAACAGAGGAGGCTGTATTTGGGCTCCCTCTTGAATGTACGAACTGGTGTCTGTATGTGAATACAAGGCTTCTCGATGAAGCCGGAATTGATCCTTATTCACTGCATACATGGGAGGATATTGCCGAGGCATCAGAGCACCTTGCTGTCCGTGATAACGGAATACTTAAACGCCGGGGCTTTGATTTCCGCTATCCGTATTATCTATCATTCTTCATTCCAATGGTGAGACAGCTTGGCGGAGATATCATATCTCCCGATGGAAAAGTTGCCGTCTATAATGAAGAGGCATGGGAAAATGCGCTTTCATTCATGATGGAATGGGGGCCGTATGGTAGGAATCTTGGTTCTCCAACCTATATCAATGCAAGGAACCTCTTCAATTCTGAAGAGATAGCAATGTGCCTTTCCGGACTTTATCAGGAGAGCCGGATGGCAACTCAGAACAATGCTTTTTTCACGTCCGATGACTGGATGGTGCTTCCTTTCCCAGTATTCGATGAGGCCGTTAATGAAGAAGCTGCAGGGTATTATTATCACTATTTCATGGTCAATGCGAATTCTCCGGATGATACACGGAAAGCGGCCTGGAAACTTGCTGCATATTTTTCAGAGCATGCAGAAGAGTATCTTGATGAGATAGGACTGATCATGCCCCTTCAGCGTATATTTGAATCAGAAGCGCTCCATAATAAACCTTTTGCAGAGGTTTTCCTTTCGGATTTTTCCAGAAGCCATCAGATTTACCATGGTCCTAATGCCTCAGAGCTGCAGGATCTTATAGGGGAGGCAGTAGAGTCTGTGATGCTGTCTTCTGTGCAGCCTGAAAAGGCTGTTCAGGCGATGAAATCATCGATAGAAGAGCTTTTCTCACAGTGAATCCCTGTATTCAGAAGGAGTCTTCTTCATGAATCTTCTGAATATCTTGGTAAAATAACCTGGAGTCGGGAACCCTGTCTCGGATGCTATTTCTGTTATATTCATGCTTGTTGTTTTCAGAAGCGAAAGGGATTGGTTTATCCTGACTATATTCAGATACTGGAGGAAATTCATTCCTGTCTCTTCTCTGAATAGGGAAGAGATATAGTTCTCAGATACATGGGTTATCGAGGCTATGTCCTGCAGTCCGATTGATTCAGCATAGTTCTCGTTTATGAAATCAATCGCCATTCTTATGGTATGGTTCTGGACCTTATCAGGAAGCGCTATTCCATCGCTGTCTTCCTTTATTTCATTCTGGCTTCGCTCTTCTTCAAGTATCATATCCCGGAGCTTTTCCAATGAAGCTATAAGCTCCTCGCTGTCTACAGGCTTCTGCAGATAATCGAAGACGCCAAGCCTTATTGCTTTCTGCATATAGCTGAAATCCGTATAACCAGATAGGACTATCCCATGTTCCACCGCAGCTTCTTCAAGCATTTCCAGTCCAGACTTGCCCGGAAGCCTTATATCCGTAATGACTATATCTGGATCAGCTCTGCGGATAAGATCTGCTCCATCTATTCCATTTCCTGCGCTTCCTGCTACCTCCAGATTAAGAGAATCCCATGGAATGGTCAGCTTCAGTTCTTCGAGAATCAGTTCTTCATCCTCAACTAAGACAACCCCAAGTTTTCTCATCTGTTCCCTTCCTTTATTGGCAGAATAATGATTGCTTCCGTTCCTTTTCCTTCTTCTGAATCGATATTGAACGTAAAGCTGCTCCCATAACGCAGTTCCAGCCTTCTCCTGATATTATAAAGCCCTGTATGTCCTTCTTTCACAAGATCCTCCGGCTTTTCCGATGGCTTAAAGCCAATACCATTGTCCTTGACGGAAATCAGCAGCTTTTTATTTACTTCCTTGACTTCTATCGACAATTCCCAGTCCCCTGTCTTTCCTTCAAGCCCGTGGATTATGGCATTTTCTGCAAGAGGCTGGATGATAAGACGTGGAATCAGGATATCCTGAAGCCGTTTTTCGCAGTTTATCGTATATGAAAGTCTCTCTCCGAAACGTATTTTCTGTATCATAAGATAGCTTTCAGCAAGATCGAGGGATTCTTTTATAGTGTCATCGGATGTATGGTTGTTGACGCTATACCTTAAAAGCTTTCCCAGTCTTACTGCAATAGTGTATATCTGTTCTTCTCCATGGAGTCTTGCAAGTGCCTTTATCGTTGAAAGAGTGTTGAACAGGAAATGGGGATTCATCTGGCTTTCGAGTGCTTTCCTTTCAGCTTCTGCAGTCTTTGCCTCTTCTTCTCTTTGCCTTGCGACAAGTGTCTCGATTCTTTTGACCATCGTATTGAATGCCAGTGAAAGCCTGTCGAATTCATAGATTCCGGTCGTTTCAAGCTTTGTATTGAAATCTCCCTGTTCAAACTGCTTCATTCCCGTACTGATCATCGTGAAGCGCTTTGATATCGACCGGGAGAATATGAATGTGAGAAGAACAGAGATGCATATGCCAGATGCAAGGCTTATCATCAGGAAGAGCAGGGAGGATCTGAGGCTCGTTTCAGCCATATCCATGCTCATGGCACCTACGATAACCAGATTAGTTCCTGCTATAGGTCTTACAGCAAGATTATCCATGTTGCTTAGGGCTGGAAACTCCGAAAAAGAACCGAAATGCTGTGTGTGAAGCAGGGAAAAAGCCTGATAAACGCTGTTGTCCACCAATATGATATCCGAGAAGAAACCTCCGTTTCCAAGTTCTTCAGGAAGCGCATTCATGTATACATCGATTATTGCAAAGCCCAGATTATCTATTCTCCTCAGAAGGCTGAATGCTACCTGCTGCCCATTTTCTATTCTGTGGTCCGTTATAGATAGAAACCATTGCTGGTCTTTGTATGCGTTTCTCTCTGCAATTGACAGTATGTTCGTATCATCCCAGGCATTGCTATGGATCCGCAGGTCATATTTCTCTGGAAAGCTGTGTGTGGAGATCCTGACATTTCCATCGAGCGATACGATTGAGAGGGAGGCAAGGTAGGTGTCCCCGGACATTATTGAATAAATTACTGAGTAGATTCTTCTTGCCGCTTCTCCCTGGGGCTGGACGCCGCTTTCCAGCGTTGCTCTTATATCCCCGTTGATTGCTGCCTGATAGGATTTATGTCTGTATTCGTCTATCAGGGACTGCAGGTTCTCAGCTTCTGCCTCTATGAGCATTTCTGCCTGATTATCAAGAGCAATCCGTAATGGTTTCTCTCCTATAACAAGGTAGAAGGAAACAAAGATGACGAATGGCACCAGCATGACAGTGAGAAAATAGATGATCAGACGCTGTGAGAGAGTTGTCCGATGCTTCATTTCACTATTGGAATCTCCGCGTAGATGCGGAATACCCCGTTCTGGGTTGTTATTTCGATCTTTCCATTCATTCTGTGTACAGCTTCTTTTATGTTCTTTATTCCAAGCCCATGATTGCTTTTGTCTTCTTTGGATGAGATAAACGAACCATCAGCTCTCGTCTCTATCTTCTTTTCATAACGGTTTGTCACGGAAAACAGCAGCCTATCGTCATCTTCCAGCAGCTCAAGAACTACTTTCCTATCCGGTGGATCTGCTTCGATTGCGTTATCAAGGGAGTTTGCGATGAGAGTGCAGAGATCTGTCTCATTTGCTTCAAATCCGGATTTTATGTCGGCTTTGACAATGAGCTCTATATCTTCTGTCATGGCTTTAAGCCGCTTTGAATTGATGATTGCATTTATGATTGTATTCTGAGAGTACTGCTTTGTTATTTCAGAGAATCTCGCTCCAAGTTCCTTAAGGTAGTTGAGGGCTTTTTCGTTTTCATTCAGGTCAATATAAGTGGCTATGACCGTGAAATGATTCATCAGGTCATGTTTGAGTTTCCTTATTTCCTGCTGCTGTGCTTCGATGCTCTGATAATATTCGCTTCTTGCCCGGAGCCTGGAGTTTTCCTCTGAAAGCTTTGCGCTTCTCCCCATCTGGTAGAGAAGGGGGAAGATAACAGTGGACTCGGTGATTGCAAAGAATGTCAGGAGCTGCTGAAGGAAGAATGTTCTGGGCGGGCTTATCACAAGGAGGAGGATTAGTACCGATGGAGATATTGCTATCAGTGTGGAATAGTTCCACATCCTCTTTGAAAAGGATTCCAGCATCATGCTCTCTGAAACCTGTCTGAAATATACGCGGAAGATGCTGAAGTAAAGGAGTGCCAGTATGACAAGAAGCACTGTGACCAGGAAATTCATACCCGTAGGCAGAGTTCCTTCTGCTACACGCCTGATCCACCAGGATGTCAGGAAGGACCATGATCCTATTATTCCGAAGAAGATTACTGAAAATGCGACCGATTTCTCTTTGTTTTCCTTATAAAAGACGAAAATATAGATTATGAATGCTGTGAATGAGAGCGTGAATGTCTGCACGAAATCCGGGATAATGTGAAACAGGCATATAATGTAAAGCATCGCGGTACGCAGAAAGACAGATAGCGATGACTGGAATCTTGGCTTGAGAAAAGCAGGTATTGCCTCGCTTATATTCCAGGCAACGATAAGTGATAGCAGAAGATGTAGAACCGCACTCATGTAACAAGGATAGCACAAAACCATATCTTGCAATAGCAATAAGACTTGCCGGCGTGGAGAGCTCCGTGCTCTTGAATGCGTTTCCTTCCTCGACTATTCTCAGTTCTATGAGAATACGGATAGTAGGTGCAGGCGCAGTCGGCTCGGTCGTTGGCTATAAGCTTGATAAAGCCGCTGACACAGCTTTCATAGTAGATGAGGATAGAAAAGAACGATATAAAGATGGTCTTGTCATAAATGGAGAGAAGGTTGCCTTCAGCCTTATTACCCCTGATTGTGCAGATAAGGCAGATCTCCTGATTTTCGCTGTCAAGAATATGCAGCTGGAAGATGCTATTGAAGAGGCTAGGGTTTTTGTGGCGGATGGGACGGTAATAATGTCTCTGCTCAATGGTATAGAAGCTGAAGGTATGCTTGAAGAAGCTTTTGGAAAGGAGAAGGTCCTGTATGCTTTCATCACGGATCTTTCCTCCGTTCATAATGGTACTGAAACCACATGCTTCTCAGGTGGCGGAACAATAGTCTTCGGAGAGAAGGATAACTCAAGGACGGCAAGGATCGAAAGGATTGCATCTCTTTTTGACCAGGCCAGCCAGCGCTATGTCATTCCTGATGATATCCTCCACGAGAAATGGTGGAAGTTCATGCTGAATACCTGTTTCAATACGCTTTCTGCAATACTTGAGGCAGATTATGCGGCAATCTCCGAGAATACTGATTTCATCCGCGCTGTACGTCTTATAGCACGGGAAGTCCAGAATGTGGCAAGAGCAGAAGGAATTGAACTGAGACAGGAGGATACTGAGGAGATCATCAGAAGGGTTACTGCGCTGAAGGACCATGGGAAGACTTCAATGCTGCAGGATCTTCTCGCAGGAAGGGAGACAGAGAATAGATATTTTGCAGGGGCTGTATCCAGGCTTGGAAGAAAGCATTCAATACAGACTCCTATTTCTGATTTCATTTCCATACTGCTGGAGGCAAAAAGAAAATGTCTCTGACTCCAGATAAAGCGAGAGCTGTGAATTATGAGACAATTTTCGCTCTTACGGGAAGCCGGGAGCGTTCATACAGGCTTCTGATGGCACTGCCTGATCCGGATGAATCTCTGGAGAGTGCGGCCTCTGCTCTTTCAGAGACTATCGGGAAGGGAAGGGATGAAATAGTAGATCTTCATGAGAAGATATCCCATTCATTTGAAAGTGAGAAAATAAATACGAAGGTCCTTTTTCCTGAATCCCCTCTGTTCCCTGAGGAAAAGGGTGAGTTCTTTCCTGTAATTTATGCTGCTGGGGATTTATCGCTTCTGGAAAGGAAGTGGGTGACTTTCCTTGGTATGCCAAGACCGTCAATGCAGGGCAGGCATGATGCTGCTTCTGCTGCCTCTGTAATGCTTTCAGAGGAGATTCCGGTGCTTCTTCCCCTTGATGATGGGCTTCCTGCGATGACAGCGGAGCTGCTTCTGAAGAACAATGGCAGGATCATAGGGGTAGTGTCAGGACCTATTTCAAAATGTGAATCGGAAACCGAGGCACGGCTGAGAAGCCGGATCTATGCCAGCGGGCTCCTCCTTTCGGTATTTCCGCCTTGTCAGAAAACGGAAAGATGGCTTGTCATGATAAGAAACAGCTTTATTGCCTCTATTTCAGCAAGCGTATTTCTTGCAGAAGAAAAAGACGGAGGCCCTTCATGGTCTGTCTTCGATAAAGTACTTGCTTCAGGAGGAAGGGCAATGCTTTCCGCATCGATGCTTGAGGTTCCTTCCTATACATGGGCAAGAAAGCATATAGAGAGCGGAGCTCTTACCTATTCATCTGAAAAAGATCTTAAGAGGATAGTGCCAAGAACACGGAATGCGGAGAGACAGCCTGATCTTTTCTCTTGACCTAGAAAAAGGTGGTGAATAGGATATAGCGGATAAGGAAAAAGCTATGAAGGAAATAACAGCAGATCAGCTAAGGAAGCTATATATTGATTTCTTTGTCTCGAAGGGACATAAGCAGATATCAGGTGCATCGCTCATTCCGGAGAATGATCCAACGGTGCTTTTCACTACAGCAGGCATGCATCCGCTTGTACCATATATTCTCGGCGCAGAACATCCAGCAGGAAAGAGGCTTTGTGATTACCAGAAGTGTATCCGTACAGGAGATATTGACAGCGTAGGGGATCCTCATCATCTCACATTCTTCGAAATGCTTGGAAACTGGTCGCTGGGCGATTATTTCAAAAAGGATATGATTGCTTACAGCTTTGAGTTCCTCACAAAGGTACTTGAGATTCCTGTTGACAGGCTTTCTGTGACTGTTTTCGAGGGAGATGCAGAAGTTCCTCGTGATACCGAAGCTGCTGATAGATGGGCTGAGCTTGGAATAGACAGAAGCCGTATTTATTTCATGCCTCGTGAGGATAACTGGTGGGGTCCTGCAGGAGAGACTGGTCCCTGCGGCCCTGATTCGGAGATGTTCTTTGATACAGGACGTCCAGCTTGCGGCCCTGACTGCAAGCCTGGCTGCAAGTGCGGAAAGTATTTTGAGATCTGGAACGATGTTTTCATGCAGTATCGCAAGGAAAAGGACGGCACATTCCATGAAATGGAGAGAAAGTGCATCGATACTGGAATGGGAATCGAGAGAACAGTAGCTGTTCTTCAGGGAAAGAAGAGCGTATATGAGACTGAGGTGTTCCAGCCGATTATCCGTGAAATCGAAGCGCTTTCCGGCAAAAAATACGGAGAGAATGAAGATGATGATATCTCAATCAGGATTATTTCCGATCATATCCGTACATCTGTCTTCATCCTTGGTGATCAGAAAGGCGTTGCTCCTTCCAATGTAGGGCAGGGCTACATTCTCCGCCGCCTCATAAGAAGAGCTGTAAGACACGGAAAGAAGATCGGTATTGATCATCCATTCCTTGCAGGGCTTTCAGATGTTGTCATCAAGCTTTATGGTGAACCATATCCGGAGCTTGTTGAGCATATGGCATTTATCCGCGAGGAGCTTGAGAAGGAGGAGGAGAAGTTCTCGATTACCCTTACAAAGGGTGAAAGGGAATTTGAGAAGATGCTTCCTAATCTCCTAAAAGGGAAGGATAGGGTTATATCCGGCAGGCTTGCATTCCGTCTTTATGACACATATGGATTCCCGATTGAGCTTACAATGGAGCTTGCTGCTGAACATGGTTTCACAGTAGATGAAAAGGGATTCCATGAAGCATTTGAAAAGCATCAGGCACTTTCAAGAGCTGGTGCAGAGAAAGAATTCAAGGGTGGTCTTGCTGATCACAGTGAGCAGACTACTGCTCTTCATACAGCAACCCATCTTCTTCATGCTGCGCTTAGGAAGGTTCTTGGTACCCATGTCGGACAGAAGGGATCGAACATCACTGCAGAAAGACTCAGATTTGATTTCACTCATCCTGCTCCGATGACAAAAGAGGAAATCCAGCAGGTAGAGGATCTTGTCAACGATGCAATCAGCAGAGATCTTCCTGTAACTGTCGAGACAATGACGCTGGAAGAGGCAAGGAATGCTGGAGCTATTGCATTCTTCGATTCAAAGTATGGTGAGAAAGTTACTGTGTACACGATAGGGGATTTCTCGAAGGAAGTCTGCGGCGGACCTCATGTAACTCATACCGGTGATATGGGGCATTTCCATATCCTCAAAGAACAGTCCTCCTCTGCAGGTGTCAGAAGAATCAAGGCGGTTCTTGAAAAATGAAAAAGAGGCTTCGGCCTCTTTTTTCATTGCGTCATCTGCTCGCAGCGATATGGCTGCTGGAAGCTAATTTAAAGATTCAAGGTTGCTGCAATTCTATTGACGTCATCAACAGATAGATCTGTGATAGCTGCAATCTCCTTTATAGGATAATTGGCGCTGAGCATATTCCTGATAATAAGGTTCTGCTTCTTTGCCTCTCCTTTCTTCTCGCCTTCAGCAATTCCCTCGTTTACCCATTCCTGTATCATCTCATTGACTATGTTGTTCTGTCTTCTGCTCATGTCCGCACTCCCTTTTGCCCTCTCAAGCCCTTCTCGGAGCTCCGGATTCCTGATCTTCTCTACCACTGGCTCATAAAGATCCCTGTATACGCTCTCCAGATCCGGTCTCATTCTACCATGGCACGCCGTGTTTGCCAGCACTATCCTCACCCTCGCACCTATCTCATCCCCTGAGGCAGATGAGCGCTGCATCTCCACATCATAAAGATTCCCCTCATCATCATATGCAAGCATGCCGAAGATGCTACAGTGGCTGTCCATCCTCCTCTGGCTTCTCTGGGTATGGAC